>JAJYLL010000158.1 GCA_021787735.1 Acidobacteriota bacterium | reverse complement strand
AGTCCCGATCCCTGTCGCTTTACGGACTGACCCTTCTGATGGGGCTGCTCTGGGGTGGGAGCATTTTCGTCTACGGTTCGGCGGCGCCCAAGCTCGGGAGACTGGGCCCGGCGATCGGCTGGCCGCTGACTCTGGTCGTGGGGCTGTTGACCGCCAACGCCTGCGGCATCATTGCCGGCGAATGGAAAAGCACCGGCCGCCGCGAGCGGATCCGGATGGGAGCTGGCCTGGCCGTGCTGCTGGTTGCCGTAGGCGTGCTGGGCTGGTCGGCCACGTTGGCGTGAAATGGCGGGGATAGGCAAGGACTTTCCCTGGTTTTCGACAAGATCCCATTCCCTTCAAAGGAGAAGTGCGGTGCATAAGAAATTCATTGCGCGCATAAGCATTGCCTTGGTTGCGGTTTTTCTGTTCTCTTTTCTTATGTCTGCAGCACCGGCAAGGCGGGGTGATCCCTTCTGCGCTGAAAAAGATTGTGTTCAGACACGCGAGCTTCTGAAAAATCTTTGCGACTATATTGTCAAGAACAAGAGCACTTACCCGACGATCTATATCGGCGGTTATTACATGCGGGACCTGGTGGATGGATACGTGATCTTCGGCAACCGCCGCTATCTCAATACCGCAGTTGCTTATGGCGACTACTTGTTGAATAGACAGATGCGCAACGGTTTCTGGGCCTCCGGTTACGGTACGGTTTACCTGGCGGATACTGGCAGCGCTCTAGGCCTTTTGATTGCCCTATACAACCATGTTGATCATAAGCGCCAACGGGAGTATTTCGAGGCCGTCCAACGTTACGTGAACTCAATCGAAAGAGATGGAATGATCCACAAGGACGGCGCGCTTGGTACAGGTTGGCGCCATGTCAAAGACGATGTAATGACGGACCCGATCCGCGATCAGTACACGCTCTCCTCCGCGCTCACGGGCGGTGAGGTATTTACCTGGATGTATCACATCACGAAGCAGGATCGGTATCGGGAAGTGTCCTATCACGCCTTGAAGTGGATCTTCAGCACGATGAGGAGCGATGGCAACATCCCTCACATCCTGGCCATGGATAACGCCGACTGGAGTAGGCGCGGCAATCCCCAGGTCGATTACAACCTGTGGCAGAAACAGACCTACGGGACCGCGGCGTATGTCGGGGAGGGCATTCTGTCCTTTGACCTCCATTGTGGCAACCCGGCTTGGCGAGCGTGGATTGGGAAGACCGTCAAGCCCAACATTGAGTTTCTGCTGCGGACACAACTGCCTAATGGCACATGGTCAAAAGAGAGCCAAGACAGTTGGGACCGGACTCGCAGCCCGGGAATTGTGAACTACCTGATTTGGTATTACGAGCATGTTGATCAGGACACACGGGTCGCAGAAGCAGTGCGCCGATTCGACGCCTTTATTATCAAGCCGAAATACGGCAAGTCCTATGGCTTGCTGAACGACGGGGCTGTACCCAGAAGCAAAGGAGAAGCCAACGCGTTCAATACGGTGACGAGCCTTACGGCACGCGCGCTTGCCGACATTATCTCTCCCGGAGTGGAATCCAGTTGGTAGAAGTCGCAGGTCGATATGGACTCGCGGAAAATCCGTTTGGCTTCTCTCTCCGGTGCTCCAGCATTCTCATCGCGCGGTTGCGTGCACAACGGAATTTGGAATGATTGCGGTCAACATTCAAGAGGTAGAGTAAATATCTGCGGATTCCAAGGATTTTGCACTTTGATAAAAGCGCTGAACGTTCAGCCCATGCGTGGATTGAAAGTTCCTTATAGCCAGCAGGAATACTGAGATGCTGGTTCGTAGCATTGCTTGTTCAGGACATTTAGAAGGCATCCGTCCTCGCGTGGCGCATGAAACGAGGGATAAAGGATGGAAAGGCGAGATTTCCTAAGGGGCTCAGTTCTCGGTGCGGGAGGTTTGATGTCTGGGATGGGCCATGGCGGTCACGATACCGCTGCGGCAAAGGAACAGTCTTCATCTTCAGGGAACAATCCTTCGTCCGGTCAATTAGTTGAGATACCTGGCACCAGCTACGAAATAAAAGACAGTCTAACCGCGGTGCCTGTGACCGTCACCCTTGGCAAATTTCTTATGTTGCCGACAGAGTTGACCCAGCGCGATTTCGAAGATGTCATGGGTTACAACCCGTCGTTTCACAAAGGTTCTGATCTGCCTGTCGAAACGGTGGACTGGTGGGAGGCGATTCGCTACTGCAATCTGCGGAGTCTTCGTGAGAACCTGGAGCCTTGCTACAACCTGGAGACTGGGTTCTGTGATGTAAGCAAGAATGGCTATCGGCTGCCCACGGACGCCGAGTGGTCCCGCGCGGCGGGAGCCGCTCCCGAGATGGGGCGCAATTCGACTACCGCCAACATTGGTACCCGTGACACCAAACACGTCGGTCGCCTTGTCGAGGAACTGAAGACCACCTCTACGAAACCGGTAAAAAGCTACTCACCTAACGAGTATGGCCTCTATGACATGTATGGCAACGTTTGGGAGTGGACGACAGATTACTTCAACCCTGAGCGAACCCCGCAGGCTTCGTATAACCCTACCGGCCCGTTGCGGGGGCTGGCCCGCATTGTTCGTGGCGGCTCGTTCATCAGCACGACTTCTGACTGGGCACGCGGATACCGCTCGTCGATGAACGCCGAATATAAGAGCCGCTTCACCGGTTTCCGGGTTTGCCGCACCGCCGCACCTGAGCCCGTCCTGCCACCAGCGCAGCACACCACGAACTTCTTTGCGCCCTACAACAATACGCCGGCCGGCTATCAATCGTCGATTGGGAATCTGCCATCTCTTGTGGCGGGCATCAATTCAGTTGCTGAATGGGAAGTTCGCCGCAAGGCCATCAAAACGAAGTGGAACAAGTTGCTCGGTTCGATGGAAATCACCCCACCACCATCCCAGACCCGGCTGGTTGAAACGGTCACAGACCAGAATTACACCGCCCAACTCATGTACCTCCAGGTCGAACCGGACTGGTGGGAGAAGATCCTCGTCATGATGCCGGCGATCTCTATATCGCGCCCACGCCCCGTTGTGATTGTGCCTTTCTATGATGTGGATACCCCGGCCGGCCGGAATCTGTCAGGCCGTGAGTTTCTGGGGATGGGAGTTGATTCGTTCGCATACATGGCTGTGCAGAAGGGATACATTGCCGTGGCAATCCGATGGTTCGGCGAGAGTTACGGCGAGGGGTATGCCGAAGCGGTGGCCAACCTGAAGCTGCGGCACCCCCGCTGCAGCGGCCTTGGCAAATGGGTCTGGGACGCCCACCGCCTGGTTGACTACCTCTTTACACTGCCGATGGTGGACCGCAATCACATCGGTATTATCGGCCACTCGCTCGGAGGGAAAATGACTCTGTATGCCGCGGCCTTTGACCCTCGAATCACGGCCGTTGTCTCAAACGAACTGGGCATTGGTCTGTCGTTTTCAAATTACGACGACTACTGGTATTTCGGCGAATTCATCGACAAGGTGAGCAGGGACACCGACCAGCATGAATTGCTCGGGCTCATTGCGCCCAGGCCGTTTCTTCTGATCGGCGGGGACAAGTTCGACACCGCGAAGAGCTGGTATTACATCAACGCCGCGCGCCAGGTTTATATGCTCTACAACAAGCCCTTGAATATCGGGTATTTCAATCACCACACGGGGCACATGCCAACCCCCGAAGCAGACTGGTTGTCAGTCGAATGGCTGACCCACTTCTTGGGGCCGTGTAAGTGAAGAACTGTGCCCTACGTCTTCGGGATCAACCACGGCACGCGGGAGATTGACCAGGTTCACATCCTTTTGCCCGAGTTCAAGCTTATTATCAGCGAACACTCGAACGCCATCTCCGTTCGCGGCGATCTGGATGTCGAAGGCACGTATCGCGGCGGGTGTGGGTCGGAACCTGTCGCAAAGCGCGCCGGCCGCCAACGTGATTACTGTTCGAGCGGATTTCGAGAATTTGCGACCGGTAATCACCTCAGCACGAAGGAAGTAGTCCGCAGTTGTTGCGCTGTACTTAAAAAGGTCTGGCGCGCTTTCGGTACAGAAGTGATAAGGTTGGCTTGGTATTTTGAATTTGTGAGCCGAGCATTGATGTTGCCAGAGGTTCTTTGCCCAATTCCGATTTGCTGGAGTCGGGAGGAGCACGCGAAATCGCCGAGGGCGTTGTCTTTTGCGGGAGGTATCGCCAGGAGAAATTAGGGAAATCTACCTCGATCCGCCGAAGAATGTTATCCTAACCGCCATCAAGAAAGCTGAGGATGACAATTCGGTTCTTTTTCCGGTCTTGTGAATTCAAGGGCCGGCAACCTGAGGACTGACTGATTTTACCCCGGTCTGGAGTTCGGGCCGTTCTAACCAACATGGATAGGCCTCTTTTGCTCGACTCCAGGGGAATGTAGGTTGCAATTTCGATTGGGCCGCACGAGATTAAGTCCGTAAAGATTGAATTGCAGAAAACGGCAGGCCGTACGCTTCCCATGCGAATTTGAGCAGAGCAACTTGCCGTAGTCCACATTTATTGTGAGCCATGAAGATGGCGAGGGAGTTGATAATGCGCATTTCCATGAAGTCATTTGCGTTGTTACTCTTCATTCCGCTGACGCTGTTGTTTCTTGGCTGCCAGCAGGGCGCCGGCCCCAGCAAAGTGAGTATGAATCCTGCACCGGTGCACCCGGCGGACGATGTCAATCCGTTCGTGGGGACAACCGCGGATGGAAACACGTTTCCCGGCGCCACTATGCCCTTTGGGATGATCCAGTGGAGCCCCACGTCAGGTTTCAAAGAACATGCAGGAGGTTACGTTTACACCGACAACGTCATTCGCGGATTCAGCCTTAATCACCTGAGCGGTCCGGGATGCCCGATCATGGGCGATGTCCCCATCATGCCCTGGGTTGGGGCCATCACATCCTCGCCCGCGGCAGACATAGAGTCCTATTCGGCAAACTTCTCTCATGCCAACGAGACGGCTTCACCCGGATACTATTCCGTCGGCCTCGACAACGGCGTCATGGCCGAACTAACCGTGACCACACGGGCCGGCATAGGCCGTTTCGAGTTTCCCTCCTCTGCGGGTGCCAATGTCCTCTTTAAGACAAGCCAGACAGCAAACCACAACGGCGTGGGCACCGCGACCGTTGAAATCGTCGGGAACAATAAAATTTCCGGGAGCGTTGCCACCGGCGGGTTCTGCAGTTACCCCAACAAGTACACAGTCTATTTTGCCGCGGAGTTCAACCATCCCTTCACGCGGTTTGGAACCTGGAAGGGTTCCTTGGTGAAGGGAGGCCAGCGTTCCGTCAGTGGGCCGAATACGGGTGGCTTTGTGGGATTTGATACCACCCAGAACCAGACTGTGGAAATAAAGGTCGCAATCTCTTACGTCAGTGTTGCAAACGCCTGGAATAACCTGGACCAGGAAATCCCTGGCTGGGATTTTGATGCAGAGCGGAAGGCGGCACACGAGACGTGGGACCACGAACTCGGACTAATTGCGGTGAGCGGAGGTACCAGGGCAGAAGACCGGGTTTTCTATACAGCCCTCTATCACGCCTTGCTGGCCCCGAACGTCTTCAGCGATGTTAACGGCGAATACATGGGCTTTGATAATCATGTCCATGTGGCAAAAGGCTACACGCAATATGCAAATTATTCAGGCTGGGATATCTACCGCGACGAGATGCAACTGATATCCCTGCTGCACCCCAAGGAAGCGAGTGACATGATCCAATCGCTGGTGGTGGATGAACAGCAGGGAGGCGGCCTGCCGATGTGGCCTGTCGCCAACCATGAGGCTTGCCAGATGGTGGGCAACCCAGCGTGCCCGATCATTGCCGATGCCTATGCCTTTGGCGCCCGCGACTTTGACGCGAAGGCTGCCTTGAAAGCCATGCTGAAAGGCGCAACCCAGCCGGGGGCGAATTGCAACGGTTGCATGGAATGGGACAGCCTCAGCAGTTACCTGAAGCAAGGGTACCTTGGCCCGGACGACAAAGGCCACAAACCGGGGTCTCACAGTGGCCCCTCCCAGATGTTGGAATTCACCTCGGCAGATTTCTCGATCGCACAGATGGCCAAGGCGCTGGGGGACACCAGCACTTGCCAGACATTCATGAAGCGAGCGCAGTTCTGGCAGAACACCTTCGACACCAAAACAGGATATATCACCCCTCGCCGGAAAGATGGCACCTTTATTTCCGTGGATCCGGGATCATCAAAGTATTACGTCGAGGGGAATGCGGCACAGTACAGTTGGATGGTGCCTTACAACATGGCGTCTCTGATCCATCTGATGGGTGGGAACGCTGCCGTGATCAAGAGACTCAATACATTCTTTACGGAATTGAACGCCGGATCCAACCAGCCGTATTTCTATATTGGCAATGAACCGGTATTTGCCGTGCCCTGGGCGTATGATTTTGCCGGTGCGCCGTGGGGTGTGCAGGATGTGACGCGGCGGGTTGAAACACAATTGTATACCGACAAGCCCGATGGTCTGCCGGGCAACGATGATCTTGGCGCCATGTCGGCATGGTACGTTTTTGCCACGCTCGGAGCTTACCCGGCAATTCCCGGAGTTGGTGGACTCGCTCTGGGTAGTCCCCTTTTCACAAAAACGGTGTTTCACTTAGGGAATGGCATGGTGGTGAACATTGATGGCATAAACGCTTCTGCCGCGAATCCTTACGTGCAGAGCCTGACGATCGGCGGCAACCCTTACGAACGGACCTGGATCCCCTACGACACCTTCAGCCAAGGGGCGACGCTTGAGTTCACGCTTGGCCCAACTCCCAATAAGGACTGGGGAAATAAACCAGACGACGCCCCTCCTTCGTTTACGGAAGGCATGGTGACGCTCAGTAAGTAACCTTTTGGCGGGTAGTTTCTGTGCTTGACCTGCACAATATCGTGCCCCGAACCATAGTAAGGCCAAAGGCCCGCACCAACAGACCTTGGATATGAAGAGTGGAGCGGAATCGGCAGTGCTAACTCATCCATTCTTCGTCGAATTCGATCGTTCACGGTGGACACCAGATGCAAACCTCTGGGAACCATCCCCAGATGACCGAAGCAACCAAAATTGACCATACCCTCCAACGACTGGGTGATCACCGAGAACGGTCGCAGCTCAGACTGAGCTTGAATTTCTCCTCTTCTGATGTTAAAGCACTGTTAGTTTTAACAGTTCCTCGCCCACTTTTAAGATCGTAGCATGCTGATAAGCGGTGAGTTTGTTAGGGACTTCTGGCTCTCGTGCCCGGGGGCGGGGAAGCGTGCGCAGGAAGACGCCAGGGAGCCTGCATCCAGGCGTGGCGGGAATCCAGGAGTTTGCAGGAGGGAGCGGCAGATAAGCAGCAAATTCTGGTGGCGGCACGTGGCCCAAGGCGGTGTGAGGCCGACTCTCATTGTAGTCCCGACGCCAAGCCGCGATCTTCGCCTGAGCGTCTTCCAAGCTCAGGAACCAATTCGCGTTCAAGCATTCGTCCCGTAGCCGGCCGTTGAACGACTCCACGTACGCATTGTCGGTCGGCTTTCCTGGTCGGCTGAAATCCAGCGTCACTCCGTGTTCGTAAGCCCATCGGTCTAGAACTTTCGAAACGAATTCAGGACCGTAGTACCTTCATCTATGTTAGAGACCCCTTTGGGTTGAGTCACGGCTGCACAGGAACTTCCATAGAATGGGTTTCCC
>JAJYLL010000044.1 GCA_021787735.1 Acidobacteriota bacterium | reverse complement strand
CATTCGAGCACAACATTGTCTATTGGAATTCCGGCAAGTTGCTGGATGGGACATGGGCCAACAACGAATTCCACTTCGATCATAACCTCTACTATCGAACGGACGGCCAGCCCATTGAATTTGGGAAGCTGTCTTTTGCCGAGTGGAAGGCGCGCGGGCAGGACGTGCATTCACTGATCGCTGATCCGTTGTTCGAGGATCCAGCGCGGGGTAATTTTTCTCTTAGGCCCGGATCGCCGGCCTTCCGCATTGGTTTCAAGCCCATCGATCTCAGCCATGTGGACCCTCAATAAAAGAGTCCGGAGATTGCATGTTCATTGGCATGCTACTGGCGGTCTTGAGCGGAGTTTTCCTCGGCGTGTGTTTTCTACCTATGCGATACATGACGAAGTTTGCATGGGAGAACACATGGTTTGTCTGGGTTATTTCCGGTTGTCTGATTTTCCCGCCGATCATTGCCTGGCTGACGATTCCTTCGATTTTTCAGGTGCTGGACCAGGTGGGGCTTCGGCTCAATCTGATCATGCTGGCGGTGGGCCTGGTGGCCGGCATGTCGGGCATCTGCATCGGGCGTGCGATCGGTATGGTGGGAATCGCCCTGACGAATTCACTCTCCAACGGCATGGCGCTGACCGTCGGCGCATTTGTGCCGCTGGTGATTCAGCACCGGGAAGCGCTGCACGGGAAGATCGGGATGTCTCTGATGGCGGGGCTGGGGCTTGGTGCCCTGGGGGTTGTGATTCTGGCTGTGGCGGGTTCCAAACGAAAACAGGAATCGGCCTACATGGAGATCGACTACAAGGGCGGGACGCGGATGACGGCTATCGCCCTGACGGGCGTTGTGTTGGCGATTACCGCGGGGTTGCTGACTCCGTTGCAGAACATTGGCATTGCCTTTGGTGGACAGTTTATGAAAGTGGCGCAGGCTCACGGTGCCTCAGAAGCATTTATGACGTTTGCTTTTTATGTGCCCTACCTTGGAACCAGCTTTGTAAGCAACGGCCTCTACTGCGCTCATCTGTGGAGGAAGAACGGAACGCTGAAACAGTTCAGAGAGTCTCGGGGTTTTCGGTTCACAACCATGGCGGTGGGCATGGCCGTGGTGTGGATCACTGGGCTGATGTTTTACGGCTGGGCCATGCCCTACATGAAAACTTACGGACCGGTAATTGGATGGCCGGTGATGCTGGCCAGCATGAACCTTGCCTCTGCGACTGTGGAATATTGTTATGGCGACTGGAAGGGCGAATCTTTGCGAACATTGAGTTACGGCCTCGCAGCGCTCACCTTGTCTATTGCCATGTTTGCTTATTCGAATCTTTTGATTCAGAGGCTCATTTCCCCTTAACTCGGGTTTCCTCCGAACACTATGCGCGTCCGGTCAAACAGAATATCGGTGCAAAATAGAAATCCCGACGGTCCCTTGGCATGGCGGCAGCACCGTGAACGCACCCCAGCAGAAGGACCACAGGTCTTAAATCGGCAGGACCGCGGGCTCGCTGCCACATCGGCAGACCCGAAAGCCCTACCAGGGGAATTGGACCGAATGAGGTGAGGAGAAAAATATGAGGGAGCATGGAAGAGATTCTAACCATGGTGGCTCCGAAGGTGTGGACCGTCGCAAATTCATCAAGATTGCGGCGTCAGGCACGGTGGCACTGCTGGTGGCGCAGGGGCAGGGCATCGCTGACGCCGGCAACGGTTTGCTCCTTACCTTCCAGACAAAGTATGCCCGCATCCGGATTGACAAGCAGGGCTTCATCACCTCATTGGTTTCTCGCAAGTCCGGTAAGGAGTATTGTCCAGTCGGCCATCCTTCGCCGTTGATGAGCCTGCACGAGTTTCAGCAGCCCTACGATCGGCTCATCTCCCCGGTCTCCGCTGCCTTCGATGCCGGGAAGCAGGAGATTGAGTTGAAGTATCCCACCGGAGCGGCTGCCGTCGTCCGAATCGCCCAAAAAGAAAACTACTTCCGGTTTCAGTTGATATCACTTGCGCCGCGCGGCTCCGTTGACAACATCGTTTGGGGGCCGCTCCGCACAACGATTTCCAGGATCATTGGCGACATCATTGGGGTGGTCCGGGAGGAGGACTGGGCCATCGGGATGCTGGGGTTGGACGACAACACAATTGCCGGCCCACCGGTAGAAGGCGATTGTTATGAGATGGCCTATTACATCCATTCGCCCGACCCGAAGAAATATCCCGTACCGCCGCAATACAAGGAGGGCGAGCGCTTCCGGGTCGGCGGGAACGGAGTCAGCGATGTGGCCTTCTACTCGCATCCCGAAGAGTATTTCCAGATGGTGTTCGGGACGGGCGCGAGGCTGGAGCCTGAATTTGGTTCCACCGTGGCCTATCATGCGCGGGACCGGCGCAGAAGTTATACCTACCTTTGGTCACTGCTGCCCGGTTTTGGGCGTTCCCGGCCGCGCCATCAGGTGACCGACCCGGTGAATGCGGACCTTATCGGGTCGGCCGTGGCGCTCTATGCGTGCCCGGACAAACTGGGGCTGCCGGTCATCGAAAGCATCATCCTGAGGGAGGGTCTGCCTCATCCGATGATTGATGGGAAGTGGGTTCGCGATCCGGCCGGATACAAGCCGGATATCGCTTGGCATGGTCCTCACGATAAGCTCATCGAGTATGTGGGGGCGCTCGGAATGGATGGATGCGGATGCCAGGACGAAGGACAGGGCCAGTATTTTGCCAATCGCGACGATCTTTGGTCGGGGCCGCGGGTGGAGTTCTCCGACGGACGGCGGCTGACTTACAGGGAGTTCACGGACCAGGCCCAAAAACGCGGCATCAAATACGGCCTGCATACGCTTTGCCTGTTTCTCCAGGAGAAGATTTCCTGCGATGTCACGCCGATTCCCAGCGACCATCTGCAAACCGTTTTGCGGACGAAACTGGCCAAAGACCTCTCCGCCAGTGATACAGAGGTCGTGGTAACCGCCCCGTCGTTTCTGGCCGAAAAGGGAACTTGGCCGGAGGGAGACGATTCGAACTACCTCCGCATCGGAGGAGAGATGCTGCGATACGGTGGTATCAGTGCCACCGCCCCATTCACCCTGAAAGACGTGAAGCGCGGACATGCTTCGGAGGCCGCGGCGCACCGGGCGGGCGATCAAATCGTGAAGCTTCAGCAGAACTGTTACAACGGCTTCGTGCCGGATATGCAACTGATGCTGAAGTATGCCGACTGGTATGCCAATGTCCTGCATAAGAACGGCATGGAATACGTTGACTTCGACGGGCTGGAAAGCACGGTGTATCAGTGCCAGGGTTACTACGGAGTTCGGACTTTTTACCGGCGGCTGTTCGACACCTATGCCAGGCTGACCGGGGGCAAAAGCTTGCGCGTCATGGGCTCCTGCGTTTTCGCGGGCGGCTGGATGTACATGAGTGTGTGCAATGTCGGCGGCGACAACCGCATGTTCGATCCTGTTAACAACCGCTGGGGGATTGAAGGCAAAGACATCCGTAATGGCTTTGGAAATAGCTATTTCCCCGCGTCCTTCGGCATTCAGGACTGGAGGAGCGACTGGTCGGTGTATGACGCTGAGAACCTGGAGGCCAAATCCATTGGCTGGGATGCGACCTACATGCTGGGTCTGAGCGAAAAGGTGGTAGAGCCCAGCGGTGAGAAGGATGCCATCTTCGAGGCGTTCCGTGCGTGGGAACGCGCCCGCGCCGTAAATGTCTTCACGTCTGCGCAGAAGAAGCAACTGAAAGACCTGGATTATAAATTCCACCTGGAACCAACCGGTGAGAAAACGTTCACCTTGTATCCGATCAGGGAACTCAGGCTCTCAGGCCAGGTTGGTCAGGATGCGACGGAAATGGCCATCGCCAATCCCTATGGTTCTCAGGCATTGCAGTTCGCCTTACGAGTTGCTGCTCCGGCGCGGGGAATCGTGATGATATTGCCGGATGGAAGCCGGATCGAATCCGGTGAGAAGATCGACAAGGAGCAGTTCATCATCTGCAAAGCCGGGCGTGCCTGGTTGGCCGACAAGTTCAGGAAGGCGACGGCCAAACTGAACACGGATCGCACCGCTGTGCTGCCCGACGGCGAATCCAGAATCAGGATCCAGTTACAAGGAACCCAAACGACGGAGAAGGTCAACTTTGAATTGACGGTGTGGTGCTTCAGTGAAGGCGAAAGAGTCGGGAACTAAGCAGAGAAATGCAGCCGCTCGTCTCTCCAGACCCAGCAGGGAACAGGAACACGCACTAATCTGTAGCAGTATCGCTTGTTGCGATATATCTGAGACCAAATCTCACATTGAATTATTAGGAGTATGCCTTAAATGGATCCGAGAATTGATAGCATGATGCATCGACGTCGCTTTTTCTCTACTCTAATTGGAGCCAGTGCAGCTTTTCAGGGATGCAGTCTGGGTTACGCATACTCGGTTGCTGGAAGGGCAAAAAATGCTCTTCCTACTGCCGACCAGACCGCGTGGCAAGATCTTGAGATGGGGATGTTTATCCATTTCGGGCCCAACACTTGGCAGAACAGTGAGTACGATAACCTCTCCACGCCGCTTTCTGCAATCAATCCAAACATCAACACAGATCAGTGGGCGGATTGTGCCGTAAAACTCGGCGCAAAATACGTTGTTTTCGTTGCCAAGCACGTAGGCGGATTTTGCATGTGGCAGACTCATACGACAAACTATGGCATTCGCAATACGCCATGGAAGGGCGGTAAGGGGGACGTAATGGCCAACCTGTCCGCATCGTGTCGTCAGCGTGGCCTGAAGCTGGGATTCTATCTGTCGCCGAGAGACGACAAGTTCGGCGCCGGTTTGGGGGGACGCTGCAAGACTCCCCAAAAACAGGCTGAATACAACCAGATGTATCGCAAGCAACTTACGGAATTACTGACAAGGTATGGTCCGATTGTTGAGGTCTGGTTTGACGGTTCGATTGTTGTTCCGGTTGGTGACATTCTCAACCGCTATGCACCCCGTGCCATGTTCTTCCAGGGTCCGGAAGCTACGATCCGGTGGGTTGGGAATGAGAATGGGTTTGCTCCTTATCCCACTTGGAATTCTATTCCTAAGGCTGATGCGAAAACGGGTGTTGCTACTGCAATCCAAGGAAGCCCGAACGGTTCGGTCTGGCTCCCAATCGAAGCCGATGTTTCAATCCTTCGGCCCGACTGGTTCTGGAGCCCAACTAAGCAGAAAAATCTCCTTTCCCTCGAGGAACTGACAGACATCTATTACCGCTCGGTTGGGCGTGGCGTGCAGATGATGCTTAATCTTCCGCCGGATTCAAATGGATTGATGCCCAAAGAAACCTTTGAACGGGCACGGGAGTTCGGCGAGGAAATCCATCGCCGCTTCGGGCATAGTCTTGCGGAAACCTCCGGTTCCGGCCGTTTGCTTGTTCTGAAACTGCCAAGGCCCCACCGGGCTGACCACGTAATTCTTCAAGAGGACTGCGCTTTCGGCCAGCGCGTGAGGGCCTATCGCCTTGAGGGGTTCAGCAGCGGGAAGTGGGTGGATCTTGGAAGAGGGATTTCTATTGGCCACAAGCGGATTCAGCCCGTTCCGCCAGCAATTGTGCAAGCCATTCGATTTGTAGCCGAGGAAAGCGTCGGGCAACCGGTCATTCGGCGCCTTGCAGCCTTCGATACGGGAGTGCAACCCCCGCTGGGCTGGAATGACCCTGTGCAGGTATGGGCGAGTGATGAGGTTGGCACATGGAAGGATTACCGCTTTCGGATTGACATCACAAAGAAGATTGTGACGCCGGCACAATACCACCTGCGGTTTGTGCCCCAGGGGAGCACGACGATAACCATCGAAAAGCCGGTGCTGCTCGTGGGTGGCGTGTCAGAGCCTGACCTTGTGCACCGGTCCAAGTCAGACCCGGACGCCCTGATTCTTACCATAACTGCCATTGGACAAAGCGTTGTGATCGAAGGGCAAATCAAGGGAGCGAAGCAGGGGGTCGTGCTCCTACGTCAGATATGATTGTCCTCGTCGGCTTAAAACAATTGCAATTTTCTGGCTCTTGAGACGATTGCTGCCGCTGCGGGAACGGCAATCCTATGATCGCCCTGGACCGTAGGTTTCTCGGCATCGCGTATCGGATGCTCAAGAACAGTGGGGTATTCGAGGATTTCCCCAGCTTTGTTCTGGCCAAAGCCAAAGCTTAACGACAGCTTCCGCTCGGTTGGAGTAGACAAGAGTCATAGGAGGACCCGATGAAGACGACACGCCGAAGATTTATGCAAACCTCGGTTGCCGCGACCGCCGTGGGGGGCCTGAAGAAATCCATTCTCGCTTCACCTCAAGTTCCCGTTCTGCGGGCAGAAGAGATTGCGAAGAGGCACCGAATTGTACGTGACATTCCGGGTCCCAGTTTCTTTGAAGGCATGCTGCTGGGAAATGGTGATGTGGGGGTTGTCGCGGAGGTGCGGCCAGATGCGCTGGGTCTGCACGTGGGAAAGAGCGACATCTGGGACATTCGTGTGAGCGAGGACATTGAGCCCCACATCCTGACATTCGACCAGCTTCTGGAACTGTGGGACCGTGCCAGCGAGGCGGCCAAGCAAGAGGGTAAGCCAGACATGTTGTTTCTGGAAACCAATATCGATTTTTTCCGCCGTTATACGCATAAAGTCAACACGTCATACGCGAGGCCGTGGCCCCGCCCCTGGCCCTGCGGAACCATTTGGATCCACTGGGATCCTCGCTGGGTCCACGCAGGGCGCCAGATATTGGATCCCTCAAACGGGCTTTTCACTCTTGAATTGGGGATTCATGAATGGAATCGGCAGCCGCGCACCGTGACGGTAAGCACTTTTGTTGATTGGAATTCGGGGCTGGTTTCCGTTTCGACGGATGGGCCAGTGCCGGCCTATTCGGTCTGTTACTATCCGCAGGCTGACCGGGCGACGAAACCTTTCGCTCCGCTTCCTCCTGCTGAGATCAGGGGACGATCTGAACAAGGCTTTGCGGAGTTTTCCTGCTTCCAGTATTTTCCGGCCATCGGTCCTACGCGGGAAATGCCAAATCCACCGAAGTCTGATAAAGACCGGAACTTTTCGCTTTGGGGGCGATTGAGTGGATCGTGGGCTATCAAAGGGCCCACAGGAAACAGGGTCGAATTGCAGCAGCGCGGCAGCCAAATGTTCAGAATGGATCTCAAGGTGGTCACACCCCGGGATATTTTGCTCGAAAAGCTGGAGCTTGCGGCGGCAGAATCCGGCGAGAAGAATCCCTGGATCATGGTCAGCCAGAACCGCAGCTACAGCAAGGAGGAACTGGATACGGCGAGTTACGCGCGGAAGGAGCTTACGCGCTTGGCACAAGTTCCGGTGAGCAAGATCCAGCAGGATTCAGAGGCTCGCTGGCACGAATTCTGGTCTCGTTCGGCAGTTGAAATCGAGGACGCAGACCTGGAGAAAATCTGGTATCACAACCAGTATTTCCTGGCTTGCTGTCTGCGTGAACGGAAAGTGGCGCCCGGGTTGTTTGGCAACTGGAACTCGGGACAGATCGGTACGGCCTGGCACAGTGACTATCACATGGATTACAACACGCAGCAGGTTTTCTGGGGAGTGTTTTCCAGCAATCACGTCGAACAGCACCTGCCCTATGTCGAACTCTGCCAGAACCTGATGCCGATGTCTGAGAAATACGCCAGGGAAAAGTTCAAGCTGCCCGGCGCCTATTTTCCGCACTCGGCCTACCCGGTTCCGAGCCAGATGGTGCCTTACCCCGTTCCCCCGTGGGGCTATCAGATCAGTGAAACTCCGTGGACGGTGCAGAGCCTCTGGTGGCAGTTTGTCTACACTCAAGACATTGATTACTTGAGGAAGGTCTATCCGATACTATGTGCTGCGGCCAGGTTTGTGGCTGCTTATGTCAAGAGAGGAAGCGATGGGAAACACCACGTGATACCGACCGTATCTTCGGAAAACTGGGGTTTCACGGTGGACTATCGTCTGAACAAGGACTGCACCCTGGACCTTTCCTTGATCGCGTTTCTACTGGATGCCGTGGTGGAAGCGTCGAATGTTCTAGAAACCGACGGCACAGACCGCGCCCGGTGGAAAGAGATCCGGGACAGCCTTGCACCGTATCCCAAAGCCAAAGGTCCATATGGAGAAGTCTGGTTGGACGTGGAGAACGCTCCTGTCGAGTACGTTTACAACGTTCCAATAACGCTGGCTCCTGTTTTCCCCGCTGAACAGGTGGGGATTGGGCGTGGCGAAGATCAGCTTCAGATAGCCCGTCGAACAGCACAGGTGGTTCGGCTGGAAGGGGGAAACGACCTCGTCTTTCAGCCTTTGATTCGAGCACGGATGGGCCTGCTTGATCTGAAGTGGTTCAAGAGCCAGGTTCGCTACTGCATTCTGCCGGACGGCGCAGCGAGCGATCGGGTGAGGCAAACCGCAGGTCGATACGCTGATTCCACCGACTTCGACTTCATGATGCACATGGGTATTTGGACGGAAAACCTTGCGCTGCCCGCAGTCCTGAACGAGTGCATGATGCAGAGCTATACGGGAACAATCCGTCTGTTCCCGAATACGCAGAGCCTGGGGCCTGCACGATTCAGAAATCTGCGCGCCGCCGGGGCGTTTCTTGTCAGCGCCTCGTATGATGGTCGCTCCGTTTCTCAAATTTCGCTGCGAAGCGAGCGCGGCAAAACAGCCCGCTTACTCAATCCATGGTGGCCAAAGAAGGCGCGGGTCATCCGGACTCGAGACCGCCAAGTCATTCCTGCTCGGATCGAGCAAGATGTGCTTGTTTTCAATACTGATGCTGGCGAAGGCTATCACATTGAGCCGGCATAAAGACTCGTTCACGTGACAAGAGATTTCCTTATAAAATGTTGTGCATAACATTTCATACGATATGTTGGGATGTCGGTTATGTTGTCGTGCGTCATCAAACACATCTTTGAATGACATTTTTCCAGTCGGATCGGTCACATAAAAGTGGGCTTCGTACACCTAGCGCAACATAGGAGGCCCCCCGGCTCTGCCGGGGTGGCAGTAGAAGTTTGACATTTACGGGAGTCCATTGCGGAAACTCCTAAAAGTGAGCCGCCAAAGCGCACGCAAAGGAGATCCGGGATGGACGAGAGAGAAAGCTTAAACCACACGCAGTGGGAGTGCAAATATCACGTGATTTTTATCCCGAAGTGCCGTCGGGAGGCCCTGTACGGGGAATTGCGGCGATACTTGGGCAAAATCTTTCGTCGGCTGGCGGAGCAGAAGGAGAGCCGGATCGAAGAAGGGCATCTGCTGCTGGACCACGTACATATGATGATTGCGATTCCGCCCAAGTACGCGGTGTCGCAAGTGATCGGGTATATCAAGGGCAAGAGTGCCATCCATCTGGCCCGGACCTACGGAGAGCGGAAGAGGAATTTTGTGGGTCAGGACTTTTGGGCACGGGGATTCTTCGTGTCCGCAGTGGGCAGGGATGAAGAAGTTATCCGGGAATACATCCGCAGGCAAGAGGAAGAAGACAAGCGCCTGGATCAAATGGGGCTTTGGTAAGCGGCCACCTTTGGGTGGCACCAGAACGACGGGGCCGCGTTAGCAACCTCGAATAGCCGCTTTGAGCGGCTCACATCCTAAGGCCCCCGGCTTTGCCGGGGGATATTTACCCAAATGTTCGAAGCAGGCCTTGCCGACGGCATCGCTTTGGGCCGGCCGCTCGTGGCGGATCTGGAGCTTCCCGCTAAATGGCAGGTCGGCACTTTCGACGTTGTGATATCTTGCGGGTCTTTCGGCGGCTCTCACGCTATGGGAACGAGGCCACGGAGTCATCGTAGCCGAAGCTGGCCCCCAACCTGGCGGTACATTCCGTGCTGCGCCCCTTTCACCTGGCACAGAAGCTATAAGTGGCCCGCTCTACGGTCTTCTGAAGATCGTCGAGCGAGCAGGCATTCCTATCCTTTATAACCAGGTGGTGGATGAAGCTTTCCTGCGAAAGATCCACCTGGAGTTGCTGGTTTGGGCGGCGGGAGCAAAAACCGCCCGGCCGCCCATTGAAGGGCTTGACACCGTTTCCGCCCTCACTTCCAAGGAATACTGTCTGGACAGTCGAGACCTTCATGGCCGGCGAGTACTTGTTATCGGTGGCGGCCTGGTAGGTTTGGAAGCTGCCGAGAAACTGGCCGAGGAGGGGCGAGAGGTCATCGGAGCAGAGATGCTGGCCGCGATGGGACGTAATATGGAAGCCATAAGCAAGGAGTTGCTCTTTAAACGGCTTAAAAGCTTTTCTGGCCTGACTCTCTTCACATCCACCACCGTCTTACGCATTGACAAAGAGGCACTGGTAGTGAAGGGATCGGATGGAGTGCGTTCTCTACCGCCGGTCGAAAGTGTCTTGCTGGCGGTGGGCCTTCGGCCGGAGCCTATCCCCGAGGCTTTCAAGGCACTCGTCCCGGAGGTTCAAGTTGTGGGGATGCAAAAGTTCCGCGGGACATCGAGAGCGCTGTTCAGGATGGGTATGAAATTGCCAAAGTCGCGTAGGCAAGTTCTCCCAATTGGGTTGGCTGCAGCCGGGGAACTTGGAGATTTTATTCTCTTGTGTCTGGAGTCGGGCGCTCCACTGTAGCGACGCAATCAGAAATTCACATCGGCACGGTGATGTTCGTCTATAAAGGGACGGCTGGCGACGAACGATAATCAAGCGCTTAAAGCTCACGGCTGTGATTGACCGCCACGCAGACAGGGAATCGCTACACGCAGAGCACGGGCTCTGCCTTTTCGTTGCAGCTGACCGTCCGCGGATATTTTTCGGCACTGGCCAAGGTGGCGCACTTTCTCAGAACGCTCGCAGTTCGGGATTTCCCTCGACCGGGTAAATCCCGTGGTGCTAAGTACCGGCTACTTCGGCCTGTCACTCCGGAGGCGCAATAGGTTGAGCTAAGTCGTTGAGTTTACAGCTCGGCAGGTGGCGCAAAATGTATCAAAACCCCCTCAAAAGGCTCAAGTCGTACGAAATGGTACTTACTAGGAATACCTTAGGAATGCAGTTGTGTACAACAGAGGAGAGAAAGACTGGGCTATCGTAATAGGCAAGGACCGGCTCTGAGAAAACCTCGCATAGCAGGTTCACCGTACGATCGGTCGCTAATGGAAAGTCGGGCTGGCTGAATTTTCTTCCGGGTAACCGGCTGGTCAGTTTGCAAGGTAAGGCGAGTGGGTTGTCATGAACTATAACGCATTCGCCAAGCTGCGGCCGTAGCTACCACGTGCTTCGGCTTTGCGGATACGGTATTGCAAGGACTGCCTAAGACACGGGAGTTTGGCCGGGATCGATATCAAGTGAGTACTTCTGTATTTTATTCAGAAGTGCTTTGTAGCTGATATTGAGCCGCCGAGCAGCCTCTTTTCGGTTCCAATTTGTCTGATCCAGAATATCGGATATGGCACGGGCCTCGGCGCCGCTTTTCAAGCCGCCCACAAATGATTTCAAGTCATTAGGACTATCAGATCCGTTAGATCCATTGTGCCGGGAGGTAATTCCTTGTTCAATCGTTTCGGGCTGTGACGTTTCAAGCTCGCGCAGCGCGTCGGCTTCCTCACCAATGATCAAATATCTCCTGACGAAATTCTCCAGCTCTCGGATGTTGCCCGGCCAGGTGTAGTCCGTGGCAGCTTTTAGCATCCGACCAGAAAACTCGCGCGGCTCACGCCCGTATTGCGCTGCGAATTGAGCCATAAAGTGTTTCATCAGCAAAGGAATAATCATCCGTCGCTCGCGTAACGGCGGCAGAGTAATTGTAAAAGCGTTGAGGCGATAATAGAGATCCGCCCTGATTTTTGCAGAAGCAACGGCCTCCTTGATATCCAGGTTTGTCGCCGCGATGACCCTGACGTCTACTCGTATCGGGGACTGGCCACCCAGGCGAAAGAACTGCTGGTCCTGCAAGACATGGAGGAGCTTTCCCTGCAATCCGATTGGCATATCGCCGATTTCGTCCAGCAGGATCGTACCCTTATCGGCCAATTCAAATTTGCCGGGTTTCGATTTTGTTGCGCCGGTAAATGCGCCTACCTCATACCCAAAGAGCTCGCTTTCCAAAAGCTCGCTGGGAAGGGCGGCACAATTGACTTTGAGGAAAGTGTTTCGCGCTCGGCATGACAATTTATGAATCAGCTGGGCGAGCACCCCCTTGCCGGTGCCGCTCTCTCCCAGCAACAATACTGGAACATCTGCCGTGGCAATCAGTGCAGCCTGTTCACGGATCCTGTGCATTTCATTGCTTGCAACGACCAGTGTCGTGTTGTCGCCAATGTCTTCGGTTTGAAGGGTTGGCTCCGAACCATTCCCTGGACGAAGGTGGTTATCCAGTATGCGGCTTACGACAGCCTGCAATTCGGATTTCCGAATTGGTTCGGAAAGATAGTCCAAAGCGCCCAGATGAAGCGCTCTCATAACCATCCTGGGTTGACATGGGCCAGAAAACATGATGACTCTCAGGGTGGGCTGTGATTCACGAAGCCTCTTCAGAACTTCCAGGCCGTTCATGTCCGGCAAGAGACTTTCCAAAAAAATCAGATCGGGAGCGGGCTCTTTTTGAAGTCGGTCAAGCACTTCAAGGCCCGTTGCAGCGGTCTCGATCTGGAAAGAATCCGACTTGAGAGTTGTCAGAAGGTAATCGCGGACATGAGGTTCATTTTCGACAACCAGAATTCGGCTCGTTCCACCCATTTCCCACCTGTAGCTTCAGCCGGGCGAACATCTCCTTACTATGATGTAACAACAGGTAGTTGGGACGTAGGGCTAGACCACTTCGCAAGCATTTGCAAAGTGGATACCCGAAGGCGCAAATCGCGCTATTGCACGGGGGAGGATCCCTTCCGCGTCCAAGCTTACTCGACTACCCAAAGTTGGCAGGAACAAGGCCTCTTCTGTGACATGGAGGCTGCTATGGTTTGCTGTGACCTTGTGGCTGTCTTGCATCAATGTCGTCCGACTGGTGTTATGAACTCTATTCGACTTTGAGCAATTCTTAAACTTAAATTAGGGTAATGTGCTTCTCATCTTTATGTCAATCAGGAAGTTACTTGATTTCTGTCAGGTAATGACCGGAGCTACAGACGGACCCATCGGGCGGGATTATGTGATTGGAGGCTATCCTGAGGTAATTTCTTCGAAAGAACCGCTGCTACAAATTTCCCTTTCAAGGCTTCAGTACGGCCAAGGCACAAACTTCTTAGGGGTGGGCCTGGCGCTGATGCTGCTTTTGCTATTTCGATCCGTAAACTTGCTTTTACCCTCCCTTCGGCTCAGTTGCGTACATGTCAAGCAAGATTTTGCAAAGAAGTCCCGCATGGCGGACCACATCGCTGGCGGAACTTCTTTGCGTCTGAGCGCTACAGCCCAGCAGGTGTTCGCGAAGTATGCGAAGGGAGGCTGCGATATGCTTATGATTTGCGACTTCCCTTGCGCCGCAGGCGTATGCCGCCCAAGCCCAATAATCCTGTGCCAAGCAGCAGAAGCGAGGCTGGCTCAGGAACGGGGCTCCCGTCTGCCGCGTACCCCGTGGCTACGACGTTGCCTGATGAATCTCTCACGAAAATGTGCGCCCCAAGCGTGGACGAGTCCCCACCATCGACTGCCGTAAGGACGTCTGACGCAGAGGACCACGGATTGCTGGTATCGTCATTGACCACTACGAACGTTAACGTAGTGAATGTATAGCTGGCTCCGTCGAAGCTGTCTATCGTTAGGTTGAAGTTACCAAACCCGTCTACCTGGTTGGCACCGGCGTAGGCGGGCGTGCTGGTCTTGCTTAACGAAGTGTTGAAAAGAGTTGTTCCATTCGATTCGAAAACGGTAAAATTCGTTGAATTCACATTCGCGTCAACCGCCTGAGTACCCCCAAACGAGTAACTGTTGCCACCACTGCTAAGTGCCGTGAAAGTGATCGTTGCCGTTTGCCCTGACAGGCTAACGGTCACGGTGCCGTACGGACCGCTGTAACCACTGAGCGCGGTATTTCCAGTGGTCAGCTGGTATGTGACCGTGTCAGCGCGCGCTGGCGAGGCAAAAGCCAGCGCAAAAAATCCCAAAACCGCTAAACTTAGAAGCAGTTTTCTCATCTTACTATCCTCCCCTGTTTCGCATGCTCGATAGGTTTCTCGAGCGCACACGCATTCCACCTGTTAGGTTGACGCTTCAGTAGAGGCATTTCCCATTCCAAACCGCAGCCTTTGTGTTGCTTAATCCCAATTGACAGAAAAGGATACACTTATGCGCCGGAATTACACATGATGGCAATTTACAAACTTCTAAAGGCCCATCGCATTCGGTGAAAAAAAATGCAAGATAATGGCACCGAGATACCCCTCTCTGCCAGCCTCCCCGCCGATCAGAAGTTGTTAACTTGTTTATTAACTTCACTTTTGAGTTAATTGAAACACTTCATTTCCTGGAATAGAATTGCAGTTAGCACATATACATTGGAGCAGGAAATTGGCTGAGTCTTTATTGTCAGCGTCTGAATCCGCTGGATCGCGGGACGAACTGCCCCCACTCGAGGTGCTTTTTGGCTGCTCGGAAGCAATGAGAAATATCCGCCAGCGGTTTGAGTTGGTGGCTGAAACCAACATCCCGGTTCTGATCGAAGGCGAAACCGGAGCAGGGAAAGAGGTGCTGGCGCGCGCCATCCACGAAAGATCTGCCTGGGCGAAAGGTCCTTTCGTCAAGGTGAACTGTCCGGCGATTCCCGGCACGCTGATGGAGAGCGAACTCTTCGGTTACGAAAAGGGCGCATTTACCGGTGCATATCAGACGAAGCCGGGCAGAGTGGAACTGGCAAACCGTGGCACGCTTTTTCTTGACGAGATTTCCGAGCTCGATCCATCACTTCAGGCAAAGCTGCTGCAACTGCTTCAGGACGGGCAATTCTGCCGCATAGGCGGCCAGGAGGACCGCCAGATTGAGGCCCGGGTAATTTGTGCTACCAACCGGGACTTGCGCGTTGAAGTCAAAGAGAGAGCGTTCCGCGAAGATTTGTACTACCGCATCAATGTGATTAACCTCCGGGTTCCTCCTTTACGGAAAAGGCGGGAAGATATCCCGGCCCTGGCGGATTACCTCATCAAAAAGCACAGCGCATCGAATGGTACTCCGGCCCGATCCCTTTTGCCTGAGGTCTTGAATCTCTTCCAGAATTACGAGTGGCCCGGAAATGTGCGCCAGATGGAAAACGTGATCAAGCGATACATTGTGCTAGGGTCTGAGGGGGCTATTACTTCCGAGTTGGTCGGACGGATTTGCGATTCGCCGGATTTTTCGCTACCAGCAAACGATTCACGGTCGCTGAAAGAAATAACCCACGCTGCAATCATGGAAGTGGAGCGGCGAGTTATTTTGAAGACGCTCGTGGAGTACCATTGGAACCGGCTAAAAGCTGCCAAAGCTTTGAAGATCAGCTACCGCGCCCTGCTATATAAAATGCAGCAGACCGGGCTGACAATAGAGAGAAAGTCGCGACCATAAGATAAGATTAGGTTGCTTCCATCGAAGTTGTCGGCTCTGCTGACCGCTGACGCCCTCATCTAGGCGACATTAGCAGTCACGAAATGGGTCGGCCAAAGATGAAAAACTTTACGACAAAGTGGTAAACAGATACTACTTTGTGGGCTCCTTTCAGGACAGACGATTCACATTCCGGTCAGGTGAATACGACTGCTAAGTGCCACCCTTCCCGTGGCCTTTCCGAAGTCTAACCCCAAGACGAAATTTGAGAATCGTAAATGGCCGGAAACTTGCCTATGAGTTCGCATAACTACAGTTCAAGATGGGGCAGCTACCGTTGCCAGAGGGCGGAGCTATACATAGGCACAGACGAGCCTGGGTGAGAAGTAATGGACAAAACCACTAACGTCCCCGAGGAATCCCAACGCTTGTGGCAATGGGGAGTTCCATTGCTTGGCGCTCTGGTCCTATTGCTCTACTCACCAATTCTGCCAGGACTTGTAGGGCAATGGTGGGACAATCCGGACTTCAGTCATGGGTTTCTCGTGCCATTGTTTTCGGGGTATGTTGTTTGGGTCACACGCGAGGACTGGCAGGCAATCTCTCCTCAGCCCGAGGACAAAGGGCTCTTTGTCATTTTGGGGGCAATCGGCATGCTGTTGGCTGGGTCGTTGGCTGCTGTGCTGTTCGTCTCGCGGCTCTCGATTCTGCCATTGCTGGCTGGAATCATTTTGTACCTTGCCGGGAAGAAGATGCTTCGCGCGATGGCGTTCCCGCTGGGCTTTCTCGTGTTCATGATTCCACCGCCGGAAATCATCTACAATCAGATAACTTTTCCGTTGCAGCTTTGGGCCTCGCGAGTGGCATTTACGTTCCTGCACTGGGTCCACGTTCCCGTGCTGCTTGAAGGAAACATTCTGGTTCTGCCGAATTACACCCTCGAAGTTGCCGAGGCGTGCAGCGGTATTCGTTCCCTGATCTCATTGATGGCCCTGGCAGTGGCCTACGGTTATATAACCGAAAGGCGGAACTGGCTTCGAGCGCTCCTGGTGGTATTGACGGTTCCTGTTTCGATCTTGAGTAACAGCCTGCGGGTTTTTGGCACAGGTCTGGCTACTTACCGGATCGGGCCGGAATGGGCCCAAGGATCTCTGCACGAAATGTCGGGGTTGGTGGTTTTCATCGTGGCGGCCGGCTTGATTGTCGTAAGCCATAGAGTAATTGGCCTGTTCTTGAGGCATAAGGATGCGTAACGATCCGGTCAGAAAGCGAATTTGGATTACAGCAGCTTTGTTGGTGGCGGGAGCCCTTGCGCTGCACGGAATCAGCCATGGTGAACGTATTCCCTTACACAAAATTCTGGCAGATTTTCCATTAACTTTGGGGGGGTGGCAGGGGCAAGATATGCCCATTTCTGACGATGTCCTCCGAGTCGCGGGTGTTTCTGACTATGTCAACCGCCTTTATACGGATGGTCAAGGGGATTCTGTCGGCTTCTACGTTGGATATTACGAGAGCCAGCGGACCGGCGACACGATTCATTCTCCGAAACACTGCCTGCCAGGTGGAGGCTGGACGCCCTTGGACTCCAGCAGGTTGAAGATCAATTTGAACTCCGGTAGAGCCGTTACTGTTAACGATTACATTATTGGGAAGGGACTTGATCGACAAGTAGTTCTCTATTGGTACCAATCGCAGGGCCGGGTTGTCGCCAGCGAATACTGGGCGAGGTGCTGGCTGATCGTGGACGCGATAACACGTGACCGGACCGACGGGGCACTGGTTCGCGTTATTGCTCCGGCAAGCAGCGGTATACCGCAGGCTCGTACGGTGGCTGAAGCTTTTGTGAAAGATGCCTTTCCGGAACTGAAGCACTTCTTGCCGGACTAATTTGCCCTTTGGATGTTGGTGTGTAAGAGGGGGGGGACAATGAATACAAATCGGAAAGAAACACCTGGAACAATCTTCTGGGTTTTGTTGATCCTGACAGGCCTGTTGGTTGGCTGTGCCCAGGACCCGGCGAAGGCGAAACTTGCATACCTAAATCATGGCAAGGAATACATGGCGAAGAAGGATTATTCCGCGGCCGCAATTGAATTTCGAAACGCCCTGCAGATCGATCCCAAATATGTAGACGCCCTGTATCAGTTCGCCCTGGCTGACGAGGCAATGAATTTGTGGGCTGATGCCTACAAGACCTTACAGCAGGCAAAAGAAGTAGATCCTAATCGGCTGGATGTTCGCCTGGAGCTGGGGCGGATTTTCGAAATGGGAAAAAACTTTACTTCGTCCGAAGACGAAGCCAAGTTTGTTCTGCAAAAAGAGCCAAACAATACTGATGCAATTCAGATTCTTGCTACGGCATATCTGGGCCAAAAAGAGTATGCGAAGGCCCTTGCGGAGGCCGAGTTCCTTGTGAAGTTGCTGCCAAACAAAGCTTCTGCTTATGACAGCCTGGCACTTGCCGAACTCACGATGAAAAAGCCTGCTGATGCGGAAAAGAACTTCCGGGAGGCTATTCGCGTCGAGCCCCATTCTGTTGATGCGTACTCAAACCTGGCGAATTTCTACCGCCTGCAACGCCAGATGCCCAAGGCCGAGGACGTGCTGAAGCAGGGAATATCCCAGAACCCTTCTGCCACTCCTTTGTATCTTGGCTTGGCGGACATGCTTGCTGCAGAAGGCAAGGCAGATGATGCCGGGCAGGTGATTGCGGATTTGAAGCAACATCAACCAAAATCAGCAGATGTGGCGCTGGCCATAGGCGATTTTTATGTCAGGGAGAGAAATGCGGACGCAGCCGTTGCAGAGTATCACCGTGGTTTGTCTCTTGACCCCAAGCAGGCCGAAATCCAGTATCACCTGGTTGCGCTTCTTCTCGATCTTGGCAAAATCAGCGACGCGGAGTCCCTCACCAACGCGATTCTGAAGCGCAACCCCTCATCGGTTGAAGGCCGCATCGCGCACGCCCGGATCCTGATGGCGCAGCAAAAGGCCGAGGAGGCTAAAACGATCCTGCAACAGGTGATCAAAGACGCTCCAAATTCCCCTCAAGCTCATTACTTCCTCGGAGCGGCTTTCCAGGAGCAAGGGCACTTCCAGGAAGCCCGCCAGGAAATGGAGCGGGCTTTGGGCCTCTCGCCCAACTTGCCGCTGGCTCTGCACGGATTGACGCTCGTCAGCCTGAACTTGGGTGATTTGCAGCTTGCAGAGGGGTATGGACTGCGGAGCGTTAATGCCCAGCCTGATAACCCTGGCGAGCGGATGCTTTTGGCGTCCGTTCTGCTTCGAGAATCCAAGATCACAGATGCCTTGAAGCAACTGGACGTGGCGGAAAAACTGGACCCGCAGAATCCTCGCGTTCACGTCATGCTGGCCCAGGCCTATTCGGCGGGCAAACATTTCCCTGAGGCCGACAAAGAGTTTACCCAAGCTACCTCGATTGATCCGAAATCCCCGGACGCTCTAGGCGCGTGGGTGGATTCATTGAATTCGCGCGGTGAGCGCGCCAAAGCTTTCTCGCTTGCTCAAAACTTTGTTTCCAAGTATCCCGACGTGGCAGGCGGATACGTTGTTCGTGCCTCGCTTGAAATGGATGCTAAGCAGTATGGTGCGGCTCAGGCCGATCTGGAGAAGACGTTGAAGCTCGACCCCAAGAATATGGGCGCCTACCTCCGGCTTGGGAAAGTCTACCAGGATCAGGGGAATGTATCTGAAGCAATCGCGCGGTACAAAGAAGGTTTAAACCAGCAACCCAAGTTCGTTCCGCTGATTACTTTTATTGGCAACCTGTACCTCAATGAGAAGGATTTCGAGAGGGCCAAGACCTACTACCAGCAGGCACTGGCAATCGATCCGAACTTTCCCATTGCCTCAGCGAACCTTGCCTGGGTCTACGCAGAGCAGGGAACTAACCTCAATGTGGCTCTCAGCCTTGCGCAAAGCGCCAAGCAAATGATGCCCAACCTGCCCTCCGTTACCGATACCTTGGCCTGGATCCAATACAAGAAAGGGCTTTATTCGAATGCTGTCTCACTGCTCGACGGGTGCGTAAAGCAGGACCCCAAGTCGGCGATCTACAGATATCATCTGGGGCTGGCATTGCTTAAAACGGGCAAGAAAGCAGAAGCCCGAAGCTACCTGAAGGAGGCGCTACGCCTCAACCTGACGGGCGATGATGCAACAAACGCCAAACAGGTCCTGGCCAGCCAGAATTAGCCCCCGTTGCTGCCAGGGATTCTGCCTGGCGTGTTTTAATGTAACGCACTGCTGTCAAATTTTCAGTATTGGCAAACCGGGAGCCAATAGGAAGCTAAGACCGTCCTTGGTTGGTAGGCGGATTCGCAAAATTGCAAGCAAAGGCCACTCAAGGAGAAACGGTATTCTCTGAAGTGTGCCCGGGGGCGTCCATTATTTCCGCGGTGCAAGGCTAGGCGATACCCGCATGGTAGGTCGGTATGACGAGTGGCCGCCACGAAGAGTAGAAAAAGTTTTCTCAAAAGTGGTAGTCATCTGGACACATAGGGAAACACTAGTCCTCAGATTTCCATTCGCCAACGGCGAGATTGTCTCTCTAGGTGCAACATCTCATTGCTGATCTGAATTCACGGCGAGGTTGGCCTGAAAGTGGCCCACTAGTTGCACCCTTCTTAGTTCACCGCTTGTAAAAGCGCGTCTCAAGTACATTTCAGAGTTACTTTGCCAGGAGGTAGACGGGCGTGGAATCCCCTACAACGGCTGTCACGGAATCCGCTCGATTGGGACTCGGTGACGAAAAGGTTCTCGTTTCTCGGAGCCCGGTCGGACAAGCCGTTGAACGGATCATCGTCGAGGTCGCGAAGACGGAGATGCCCGTTCTCATCATTGGAGAAAGCGGGACCGGAAAGGAAGTGACGGCCCGTTCGATTCATCGACTTTCTCCAAGGAGAAACGGACCCTTTGTCAGATGCGTGTGCAGCAGCCTAAGCGTCGCGGCTCTCGGAAAGCTCCTCCAAGGGCAAGGCGATGGGAAACGATCTTCGGTGTCAACTGCGGGGATGACCCTCTTCCTTGATAGTGTCAGTGAACTGACCCCCGCCTGCCAGCAGAAGTTGCTGCAGTGCCTGCCAGAGGAGGGTGGAACGGAAACCGAGGGTAGTCTTGCCGTTCGCATTATTTCTTCAGCATCGAACAACTTTAAAAACGAAGTGGAAGCAGGACGTTTTCGGGAGGAACTCTACTATCGCCTTAATGGTATCTGCATTCGATTGCCTCGCCTCTGCCAGCGCAAGGAAGATATCCCTGCCTTCGCTGATCTGTTTCTTACCAGATACTCCGAA
This sequence comes from Acidobacteriota bacterium, assembly GCA_021787735.1. Lineage (GTDB taxonomy): Bacteria > Acidobacteriota > Terriglobia > UBA7540 > UBA7540 > SCRD01. The sequence goes on along the minus strand of JAJYLL010000044.1, from coordinate 16,073 downwards.
CAGTTTGGAAAGGAGAAGGCGTCACTTAGTCTTGGAGTTGTTCAAGCCCTGCAAAACTATTCGTGGCCGGGAAATATCCGCCAACTTAAGAACGTAGCCAAGCGAATTGTGGTGCTTGGAGATGAAGAACTGGCATTGGCTGATGTGCTGCCCTCGAATGGGAAGGCTGATCCTGAGAGGAGCCGATCGACGGCAGTTTCATTGAAGGAGGCTGCCCGTACCGCGGCCCGTGAGGTTGAAAATCAATTGATTCTGAAGGCACTTGACCGCACTCGGTGGAATCGTAAACGCGCCGCAAAAGAATTGGGGATCAGCTATAAAGCCCTCTTGTACAAACTGAAGCAGATCGGAGTCGATTCTGTTTCAGAAACTGAGAATAGGTGAAAAGAGTCTCATGAGATCCAAGGTAATCATCGTCGTGGGGTTGATGATAACGGTCTTTACAAGCTCTTACAGTCTGCATGGCCAAGGGCAAGCGCCAGTGGCACGGGGCCGCTCCGCGGTTTCTTCACACAGGGCGGCCACACAAAACAAGAATTACATTATCGGCCCTGAGGATGTTCTTGACGTCGATGTGTGGAAACAGCCCGAGTTGACCCGTTCGGTTCCGGTCCGGCCCGACGGAAAGATCTCGTTGCCCCTTCTCGGGGATGTCCAGGCAGCCGGCATGACGCCAATGGATCTCGGGAATTCAATTCAGGAGTCGTTGCGCAAGTATGTGTCCGACCCCCAGGTGACGGTCATTGTAACAGCCATCAACAGCCAGCGAATCTATGTCCTGGGGGAAGTTAACCGGCCTGGCCCCGAGCAATTATACCCAAACATGACAGTACTGCAGGCGCTTTCGGCTGCCGGTGGATTCACCCAATATGCGAACCGAAAGAAGACATACATCCTCCGGAATAACGGCGCAAAAGAGGAGCGATACCCATTCGACTACAAAGCAGCAGTTCGAGGCGGCCCGGGATCACAAGCGTTTGTTTTACGGCCTGGGGACACCATCATTGTCCCCTGAATCCAGTGTTCAAGCGTATGTTTTTTCTAATTACGGCTTCGTTGATTGTCTGGCGTGCAACGCTTTGCCCGCAACAGGCTCGGGCACAAGCACAAGGACCCGACGAAAACGCTGGACAGTACCAGGCGGGGAGTCAAACGACGAATCCTGGAGGGCGTCCCGCGCAACAAGACAACGGTCCGTCTCTTTCGAGCGTTAGAGCGTACAGCCCCGGATCAATAGGGGAGGGGAGGAGTTTCCTTCTGCCTGCCATTCAACTCTCAAGCTATCTGGACACCAATCCGTATGGCGCTTCCAGCGGAACAGGAACGGATTTCCTGTACCGCGGATCTGTATCCGGGAGTCTTGCTCTGCAGTGGATCAAGCGTAAATCGCAATTCAACTTGTCCTATGCTGGTGGAGAAATGGTGTCATCGCGCCCGTTAACTGCGTATTACGGAAGCGATTTAGGAAAATATGAAGATTTTCATTCGATGACGATTGACGAGCAAATCAATGGAAAGCGCTGGAAAGCTGACCTCATGGATCAGTTTTCTTATTTGCCAGAGTCTTCATTTGGCTTTCCAGGGTTTAACGGGCTGGCAGGCATCGGCCAGGGTTTCGGGACCGGATTCAGTGCCAATGGAAATCTGCTCAATCCTGCGTTAGTGCCAAACCAGTCGATATTGACCGGCAACTCGCGGCGTTTGAGTAACGTTTCGGCCGTCGAAGTTGATTACAGCATGACACCTCGGTCCTCGATTTCGGTTTCGGGGGCTTATGGACTTCTGCATTACGTGTCCTCAGGGTTTATCGATACCAGTTACTACGTGACCTCTATTGGCTACGACCATTCGCTCACGCGGCGTGACAACCTGGGTTTGTACTACTCCTATAGCGACATAAGTTTTAGCGGGCTGAACGAAGATATTGCGGGCCATTCTGTCCAGATTGCCTATGGAAGAAGAATTACAGGCAAGCTCTCCTTGAAGCTTTCCGCAGGTCCTCTGGTGGACGTCATCAATCAGCCTGCGGGTGGGTCTGTGACTAGCGTTTTCTTTACCACCTATGATTCTCTGCAGTACCTGTTACATGGGGGAGATCTGCACTTGGATTACATTCGTTACACCAGTCCGGGTTCTGGAGTGTTCTTCGGCGCAGAAACGAACCAGGTCTCTGCCGGGCTCGACCACCAGTTAGGGAGAAGGTTCACCGGTTCAATTGACTTCGGCTACGCCCAGAACCGGGCCCTTTCCGGCTCGGGAGGTGTAATCCCAGGCTCAAGGTTCAACACATGGCAAGGTGGCGCTAGCCTTAGTCGTCTGTTAGGCAGAACTATGACCCTTTTTGTGAGTTACCAGTTTCAAAGGGAAACTGCAAATGCGCCGGTGTGCCTGGGCGCGCAATGCGAAGGTGCATTCCTACGCCACATTGCAAGTATTGGGTTCAGTTGGAAGGGGCGGGCGATTGCCCTCCGCTAGAGGCTGAAGACGGTGGATCCGGAGATTTGAACATGCTGCAGCAACAGGGACTTGATATCGGCGATTATGTTTACATCCTGCGGCGGCGATGGTGGCTGCTGTTGCTTCCCGCCGTCGTTGGGGCAGCTCTTGCCTACGGTATCTCAGTGCTATTGATTAATCGGTACACTTCCCAGTCTCTTGTGCTGGTAGAACGGCAACAAGTCCCCGATAGTTTTGTGCAGCCTGTATTTAGCTCCGACCTCGATCAACGATTGGCAACCTTGGAAGAACAGATCTTTAGCCGTACCCGCCTACAAACTGTGATTGATAACTACGGGCTCTTTAAAGACAGAGAAATTGTCGACCTGAGGCATTTCAAGTATGTGACGGGACTTCTGGGACGATTACTGGGGCAAGGTACCGAAGCGGCCATGGAGTCGCGCGTTGAGCAAACACGCGCTGCTATCTCTGTAAAGCCTGTGGAATCGTTGATTCGGGACCCCAAAGGGAGTCTCCCCGGATTTCATATTAGCTTTACCTATAGCGACAGACAAGTGGCACAGCAGGTGTGTGATCGGATCACCTCGATGTTTATCGACCAGGACATCCGATTTCGCGAACAGGCGGCGCAGGGGACAACCAATTTTCTTGCATCCCAGTTGCAGGACGCGAAAAGCCGGTTGGACGCGCAAGACGCCCGGTTGGCTCAATTCAAGCAGAAGTATCTAGGCGCACTTCCCGATGATACGCAAACCAACCTCAGTATTCTCACGACACTTAACATTCAACTCGAGGGAGTGAACGAATCGATTCAGAGAACTTCGCAAGATAAGGCCTATGTTGAGTCGTTCCTGGACCAACAGCTGGCAGCTTTAAAGGCGAATAGTACCCAGGAAGGATCGGACAAGGATAAGTTGCGCCAACAGCTCGCGCAAATGGAAGCGAATCTGATTCAGTTGAAATCCCAATATACCAACAAGTATCCCGACGTAGTCAGTCAGGAAGCTGCGATTGCGCTACTCAAGAAAAAGATCCAAAGCCAGGATGCGGGGCCTGATTCAGAGGGTAAGCCAAAAACTGATTCGAAATCCGAGGCAAAGCCTCAGCAGCCCCTTTCCGTTGAGCCGGCTCAGATTCAGCAGTTACGGAGCCAGCTTCGAGCGGACGAAGAGAACTTGAAAGCTCTCCGGCAGGAGCAGGGCCGCCTGAAGGAGCAGGTGAGACTCTATCAATCGCGAATTGAGATGAGTCCCGCCATTGAAGAGAAATACAAGGAGATCACTAGAGACCATCAAACCGCTTTAAGCTTTTACGACGGACTGCTAAGGAAGAAGCAGGAGTCTTCAATGGCTGCTGATCTCCAAAGCCAGCAGCAGGGTGAACAATTCCGCGTTTTGGATCCAGCAGATTTGCCGGTAAATCCTACTTTCCCAAACCGCCCGCTCTTTGGGCTTGCCGGGTTGGGGTTAGGACTTATGGCTGGATTGGGGTTGATTTGGTGGCTCGAAGGCCGCGAGAGAATTCTCCGAACCGAAAACGACGTTGAATCGTTGCTGGGGATCCCAAGCCTCGTAGCGGTTCCGACGGCTGTTCTAAAGCTGGAGAATAAGGCGTCCTCGGGCGCCGGGGAAAAGCGCCATACCCTCTTATGAGATAGGGAACGGGGCATGATCGAATGTACGTAACTCATTTTGGACTCAAAGAAAAGCCATTCAACGTCACCCCAGATCCGCGCTTCTTGTTCGCGACGAAGGAAACTGAAGAAGCGTTGGCTTGCCTGACGTACGGTGTAATGGATCGGAGGGGTTTCATTGAATTGACGGGTGAAGTGGGCACAGGGAAGACAACCATCCTGAACATATTTCTTGATTGGCTACGTGACTCAAAAATACCTGCGGCCTTTGTTTTCAATCCCCGGCTGGACCTTCTGGAGTTTCTTGACTATGTGTTAACCGATTTCGGCTTGCAGTGCGAATCACTAACCAAAGGGCAAAAGTTATCGCGACTGAATCAGTGGCTGTTACAACGCTATAAGGCTAATGAGACTGCCGTTTTGATCATCGACGAAGCTCAGTGCCTTTCAATGGAACTCCTGGAGGAGATCCGTTTACTGACAAATCTTGAAACGCAGACTGAAAAACTGCTTCAGATCGTCCTGTGCGGTCAGCCCGAGCTGGAGGAAAAGCTTCGAGACCCGCGGTTGCGACAGCTTCGCCAGCGAATAACGTTGCGGTGTCGAACGCGTGCTCTTACGGCTGAAGAAACCCACAACTATGTTTCAAGCCGGTTAGCCAAGGCGGGCAGGGAAGGGAATTCTCTTTTTAGTCCGGAAGCGATTGCGGCCATTCACAAGCATTCGCTGGGTGTCCCCCGGCTTATCAACATGCTGTGTGACCATGCCTTAATTGCAGCTTACGTCGAAGGATCTCTTTCTGTCTCATCAAGCTGTGTCGACGGAATCGCCGCTGAATTTGACCTGTGCGCTGACGAAGCGCCCGGGGGTGCTGACAACCAGGGTCAGGAAGGGATCGCATCGAACGGCGATCTCAAGACGTAAAGACAATTAAGTACCAATCGCGCCCAAGGAACTAAGGAATCCAATGAGCCGAATTCACGATGCCCTAAAGAAGGCTGCACGAGAGAAACAGCGTACCGCTCGGGATGAGGCCGGAAAGGCGGTCCACCCGCAAGGGACGGCAACGGAGGGAATGCTGTCGAGCGGTCCGGGCGACCTTTCCGATACGGCAGTGAGGCAACATCTTCTGGGGCTTGAGCTTCCCGAAACTAACATGAAGTGGTGCGAAGCCCTTGAAACTTCCGCATGGGTGTCCGATCCGTCAAAACTATTAGTCCTTGGCCAACCATCACCAGACCCCAGCGTGGAAGCTTTCCGGACGTTGAGGACTCGCCTGTACCTCCTCCGAAAGCAAAGATCCCTGCAAAAGATCCTGATCAGCAGCCCTCTTTCTCAGGACGGCAAAACTTTTGTCACTGCGAATCTCGCTCAGGCTCTTGCGCAGCAGCGTGGCAGGGTATTGCTGGTCGACGGGGATCTGCGCTTTTCTAAACTGCACCTGACCTTTGGAGCTCCCCCGACCCCGGGGCTGACAGAGTGTCTCAAGGGTAATTGCAGTGAGGAAATGATAGTTCAAAAGGGGTCGGTCCAGAACATTTTTCTTGTCCCGGGCGGCACCCACACGGAGGAGGCTACCGAACTCCTGACAAATGGTCGCCTTGAAGGACTCCTGCGGAAATGGTCAGCCAGTTTCGACTGGATCCTATTTGATTCGCCTCCGGTTGTCCCCGTTTCGGACGCGAAAATCATCGGAGAGCTATGTGACGGCGTGCTCATGGTTGTTCGGTCTGGCTCGACAACACTGACCTGGGCGCAAAAGGCATGTCGGGAATTCGGTAATAACCAGCTGCTGGGCATTGTTCTAAACCGTGTGAGCCCCCGGTCCGCCTACAGCTCATCCAGGTACTACGTGGAAGGAAAGAGAGCAGAATCTTAAGATGGCGGGAATTAGAAACCGATGATTCGCCTGTTCAATGTCTATGTCCCAACTCGGCTGCTTATCCTTGTGGTTACGGAGCCCTTGATTATCTTTTCGTCCTTCCTGCTTGCCGTGGTCTTTTGTATTGGACACGACGCATTCATCGTGTTGGGATATCAATACGGCTTATACAAAGTCCTTGCTATAACAGCATTGACGATTTTGGGGTTTGACCTGTTTGATCTCTATGATCTTGACCTGACTGCTTTTCAAAGAGAGTCTCATTCGCGCCTGTTTGTAGTTCTCGGTTTGGTTTGTTGTTCCCTGGCAGGGGTTGGCTACTTATTTCCACATTTCCTTCTTGGGAAAGGAAGCCTTATTGTTGGTGTTGCCATTGTGACTTTTGCATTGTCCGGTTGGCGAGGGTTCTACGTGTGGCTTATGCGACAGCCGTACTTCCGCGAGCGTGTTTATGTGCTGGGATATGGAGACTGGGCTGACGAAATCGTTAATATCCTTCGCACCCGGAATGAATTGGGGATGGAGTTGGTGGGCTGGATCGGAGCCACCGGAGGCGAACTTGGGTCAAATGGTTCGCTGGGACAGAATTTTCTCAATGCGGTCCAAAAAAGCGGAGCCCGACGGGTGATTGTTGCCATTCGCGAGCGTCGTAATCGCATGCCCATCCACGAGCTTCTGGAACTAAGCCTGAGCGGCATAAAAGTCGAAGATGCCGCCGCGATCTATCAAAGGGCATCAGGAAAAATCGATGTTGACTCGCTTGTCCCCAGCTCTCTTATTTTCGCTGAGGGGTTGAAACTAAATCCCTCTTTCCTGCTTGCCCGGCGGGTCATATCGATTATTGCTACGGTTGTTCTTTTCGTGCTCTTGCTACCTATTCTCCCGTTCATTGTGATTGCAGTCAAGCTGACTTCCGAGGGGCCCGTATTGTACAGGCAAAAGCGGGTTGGCCTTAAGGGTAAGGTCTTCACTGTATTCAAGTTCCGAACGATGCGGTGCGATGCGGAATCGTCTACCGGTCCAACCTGGGCACAGAAGGAGGATCCTCGCATTACCCGAGTCGGGCACTGGTTGCGGAATACACGCTTGGATGAGATTCCCCAACTATGGAATGTTTTCCGGGGCGATATGGAATTCGTGGGACCTCGGCCGGAGCGCCCGGAGTTTGAAGAACTCCTCGTCCGGGAGATTCCTTATTACAACATGCGACATGCTATTCGGCCTGGGATAACTGGTTGGGCACAGGTTTGCTACGAGTACGGGGCGTCGATCGAAGAGGCCAAAGAAAAGCTCAAGTATGACATTTACTACATCAAGAACATGGGGCTTGGTTTCGACCTGTTCATTATCCTTCGGTCTTTCAAAGTCGTGCTGCTGGGACGGGGGGCAAGATGACACTGGCATTCTGGCTCTCTGCCGCTTTTGTGCTGTATACCTACTTGGGCTATCCGTTGATTATCTTTGCACGCAGCCGATACTGTAAGCGGCCAATTCAACGTGCCGCCTTCCAGCCCTTCGTGTCGATCATCATCGCTGTACGTAACGAAGAAGCCTGCATCTCCCGGAAACTACAGAATCTGGCCACCCTCGATTACCCTCGGGACCTTCGCGAAATTATTGTCATATCCGATGGGTCAACGGACGGTACCAATGCACTTCTTGCCGCGAAGACGGTTGAAAATGTTCACACCCTTGTTTCAACTGAACACCTTGGCAAGGCGGTGGCGCTCAACAAGGCTGTCAAACATGCGCGCGGGGAAGTTCTCGTGTTTACAGATGCTCGCCAGCTGATTGGACGTGATGCTCTCCGCACGCTCGTTGAAAACTTTTCAGACCCGGCTGTTGGCTGTGTTTCTGGAGAGCTCATGATGGGCGGGGATCCCGGAGGTAAACCGGGCGATCAAGGCGTGGGCCTCTATTGGCGGCTTGAGAAGAAAATTCGGAAGTGGGAAAGTGCCGCAGGCTCAGTGGTTGGCGCCACAGGGGCTCTCTATGCTGTGCGGAGGAAATTGTTTGTTCCCTTTCCTCCGGGGACCATTCTTGATGACGTATACCTTCCGCTTCAGGTGATCAAGAGCGGAAGTCGAGTTGTTTTTGAACCAAAAGCGCTTGCTTTTGACACGGTAGCTACCACACAGCACGAGTTCCGGCGCAAAGTACGGACGCTGGTGGGCAACTACCAATTGGTACAGCTTGCACCGTGGGTGTTGACGCCGTCGTACCCGGTTTCTCTTCAGTTTGTGAGCCATAAGCTGTTCCGCCTCTGGGTGCCTTTTGCCTTAGCGGTCATTTTCGTGACGTCGTGGTTCCTGCCGGGCCTGTTCTATCACTTGGCCTTCTTTTCCCAACTCGTGCTCTATGCTTTGGCGGCGCTTTCCCTCAGCAGGGTTAACCTGGGAATATTCAAAAGATTGGCAAACATTTCATTTACCGTTGTTATGCTCAATGTGGCGGCCATAATAGCCCTGGTATATTTCGTCAAGGGGGAAAAGACGATTTGGCAATCGCAGCGGCCAACATCCGGCATGTGATGGCCTGACCGGTGTTTTTGCATCTTTTCCCCGGACGGTAAAAGCGATGATCACAGGAACCCAAACTTACGGGACAAGTGGGAAGGTGTCATGGCATTCTTATAGGTTTGCCTATGCCAGCCTTCTGGCATTTGTTTTGATCTACTTCGCGCGCCCCGAGGATTGGATTCCTGGACTGGCTACCTTGCGTCCAGCGCTCATAACGGGGGGGCTTGCTATCGTCGGGTTCGCATTCGCCGCTTTAGGTTCAGGGGCCGGCATGTTCGCGCTTCCGCGCGAGATGTGGTACCTGCTTGCACTGTTTTTCCAGCTTTTTGCAGCGGCTGTTTTTTCACCGGTCTGGCGGGGGGGAGCCTTTCAAGCCGTTGTTTACGGTTTTTCAAAGATAGTTCTTATTGTGATTGTCGTCATTCTAACGGTAACAACGCTCGGACGGCTTCGAAAACTTGTCTTCATTCAGGCCTCCTGCTTTGCCCTGGTCGCGATTGTTTCGATCTTCGAATCTCAAACTGTAATGGGTCGCCTTACGGGAAGCTTAAATGGAATTTACGGCAACCCTAATGATCTGGCCTTTGCGATCGCTCTGGGATTTCCCTTATGCTGGATTTTTCTGCACCGTTCAACGAATGTCCTCAAGAAGTTGGTTTGGATTTTCTGCATGGCGGCGATGGCGTACGCTGTATTCTTGACCGCTTCACGCAGCGGGCTAATTGTTCTCTTTATCAGTCTTCTGGTTTGTCTCTGGGAGTTCGGATTGAAGGGTGGTCGGCGCTATCTCTTGGTCGTCGGCGCTGTCCTTGCATTGGCAATTGTTGCAATTGCTCCCAGGAAATTGATGGAGACCCGTTTTGACGCATTTAAAAACCCAGCCGCAAGCGGGTCGGCATATGGTTCATTTCAACAGCGCGAGGGTTTACTCTTCACCAGTCTTTATGTGACGGCAGAACATCCTCTTTTTGGAGTAGGGCCCGGCAACTTCCAAGTTGTTTCCGGCAACTGGCACGTCACGCACAACTCCCTGACAGAATTGAGCGCTGAGGGTGGAATCGCAGCGCTGATTCTGTTTTTGCTGATGGCCAAGAAGTCATTTTCAAATCTCAGGCAAACGGGAGCTTCCGAAGGCGATGTGGAAGAGTTGCAGCTTTGGCGCGGGGGATTGAAGGTGGCAATGATCACCCTCCTTGTGGGGTCTTTGTTCTCGAGTATCGAATATCAGTTTTTCCCTTACATGCTCATGGCATATACGGCGGCCTTTCACAAGATTGCAATCGAACGGGAGGCCAGAGAATCTCGACCGGATTCAGTGCACACAAATGCGGGAATGGACAACTACCGGACCAGATTGCCAGAAAACGCGGGTTCCGTTGCTACGATAGGTGCGGACTGACGCCTGGAATTGATTCGAAGCTTAATGGCTGGGGCAGCGTGTTTCGACCGGGTTTTGGCTTGGTCGGCACCGGAGCTAGATGGCTCTTCTGAAATATTTCTGAGGAACAAGTCGATGTGCGGGATTGCCGGAATGGTAGGAAATCAGTCTGACATCAGCGTGGAGGCCGTCCACAGGATGTGTCAGACAATTGTGCACCGAGGGCCGGACGACGAGGGGATCTATGTCAAAGGCTCCGTCGGATTAGGGATGCGGCGGCTAAGCATTATCGATGTGGCGGGAGGGCACCAGCCTGTTCACAACGAAGACCGGTCGGTATGGGTAGTCTTCAATGGGGAGATTTACAACTTTCCTCAGTTAAGGGCCGACTTGGAGAAGCGAGCCCATCGTTTCTATACTCAGACGGATACCGAGGTGATTGTCCACCTTTATGAAGAATTTGGCTCCGACTGTGTGCAAAAGCTCCGGGGAATGTTTGCATTTGCTCTATATGACGAGAAGAGTCGGGCTTTGCTCTTGGCTCGGGACCGCCTGGGTCAAAAGCCCCTCCACTACGTCAATTCTGGTGGCCGCTTCTTGTTTGCATCCGAGATAAAAGCAATTCTTGCGGCGGATCCAGAGTTGACCGATGTCGACCCTGCGGCATTGATACAGTTTTTCTCCTTGGGTTATATTCTTGACCCACGAACTGCTTTTATCGGTATTCACAAATTGCCGCCCGGACATCTGTTGGAATACCGGAATGGTTCAGTGCAAGTACGCCAGTACTGGGAGCTGCCGGCGTATGGAAACGGCCACGCAGGGCCAGAAGAGTCGTGCCTGGAGGAGTTAGAATCCCGCCTTTCGGAAGCCACTCGCATACGGCTTATTTCCGACGTCCCATTGGGGGCCTTGCTGAGTGGCGGAACAGATTCTTCAGCGATTGTAGCCCTTGCTGCGCGTGCCAGCTCGAAGCCACTCCAGACATTCTCGATCAGGTTTCCTGAACAGGATTTCAATGAAGCTGACTATGCCCGAATGGTCGCGGAACGCTTTCAGACAGATCACAATGAGCTCACAGTTTGCCCTGATATCGGTCAAGTCCTGCAAGACTTGACCCGGGGGTTGGAAGAGCCATTTGCAGACTCCTCGATTATTCCCACATATTATGTATCTCGCATGGCCCGCGGACATGTGACCGTAGCGCTTTCCGGAGATGGCGGAGACGAATTTTTCGCCGGGTATTCCCGCTATTCGGTTGACTTACGGCGTCGTTCCTTATCCAGATTGATCCCGGGAGTGTGTGGCCGGTTTTATCGGGAAATTGTTTTTCCGCGTTTGCCCTACGGCACGTGGGGACGGAATTTCATACGCAACGTATCGCTTCCCGAACCCGATCGCTACCTGGATTCCATTTCCTTTCTGCCTCCTGGAACTCGGGAAAGGCGGCTGTTCTCAAAGGATTTCTTGGCCCTTGCGGAGCATTGCGAGGATCCTTTTGATGTTTGTCGGGCCCTCTTTGAGTCGGCGCCTGCTCAGGACCACCTGAGCCGGATGATGTACTTTGACACTAAGACCTATTTGGCCGGGGACATCCTTACTAAGGTCGACCGGATGAGCATGGCAAGCTCCCTCGAGGTTCGCTCTCCCTTGCTTGACCACCGCTTGGTCGAGTGGGTGACGGGATTGCCCATAGGCTTGAAATTTCGTAGCGGAACACAGAAATATTTGCTGAAGCGATTGGCTGAGCGTGTCGGGGTGCCGCCGGAAGTGCTCAACCGAAAGAAGCAGGGATTTGCCCTTCCCCTTCGGCATTGGATGCGGAAGGAGTTCAAGGGCGAACTCGCACGTCTGCTTTTGGAACCGCGTTCGATCCAGCGGGGTTACTTTGAGCCCAAGGCGGTACGTGATCTGCTGGATGAACACTGGCGCGGCCGTCGTGACCATTCGGGAAAGTTATGGCAGCTATTGGTCTTCGAGCTTTGGCATAGGAACTTTCTGGAGATCCTGCCAAGCGGGCCTTCACGGCCAGCTCCCATTACAGTGTCGACCTTACAGCCTGGGCGGGCAGGCGCTAGCAGTGAATCAGCGGGTCAGATTGCACTCTCACCGTTGGAGGTCCCGTGAGGCCGGCGGAAATTTCTCCCGCACCCTCGAAGACTGCACCTCCGCTTGCCGATTTGCGGGATCGCACGAATGTGTTCCTGATGACGAACACACTCGAGACAGGGGGAAGTGAACGGCAGTTCGTTACTCTTGCTCACGCTCTGTCAAGGGATGTTTTTGGTCTTCATCTGGGTTGTTTGAAACGGATTGGCCCTCTTCTGGCTGAGACGCCAGGCGTTACAGAGTTCGACTTAGGCGGAAGTTTTTTCACTCTTCAGGCGCAGAGAGCTCGGTTGGATTTGGCCCGCCGACTTCGCCAGGACAAGATTTTGATCGCCCACGCCTTCGATTTCTATTCCAATCTCATGCTTATTCCTACAGCGTGCTTGGCTCGTGTGCCAGTCGTGATCGGGAGCCAGCGCCAAGTTGGGGACTTGCTGACTCCGCGCCAGGCAGCAGCGCAGATGATGGCTTTTCGCTGGTGTGACAAAGTCGTATGTAATTCCGATGCCGCAGCAAGCGGGCTTTTGGCCCGTGGGCTTTCCCGACGGAAAATCGTGATCATCCGAAATGCTTTATCTCCCGAAGCATTCGCAAGTGCGGTTCCAGCCTTGCCGCGATCTTCGGCTGTCATCAGGGTAGGAATGATTGCGAGGATGAATCACAAGGTGAAGAACCACGCAGCTCTCTTGCGTGTCGCCGCGAGATTGGCTCCGAAGCACCCGCAAGTGGAGTACGTCTTGGCTGGGGATGGTCCCTTGCGCGGGTCTTTAGAGGCTATGGCCGAGCGGTTGGGTATCAGGAATTCGGTCATATTTCTGGGAGATCGCCGCGATATTCCATCAATCCTTGCATCAATCGATATTTCCGTGTTGCCCTCCTTATCGGAAAGTCTTTCAAACACGATTATTGAGTCGATGGCGGCCGGGAAGCCTGTCGTCGCTTATCGAGTGGGAGGGAATCCGGAGCTTGTCCAGGACAGACAGACAGGATTGCTTGTGCCATTGAACGATGAGGAAGGGCTTACGCAAGCAGTCGATGCCCTGCTTTCAAATTGCGGGATGGGAGAGGAATGGGGGAAAAAAGGGCGAGAAGCTGTTTTCGAGAATTTCAGCATTGAAAAGGTGCAGGCCCAATATCAAGAGCTCTATCTGGGACTGCTTTCTGCAAAAGGTCCGCGCGCACGTTCACGTGCTCAAATCCCACAAGAGGCCAGATCGCCAACACGTGCCATTCGTGTGGGAATTGTGGCCCCATCATTAAGGTATATCGGAGGGCAGTCTGGGCAGGCCAAGCTCCTGCTTGACCAATGGAAAACGGACGAACGGGTGCAAGCCAGCTTTATATCCATTGACCCTCCATTCCCTAGATTGTTGAGGTGGACAGATGGGATTCCTTGCCTGCGGACGGCGGTGCGTACGCCATTCTACTTTGCGGCGTTATGGCGAGGCATGAAGGACATTGATATCGCGCACATTTTTTCGGCATCTTATTGGTCGTTCCTGTTGGCACCAATGCCGGCTTGGCTCGTGGCTCGTTTACGAGGGAAGAGGGTTTTGATTCACTACCACAGCGGAGAAGCCCGAGATCACTTAGAGCACTGGCGGACGGCGCGGGCGGTCCTTCGGCGAACTGACCGCCTGATCGTCCCATCAGGGTACTTGGTGGATGTGTTCAGGGACTACGGCCTTGAAGCCAAAGAGGTCCCAAATTCTGTGGACTTTACGCAGTTTCGTTACCACCCTCGGCGACCCCTACGTCCGTGGCTCATCTGTACCCGAGGCTTTGAACCGTATTACAGCGTGGATCTAGTGGTTCGTTGCTTTGAAAGAGTTAAGAAGGAGTTTCCCTCGGCAAGACTCTGCCTTGTCGGCAAAGGAAGCCAGGAGGCGAAGATTCGGCAATACATTGCGGAGAAGGGTCTCACCGGAGTCGAGTTTACAGGGCCAGTTGCACCCGACCAAATCCACCGCTTCTACGATCGAGCAGATATTTTTGTCAATGCCTCCTGGCTGGACAACATGCCTGTTTCGATCCTGGAAGCCTTTGCATGTGGAACGCCCGTAGTCAGTACAGCCCCCGAGGGCATTCGTTACTTGGTCGAGCACGAACGTACCGGCTTACTTTGCGATCCAGGCGATTGGCAAGCACTTGCGGAACACATCATCCGGTTACTTCAGGATGCGGACCTCGCGTCGCATCTGGCTAAGTATGCTTTTGAAAAGTCGCAGCGGTATGGTTGGGACGTCGTTGGAAATGAGTGGCTGCAGATTTATAGATCGTTGAGCGACTCTCCTCAGTCGGACGGAGTTCTGGCAGTGGACAGTGATTTTCCTGGTAGACCTCAAATTCAGGAAGGGAGTCGATACGAGGGAACTGTTTGTGGCGAGGTGAGTGTTAAGGAGAGGGCAAGTGTTTTACGGGGGGAGTGAGCTATGGGAGTAAGAACACGTCAAGTTAGTGTTTTTGGCCTGGGATATGTTGGTTCAGTCACAGCGGCATGTTTTGCACACTTAGGGCATAGTGTAATCGGGGTAGATGTGAACCCAGCGAAGGTCGAAATGCTGGAGGCAGGCCAAAGCCCAATTGTTGAGGTGGGGCTCGGCGACCTGATTGCTGAGGGGCGTCAGGCCTGCCACTTGCATGCCACAACCGACACTACCAGCGCGGTTTGTGAAACGGACTTGTCCTTTGTGTGTGTAGGTACGCCGAGCCAGCGGAATGGCAAACTCGATCTCTGGCACGTTGAACAGGTCTGCAGAGAAATAGGGCAGGGAATTGCGAAGAAAGGGTCATCCCACGTTGTGGTACTGCGCAGCACGGTTTTGCCGGGCACAACGAAATCCCTGGCCTTGCCGGTACTGGAGCAGAGCAGTGGGAAGTGCGCTGGTGTTGATTTTGATCTCTGTTACAACCCCGAGTTCATGCGCGAGGGCACTGCAGTGGAGGACTTCTTTCATCCTCCCTACACCGTTCTGGGTGCAGAATTGCCTGAACAACTGGGTCTATTGCGCGACCTCTACCAGTGGTCTCCCACTAGCATCTGGGAGACTAGCTTGGCTGATGCAGAAATGATCAAGTACATGTCCAATGCCTTCCACGCCGTAAAAGTTGGATTTGCAAATGAAATGGGAACTCTGGCGAAACACCTTGGGGTGGATACGCAGATGGTGACGAAGGTTTTCCTTTCCGACACAAAGTTGAATATTTCGCATCGGTACCTCTCGCCGGGTTTCGCATTTGGCGGGTCGTGTCTTCCGAAGGATATTCGGGCGTTGCAGTACAGGGCCAAGGAACTCGACCTTCGTCTCCCCTTGCTTGAGTCAGTTCTACTGAGCAACTCCGAGCACATTGCGCGCGGTGTGGACCTGGTTCTCCGCACAGGGAAAAGGAAAGTGGGATTGCTGGGCCTCAGTTTCAAGGCCGGTACCGACGACCTGAGGGAAAGCCCGCATGTTCTGCTGGTAAAGCGACTGCTTGGTGAAGGGTGCCAGATCAGGATCTGGGATCCGCAGGTTTCGCTCGGGCAGTTGGTTGGGTCAAACCGTCAATTCATCGAGCAGGTCATCCCGCATATCGGTTCGCTATTGTCACCGGATCTAAGAGAAGTCGTGGAGACTGCAGAAGTTGTCGTGATCGGGACGCACAGTGTCGAGACCGAAAAGCTGAATGGGAATTTGCGCCCAGAACAGATCGTCGTCGACCTCGTGAGTCTCGAAAAGTCGCAGAGAATCAATACGACTGCAGTGTGCGAAGGAATTTGCTGGTAGGTTGTGCGCATGAGAATTCTTTGGGTCAAGGCGGGAGGTCTGGTCCCACCCGACACCGGTGGCAAGATACGCAGCTACAGCATTTTGCAACAGTTGGCGAAAAGACACGAAGTGACTCTCTTCACTTTCTATCGTAAATATGATGGTGACCGGCACAGCGAACTCGCGCACTTGTTTCATCGGGTGGTCTGCGTGCCCCTACCGCTTCCAGCCTCGCGCACATTTTCCGAGGTTGCTCTCTATGTTCGAAATTTGCTTACTTTGCAGCCTTATTCGGTCGCAAAATTCTGCCAGCCCTTGGTCTCAGGGGAGGTTCGTGATCTTCTTC
>JAJYLL010000001.1 GCA_021787735.1 Acidobacteriota bacterium | reverse complement strand
TTCAAGTCGCCCGGAATGGGAATCACGTTCACTGCCGGCGTTTTCACATACTCCGCGTAGCCGCCGTCCACCATCACGCCAAACATCGTGTAGGTGCGGCAGGCGCTGTCGAGACCCTTCCAGCATGCCTCGCAATGCCCGCAACTGATTCCCGGAGCCAGCAGCACGCGGTCGCCCGGCTTCGCGTTTGTCACCAGCGCGCCCACTTGAGCAACTTCGCCCGAGATGTCGCTGCCCACAATGTGGGGCATGGGCAGTTTCCAGGCGCGGACGCCGGCGCGTAGCCAAAGGTCGAGATGGTTCAGTGCACAGGCTTTAACCTTCAGCAGAACTTCGTTCGGCTGGATCTCCGGTTCGGGCGCCTCCTCGTATTTCAATACATCCAGACCTCCATGCTCGTGGAATCGAACCGTTTTCATACCAGGCCTCCCGTTTATGAATTCTCAGTATGTTATCAGAACCCGCCGAAATTACCGATGGATGTGAAATTGCACTTTCCAGAGGGGAAAAACATCCACTCGCAAAGGCGCAGAGGCGCAAAGGGCAGCTAAGTGATGAGGATGCAATTCCCGTTTGGAAACTTTGCGTCTTGGTGTCTTTGCGTAAAAAGCCTTTGATTTTCAAATAAATGTAGCCGCGCCTCGCGACCGTAATTGACATCGTCCGCACCTGAGTTTAACCTGAAACAGAATTCTATGAGCGACGTCTTCAGTGAAATCGTCAAGTTGCGAAATGAAGGGCGCAAGGGCGCCCTTGCCACTATCATTCAGGTGCAGGGATCGATCCCCAGTTACGAATGTTCCAAGATTCTGATCCGCGATGATGGTTCGATTGTGGGCACGGTTGGCGGCGGTTGCGTTGAGGCCGACGTCTGGTCTGCCGCGCAGGACGTTATGCGCGAAGAGAAGCCTCGCCGCCTGCACTTCAACCTGAACGCCAACCCGGAACTGGATACCGGCCTGGTCTGCGGCGGTTCGCTCGACATCTTTATTGAGCCGATCCTCGCCACTCCCACGCTCTATCTTTTCGGCGGTGGCCACGTTTCGCTCAACGTGTCGAAGGTAGCCAGCCTGGCAGGCTTCGACATCGTGGTTTGCGACGACCGTGAAGCGTTCGCCAACAAGGAGCGCTTTCCTTCCGCCGTTGCCACCCACGCCGCGCCGTGGGAAGAAATCTTTCCAAAGATCCAGCCCAACGGTCTCTCTTATATCGTGATCGCCACCCGCGGCCACAAGGGCGATCTCGACTGCCTGCGCTGGGCCGTCACAACGCCGGCTCGCTACATCGGCATGGTGGGCAGCAAGCGGAAGCTGGCGGAATTCTTCAAGGTTCTTTCGGGCGAGGGCGTTCCACATGAGCGGCTTGAGCAGGTGCATTCGCCCGTGGGTCTTGATATCGGCGCCCTCACGCCGGAAGAAATTGCCGTCTCCATCGTGGCGGAAATGATCGCGGTGCGCCGGAATGTGTCTGCGTCTGGTGCCTCGCTTACCTGGAAACCCAAAGTCCAGCAAACCTCATGAACGCTGATCAGGAGTTCGCGGCAACTTCTTTTACCACCAACGTTGCCGCTGTCATCCTTGCCGCAGGCGAATCCTCCCGCATGGGCGCCGACAAGGCTCTGCTCGTTTATCGCGGCAAAACCTTTTTGGAAAATATCATCGGTGCACTGCGGCACGCAGGCGTCCGCCGCGTTATTGTGGTCCTCGGCCACAACTCAGACCTGATCCAGCAGAGCGTCGACCTCTCGGAGGTTGAAGTCGTTGTCAATCACGACTACCGCCGCGGCCAGACTTCGTCACTCCAGGCTGGGTTGCGCATGTTGGCGGCAAGCGAGCCGGACGGAATCGTATTGTGCCTCGCCGATCACCCTGCAATTTCATCGGATACAATGCGAAACCTAATCCAACACTTTATGTCAACAGGCAAACCCGTAATCGTGCCGCAAATGAGAGGCAAGCACGGCCATCCAGTGCTGGTGGGCAGGGAAGTGTTCAGTCAGATCGCAGCCCTCGGGCCCGACCAAGGGGCCGACACGGTCGTCCACAAGTATCGCAACCGGACCGAGTTTGTAGAGGTCGCCGACCCTGGCATACTTATTGATGTCGACGAACCCGAAAGCTATCTGCACCTGACGGCCCAACGGTAAAGTTTGGCCTCGCCCTCCGAAATCATTTTTCGGCCTTTAGAAAGGCAGCGATCTTTTCCCGTGTAATTCCGGCATCACGGAAAACTTGAGCGGGTTTGCAGGATTGGTCTTCCAAAAGGGCAGCCATCACATGTAACGGCCGGGTTTCGCTTTGCTCCAATTCATCTTGAATATGGGTGGAAGCGATGAAAGCGCGATGCACGGTGTCGGACATCGGTGTCAAAGCGTAAGGAGGCAAAGGTTCGTGTGAGGCAATTCCAACGCACGCAGACGGCTTTTCGCTGGCGGCTTCCTTCCGGGTTTCTGCCCGGATTGCCTCTACTTTTGCAAGGAGGTCCTGGGCGAGGTCCGGGCCGAAGAATGAGGCGTGAAGGGCGAGGGGAAGCCTTGCGAGCAATTCAGGTTGCTGCCCGGCTTCCGGGAAATCCCTGACTATAGCTCCCTTATCCTCAATTACGAGAGCCGCCAGTAAGTCTTCGGCCCTTACCGTGACAGCGCCGCGTGTCCAGGCCTTAAGTTTCGCCAGGGCCAGCACCAACGACGTTCGCCCGTATGGTGAACCAATGTTAGAAGTGGCTGTAGTTCGTGTCTGCTCTGAAAGGGCCGGTGCTGTTTGTTTGCGGATGGAATCAATGACCCTCTCGCGCGTAATTCCGCCATCGCGAAAGATTTGTGCCGCTTTGCTGTTTCGGTGCTCCAAGATCGCCGCTAGGAGATTCAACGGCTCAATCCAGCTACGCTGCATTTCATCGCAGAGCGCATCCGCTCTGGTTATAGCGTTTTGGGAGGCTTGAGAGAGCGGCATTTCCGCTGAATTCATCACAGGCTGAGACCGTGGGCTGAGCGCTTCAAGCTTGGTAAGCAAGGCGGCAGCAGTTTCTGGCGCCAGGAACGATTTGCTTGTCGCTGGCTCATTCTGACTAACCCAAGTGCCACTCTCTCCCCATTTTGAACCTGCGTCCAAGAATCCTCCCCGGTCCTCAATAACAAAAGCTGTGAGCAAGTCCTCAAGTTCGATGGCACTGCCACCGCGCTGCCCGGCTTTCAGGCGCGCCAGGAAGATAAGTCGCCGCGCGCGATCAGAAAATTTGTCAAACATCTAAAGCTACCCTTCCAGAGGGATTGCCGAATGTACCCGCTCCGAGACGGCGATTGCCTACCGTAATCTTTCCACATCGCGAAGCATTACGCGGAGCATCTGAAAAATGCCGACGATTACGCCCAAAACCACGCATCCCCAAAAAGCAGCGGTGTTGTAAGGGATAAAATACTGTTGGGCATTCCAATTAACAGTGATGGTGGACGAACTCGGCAGGATGTTTTCGAAGACGTAACCAATGGCCGACAGAAAGGCTGCGGTCAGTAAGGCGCTGGAGATGGCACGCATCAAGAACCTCCGCGCCCCCCTCCTCTTGCCATCATTATACATCCGCATGGCAAGGGAATGAAGCTTCAGCCCGTGGCAGAACCTCCCTCCCCGGCCGCCCCGTCGCTACTTTTCAGACACGCGCCAAACCACATTGCCCACGTTGTCGGACGTATAATTGCGCCACATGCCCAAGGAGCGTGCTGAGATGCTCATCAGCCCGCTGCGAGCGGCACTGACGGACACATTAGAGCCAGCAGGTTGGTGGACTGAATTTTCTCTTCTTAGCGGGTCTTACTCCGAATCTGCGTTACGGAATTCCGATTTTGCTACACCCTGGCGGCCTAACTTTTCAATCGCCTTTCGCAGAGCTTCAACAGCCAGCATGCTTGCGTGGCGAGAGGCAACCGGCAGTCCACCGAGCCCGGATTCAATCTGTTCTGCGCTCAGCGCTGCCAATTCCGCGACGGGCTTGCCCTTGATCGCCACCGTCAGCCATGAGGCGCAAGCAACGGAAGGAACGCATCCCTGGACCTTAAAGGTCACATCGGTGATTTTCCCCTCGCGGACGCGGACCCACAGCTTGATTGCATCGCTGCACACGGGATTGCTGGCCGTAACCACGGCCGAGGGCTCATCAATCTCGCCCACGTTTCGCGGATTGTGAAAATGGTCCAGGACTTCGCGGGAATACATCGCGACCTTAGATAAAAAACGTCTTCAACAACACGACGAGGGCGACCCCCGCGCCCACCGTCAAGGCAAAGCTGATGCGTGGCTTCTTGTTGACCTCGGGAATCAGATCCGAGGCCGCAACGTAAAGCGTGGCCCCCGCAGAAAGCGCCAGCCCCAGCCCCGCCCATCGGCTAGCAAGTCCCATGCTCAGGACGCCGAGAATTCTTGAGATACCCAGCGCGCCTGCGGCTTTCATGCCCATCCGCCGGCCCTTGCCCGCCGTTACCATCACCGACGAAATGGTAAAACCCTCGGGGATGTTGTGCAGAATGGTGGCCCCGAAAATCACAGTGCCCAGCCAGGTTGAAATCATAAAGCCCGAAACGATGGCGACGCCGTCAAGAAAAGTGTGGACCAGCAATCCGCCCAGCGCCGTGTAAGCCACGCGGCTGTGAACGAACTCCTCTGCATGAGTTTCTTCACCAAAGTGGAAATGGCCCGGCCAGACGTGTTCAAACAGGTGGACAACCAGGTAACCGGCCAGAATCAGCACCGACCCGCTGACGGGCTCGAGGCGCAGGCTCTCCGGAATCATCTCGGTCATGGCCGTGGCCAGCATAAAGCCGGAGCCCAGCGCAAGGAAGTAAGTGAGGAAGGGCCGGCTCCAGGCTCGTGCTGAAACGATCGACGCGCCAAACAGATTGGCAAGCCCCGCCGCCACTCCGAGGATCAGGCTGATCTCAATAGCAAATAGCATGACATTTGGTTGAAATTCCGGAATGGGTCTCAGCCGGAATGGCGGAAGTGAACAATCTCTCCGTCATGAACCACGTACTCCTTGCCTTCCAACCTCAGCGAGCCGCGCGTGCGGGCTTCAGCAAAGCTACCCGCATCCGCCAGTTCCTGATAGGGAATCACCTCCGCGCGAATAAATCCGCGCTGGATGTCGGAATGGATCTCGCCGGCGGCGTCAAGCGCGGTCATGCCCTCGTGAATGGTCCAGGCGCGGCACTCGTCTTCGCCCACGGTGAAAAACGAAATCAGACCCAGTAACTGGTAGCTGGAGCGGATCAGCCGGGAAATGGCCGACTCCGTAAGGCCGTAGCTGGACAGGAATTCGCCTGCCTCCTCCTCGCTCAATTCAGAGAGTTCTTCTTCGACCTCGCCGCAGACGGCGGTAACGGCCGTGTGCGGGCGCTGCTTCAGTCCGGCTTCGTGCGCAAATTCGTCGGCCGCGTTTGTCCGGGGCGCGTCCTTTTCACCCAAGTTCAGCACGTAGAGCATGGGCTTCATGGACAGGAATGTAAAGCCGCGCAAGGCGCGCTCCTCATCGGGGGTGAAATCGAGCTCACGCAGCGGCTTTTGCGCCTCCAGCGCCTCCTTGGCTTTCAGCAGAGCCTGATGTTCTTTTTCCAGGGCGGGATTCTTCTGTTTCTTGATGTCTTTTTCAAGCCGTTCCAGGCGCTTTTCGATGATGCCCAGGTCCGAAAGCACCAGCTCAAGCTCTACCGATTCGATGTCGCGCCTGGGATCGACGGTTTCGCCGTCAACCGGAATCGCCGGATCTTCAAACGCCCTGACCACATGAATGAGCGCGTTCATTTCTTTCAGGGCTTGCGACTGAGTTCCGGTGCGCGCCAACTGGATTACGCTGGCCGGCGTATCGACGTATTCAATGCTGGCGTGTACCAGTTTTTGAGGCTTGAACATGCCTGCAAGATGGTCGAGTCGCTCGTCGGGCACCTTGACCACGCCAACATGGGCTTCCGGTTTGCCGCTCGCGAGCTTGTCACCGTGGGCATGAGTGAGGATTCTGAACAGAGTAGTCTTGCCCACCATGTTGAGGCCAACAATACCGATCTTGAGCACAATGTCCTTTCTGATTTGTTGATGAAGTGCGGGCTCTGATTGAGCTTTAATCTTCGATACTAACACATTGACCGAAAGCTGTAGAGGCTGGACTGCAAGCCGCTCCGGGTACCTGGAGCGGGGCATTCCTATCCCTTTAGTCTGCATCGTGACACTCTACACCGAGTATCAACTATCATTCTGTACAAATACAGGGGGTATAGCCTCGTGCCGAGGCTACGGAAAACGAAGCCAGCGTGCGCCGTAGAACCGCCCCCAGGAAGATGGTTCGTGCGACGTCCAGTCTAGCCTGCTACTTTGATCAGGCCGTATTTAAGCAGCCACATTAGGTGCCGACGAACGTCTTCCTCCTGGCAGCCGTTACGGTGTGCAAAATGGCTGACCAGTTCTCCAAGCTCGTGCGAGATAGGCGTTGTTTGCCTCCGCCCCGAGGGACCTGGCCCTCGCTCCATCTCGGTTGGTTCGGCAAATTCCCCCAAGAGTCTACGGATGACCCTTTCGTTGAGGATGTTTAACTGCTTGAGACTCTCATAGGGAAGCGGTATCCGGCCTTGTTTCGAAACCTCGCAACCAAGCGGCGTGATTATTAACCCTGTCTGATCGTCGAGCAGCGATGATGCAAAATGCGCGAACCAGTCAAAATAAGTAGGCTCGTTGAACCGGGATTTCCGATAATAAATACTGAGACTTCTCGCCGCTTCGAGGAGTTCCTGCCAGAGTGATTCATACTGGCCGATAATCGCTGTGTAGCTGTAGAGCCTCTCAGCACGTTGGCGCGATTTTCTGCCCATATCAAGTCGAAGCTTCTCGTTGGCGATAAGCATTCCCAGATATTTCTTCATGGCTCCGATATCGATAGCTACGGACTGGGATAAGGTCAGGTAGTCAAATTCCCAGCCCAGAAGCGAGTGCGCTGCGGACAGATGTCTGTCGCATCGAGTCCAGTACGTTGGGACGAGGAAACCACTTTCGCCGTGTTTGACAGCATCCCGGTAGCCGTCCCAGTCAGGTGCGATCTGGGGCACACCGCACGCCATGGCCTCCAGCAGGGTGAGAGGAAGATTCTCCTGAACAGTATCAGATGGCGAGACAAAGACATCTGCTGACGCGAGAATGAGGCGCATCTCCTCGCGGGGAACCGAGCCCATCAGTCGGACGTTGTCCTCGATCGCAAGCAGCGACGCCATCCGGCGAATTGCCTGTTGCTCTCCCTTTCGGTCAGGTCCCGCTATGAGGAGAAGCGGGTCTAACCGCGGTTCGGCTCTTGCCAAATCTTTAAAAGCGATGACGAGCGGGGCAAGGTCACCCTTGTCGGCAATCGACAACCGCCCAGCATATAAGATGATCGGCCGATCTTTAGGCAGGCCGTGGTCACGCCTGACTCGATGCTTGTCGCAGGGGCGGAATCGAGCGGTATCCACACAGGTAGGTATCACGTCAACCCGCTGGCGAAAGTTTGTCAAGCCGCCGAATTCCTGGTTCATGCGGTCCGAAACCTGTTCAAAGATTCTTACAAGAGCTTTCTGGGAGGCCTGGCTCGGGCAAACGATAGAGTCGCAGGAATACCCACCCGCGAGAAGGCCGCGCAGGACCCACGGGCAGAGCATGCCTGGAAAATTGAGATGGTGGAATGTTGAAACAATCGGAAAGACACTATGCGAGAAACCTTGACGAGCCTCAAGTGGTAACCACAGGGCACCGTGTGGGTCAAACCACAGCGAAATCTCTCCGTTGGCCAAAGCGCTGACGAGTTCGTGGTAGGGGCGCACCCTCAGATCGAGGGGGCGCCCGCTAACACGCGTGAGGCGAGCAAACTTCTCACCACGCCACAACTGGGTCCCGGGGAGCAGAAAGAGGTGGCACCTTCCCGCTGAACCATGTGTAATCAGAGCCTCTGTAAGCGATTCTGCGGCTACGTGGGCTCCTGAGGGTAGCTGGCGCTTCATGCCCACACGGTCTCGCACTGCTTTAGCAGCGCGCGTAAGCAACCGATTCAACACATTCGATGCGTGAGAATTGGCTTCGTCAGCCGGTTCGATGAGAACAGCGACGCATCCCTGCATTCAACAATAGCCCCATCTCCAGGCGTCACTGATGAGACTCGTAAACCTGGTCTAAGCTAAAACCGCTGCGGCTCGAACATGCGCCGCACTTCTGCCCGAGCTTCTCGGCGTGAGTTGCCATTGCATCTGTCGGAGCTCGTTCCACGTAACCCTTCGGGACTTCGAAAAGGGAGGGATGCGGAATCCCTACGGTAAGGGAAACCACATGACCTACCGTGCGTCCCTGGTACTGCCCAGAATCCCATACGTCATAAGACCGCTCCAGAGGAAAGCAATCGAGGGTAGGTGCAACCCACCTTTCCTCTTTTACTGACTTTGTGCCAACTACGTAGCTCTCTTTGAAGTGGTACGTGAGGTAACCCAAGACTATTTCGCTTTCGGCACCTAATGGGATTGCACAACTCGGTCGGCCTAGCTCTGACCCTTTTACCTCCCCGGTTTTTAAGTGGTACGTAGTTACGGTTTTACCCAGCGGGTCGAAAGCGATTCGCGAAGCCTTGGCCACATCGAGGATCACACCTATTGGGTCAGGGCGTCCATTAACCGTTGAACGTATCCTGGCAACTGAACCGTCAGGGCTAACTGCTTCTGTCCAGGTCTCTGTTCGGGTGAGCTTGCCATTCTGGCCAAAATAATCTATGGCAACCTTCGCGGTGAGCCCGGGATTTGCAGCGGTAACTTGGCCATGGAGAGGGTAATCCCTTAAGGTGTAAGCGAGGAACCCAACCCCCATCACTGCAATTGATAATGCCACCCACGCTTCTCGGCGCATCAGTGCCTCCTTTCCTGATAAGGTTTTAGCCAAGAATCTTGCGAGTTGTGACTTAGCACCCATTGCAACCCGGGTAGACGGCGCAGCCTGAGGTGCAATAGCTAAGGTAACCACCACCCCCTCCATCAATACACTCACACCTGTCCGTCTCGCAAGTATCGCCCCCACAGTCCACGGTGTTGTTCACACAGATATAGCTCGTCAAAGAGCCAAAATTGTTGGAGCCTGAATCGCAAGTGGCTCTCATTCGAGTGGCCGCGCCCAAGAAAAGAAAAACCAAGCCTAAGATAACCAATAGTAGCTCGCCCGGTTTCATACATCCTCCTTCAAGGTTTTTACGGCAATCTATATTTTCGCGGTCAAGCTTCAGAACCAGCACTTATCCGAATTCTAACGCCCGGCCGCTTGTTGTCAACTGCGTTTGGTTATCCCAACGCGCCATCACTTATCTAGACGTGCTCCGGCGCAGTTCAGAAGGGGCAGTTCCAAACCTTCGCTTGAAGTTCCTGGTAAAGGTGGGGGCGCTCTTGTACCCACACAGGAAGGCTGCCTCTTTTACCTGCATGGTGGGGTCCTTCAGAAACTCCAGTGCCTTACACAGCCGCAATTCTTGGAGTGCCGCCTTGAACGTCCGACCCGTGTCGCGACGGAACAGGCGTTCAAAATGAGAACGGCTTAAGCGCAGATCTTTCGAAACTTCGGTCACTTTAAGCTGACAATTATAACTGCTATCCAAGACGTGGAGTGCGATCGTTATCCTTGGGTCCATTTTCTCCTCCAGATGGAGGGGGGGGGGGTGACTAGAAGGTATATCTCCAGTTCACGCTTGTCAAGACCGAGATTAATCGCAGGGTAGTCGGACCCTGTCGAGATCATCTTGAAACTGGATCGTTAGGAGTGCGCGCCCAGGCAGTCAGAACCGGCCGCGGGCGCGTTCTTTGTGCGGGAGCACTTCCAGGCAGGTGGTCCACCAGCCGGTGGTGATGGTTTCAATGAATTCCGCGGGCAGGCGCTCGGCCATCATTTCTGCGGCCAGCTTCTTGTGGTCATAGCGCACAGAAATAAACCGCACCGCCACATCTGAACTGTCGATGCTCGGCAGCGCGTCCGTCTCAGTGCCTGCACTGCGCTCATGCGAGCGCTCCCCCGCAGCTTGAGCCTGCTCCCGCCGTGCAGCCAAAGCAATGGGTGCCGGTTCTGACGTGTTGTCCAGACAGGCCCGAAAAGGTTTCAACATTCCAAATTGTACGCGCAGGCCCCGCGGTCGCTCGAGTCATACCGAGCTCGAGCATCTGGTTAAAGTCGCAGTCATATAGCGCCCCTTCCCAACCCACGCTGACGAGTGAACGGCACATAAGACCGGGCACGTTTCGGGGGCTGAAATGGTTGACCAACAAACTCATGTAAGCCTCGTATTGGTCATTTAGCCGCAGGAAACCGGCAAAGCGGTGAATGGGCATATTGTTGAGCGCAAGAAGGCGGTGGAATTGTATTCCGAAGCCGTTACGGAGCCGGTCCTTGTAATCCTCTTCCAGCCGATCTTGCGGTGGAGCGAGCGAGAAACCTAGAGGATTGTATACAAGGTTCAGGGCTAGAGGCGACTCGGGCAAGCCATATCCCAGGCGATTCAGAACCCGAAGTGCCTGAATACTCTTTTCAAACACGCCCCGCCCGCGCTGCTTGTCGACGTTCTCGGCGGTATAACAAGGAAGGCTGGCAACAATTTCGACTTGATGCCCGGCCAGGAATTCCGGCAAGTCTTCCATCCCGGGCTGGAACAACACGGTGAGGTTACACCTGTCGATGACGCGGCAGCCTTGTTTGGTGGCGCGCTCGACCAACCAGCGGAAGTTGGGATTCAGTTCGGGTGCGCCGCCGGTTATGTCCACCACCTCAACCGTTGGGCTTTGAGCAAGCAGCTCGATGGTTCGTTCGGCCACCGTCCTGGGCATGATTTCGCTGCGCTTGGGTCCGGCGTCCACATGGCAATGGTGGCATGCCTGGTTGCAGAACTTCCCGACGTTGATCTGAAGGGTGCGCGTCTCTTCGCGAACCAGCGGTCCGCAATGGTGTGCCGCAAGAGTTGCATCGAAGTCCGCAGTGGCAGTCTTTTCGTCGATGACCCTCAAGGGATCGCTTGTTTGGACCCCCATCAACAGCACCCCCCTTCGGATCCGTCGCCTGTACAGCATGGCCCGGCCTCAGTCGTCACCCGATAGTCCTCACCTTTCGTCTCTTTGGGATCACGCTTTAACGTGCCGCGGCCGCAAGGGAAGGGTGGCGCCTCCTCCAGCGGAGTCAAGACTCGGGGTGGGACGAGTTCGAAATGCGGGCCGTAAGGGTCTTGCGAGTAGATTCTGTAAGTCTTTTCGCAAACGGCGGTGCGGATTCCGCGGCGCAGAACGTGTCCGTCGTCGTCTTCCACTTTCTTGAAAGGCCCGCGATAAACCACGGCATGTTTCTGGTCCCAGCATGGGCCCTCTTTCCCCTTGTACGCGGCCACGGTTACACTGCGAAATTCAATTCCCTCGACGGTCTGCCACGGCTCCCGCTGGCGGTCGAGCAGACTGACGCCGTAGAAGCCGGCTTGTTCGAACGCTTCCAGGAAAAGGTCTTCACGGAAAGCGCCTGATATGCAGCCGCTCCAAAGGTCGGGGTCTGCCTTGAGGCGGTCCGGGACATCTTCGTCGCTTACGATGTCCGATATCACGGCACGCCCGCCGCGTCGCAAGACTCTGTATAGTTCCGAAAACAGCTTCTGCTTATCGTCAGGTTTCACCAGGTTCAAGACACAGTTTGAAACGACTACATCGACCGAGCCCTCAGGAATCAGAGGCTCCGCCGCTCTGAAGCGTTCCATTGCGGACTCAAGCCGTCCAATGTCGGCTGCTACTCGCACTGGATTTTTTAGGAGCCAGGCTTCTAATTTTTCCAGATCCAGCGCGAGGTCTTGAATCTTGCCCTTACGGAATTCGACATTTGCGTATCCAAGCCGGCTTGCAACCTCCGGCGCATTTCGACGAGCTACACCGAGCATTTCATCGTTCATGTCCACGCCAATAACGTGTCCAACGGGCCCGACCACCTGGCTCGCCAAAAAGCACACTTTTCCCGCTCCGGAGCCGAGGTCCAATACGGTTTGCCCCGCTTGAAGAAAGCGGGTCGGGTCGCCGCACCCATAATCCCGTTCGAGAACCTCCTGCGGGATGAGCTTCAGTAGTTTGGGATCGTAGTCTGTAGGGCAACAGAGGTTCGGCTCAACGGTAACCGCACCCCGCGAGTAACGGTCGCGGACAGCTTCCTCAACTCGCGACATCCCAACGCTCGGTCGTTCCGACATTTCAGACCTCCGAATAGCTTTATTGAGATTATTTCCGGAGAGGGGCGGTTCCCCTGCTAATCACCCCATCCGTTTACGAGGGCTCGCTCTTCTCGCAATTGCCAAACGACTTCGTAAAGCACATCAGTGCGAATTTCTTTTTTAGCGAGCTGAATAGTGTCATCTTACGCCCCTACACCCCGCTGCAGGCACTTTTTTGCAGCCCAGCGGCCCACGCGCAGGCTTGCAGCCGTAGAGATATTAACCTGAAATGGAAAAGTTGAGGAGATCCCTGTCAGAACAGGCGGAAGCTGACTTCTACCATCACCTTCACGGGCACCGGGCTGCCGTTGCGCATGGCCGGCTTGAATTTCCACGTCCTGACCGTCGTCACAGCGTTTTCATCCAGGCCCATGCCGAGAGGCTTGACAACCTGGGCATCAGTAACGTTGCCGGACTGGTCCACCACAATCCAGAGCACGCATGTGCCCTGATACTTGGCTTTGCGTGCCTGCTCGGAATAAGGAGGTTCGGGCTTGTAGATCGGGATTGGCGCGCTGACGTTTCCACCCACGCTGTAGAGGCCGCCGCCTGTGCCACCACCCTGGCCAGGACCCAGGCCGCCGCCCTTGCCGGACCCGATTCCGGTCCCTTCACCCGTGCCGATACCACCACCAAAACCCGGACCGGCTGAAGGCGGCCCAGGCACACCCATGGGATCACCGAAATTGGTGGCCGCCATATCCGGCAGTTTAAGTTGCGGCGGTCCCAGCAAGGTTGGGGTTACGGGCAGGAGAGGCTTTATTTTTGGCATCACTTCCGGCGGGGCCATTTGGTTTACAGCAAATTGCGGAACTTTGCCCTTTGATGGAGGCGTCGGCGTGCGAGCGCCGCCTCCACCGCCACCACCTGCCTTGTTGGCAGATGGCGGAAGCTGCGGCAGGAAAGGTGAAATGTCCACAACTTCTGTTTTGGCCGCCTTGACGGGGTTAAGCATTTGAGAAATGTAATACGGCAGTATCAGAGCTAGAATGGCAATTGCGTGGACCAGAACGGAGTTGACCCATGAAGCCCTTTGCAGCTGGTAATCCTGCCAGATGTCTGGCGGGTATTCCTTTTTCTTGAAGGCGAGGATACCAATGCCTTCACCAACCAGGTAGCCGCCAACGACTCCCAGAATGATCATCCTAGGGCCGCCAAACCAGTAGGCGGCTCCGCCGCCTGCCACCGCAACGACCACGCCGAATAGCGCGCGCTTCTTTTCCTGAGCGCGATTGAACAGGCCGATGGGTTCAGTCGGCTTCTCAAAGAGGGACTTGATCTGGCCCTTGAAATCCCGGTACCACGGACGCATTTCTGTGACCGGAAGAATCGCCTCGCGGGAATATTCATCAGGAACTTTCAGTTTGGAGGTCCGCCGCCATTCGCGAAGACCCTCGCGGAGGGACGCCAGCAACCCCGGCGTTTCCTGCAGGCTGAAAATGTCGTCCGGCAAAGAGCCAGAGACCCTGGCGCTCGACTGAGTTTTGCCAGGATCAACATGCGTTTCAGTGATTGGCATCAATTACCTTCGGCCGGGTACCCACTCCCGGTCACCGGATCTACTCGAACAATATGATGTGACTGCCAAGCCCGGAGTTGTACCGCAAACATTGAATCTACCCGACGCACCACAACGACAGCAATAGGAACATTTTACCACAGTGACAGACTGACCAGCGCGCCCCAGAACCGGACTGCCACCGGCCCCGAAATTATTCTATCTCATTTCGTTAAGACGAGTAAGCCCGATGTAAGGTTTCCCGGCAGCAGCAGCCGAATAAGCCCCGGACCGAATACCCCCGGAAGACTGTGCTAACATGGTGAATTCAGGGCGAAAATACCGGGGAAACAGCAACATGGGCAATAAAATCGACGAAGCTCGGATGAAGAACTTTGCTGTCAACCGGCAGGCTGCCCATTACTACAACTTCCTCGAGAAATTTGAGGCCGGAATGGAGCTGCGCGGCACGGAAGTCAAATCGATCCGCGAAGGCAAAGTGAATCTGAAAGACAGCTACGCCACAGTGAAGGGCGGCCAAGTGTGGCTGGTGAACTGCCACATCAGCACTTACAGCTCGGGGAGTTATCTGAATCACGACCCGCTCCGCGAGCGGCGCCTGCTGCTGCACGAGCAGGAGATCAACAAACTGACCTCGCGCACGCAGGAAAAGGGCCTGACGCTGGTTCCAACGCGACTCTATCTGAGAGGGAACAAGATCAAGTGCGAGCTTGCCCTCGCAAAAGGGAAAAAGGTTTACGACCGCCGCGAGGCTGAAAGGAGCCGCACCCTTAAGCGCGAAGCCGAGCAGGCCATCCATGACTACCGGCGGCGCGCCGGCTAGGAGTCGCAAACCTCTCTGGTAATCACTTTCCAGACACCTGGCTTTGCAAACTCTTGAGGTAAAAGGAGTGACCGCGCAGTGAACATCAAGTTGCAACAAGAATCACCAGCCCGGCTGGCTTTACCTGCAGTTACGGTCTATTGCTTTGAAGACGATCCTATTTCAAGCGGCAGCGTGGATTTGCTTCCTGAAGAAACGCGCGCGCTGCTGGCCGAACTCAAGGAAAGCGGCGAGTTGAAAGGCAAGGCCTACGAGCGGACCCTCATCCATCGGCCCGCCGGGCTTGCTGCGCAAAAGCTGCTTATTGTGGGAGCAGGGAAGAAAGACAAGTTCAAGACCTATCAGCTTGGCCGGCTGGCCGGAGCGGCGGTGCGCTTCCTGCGGACCCGCGGCGTCAGGCAGATGGCCTGGGTGGTTTCGCCGGAAACCGGCGCCGACCATATCCAGCCCGTGGTCGAGGGCGCCATCCTGGCCGATTATGACAGCGACCCGTACCGCACGGAGCGTAACGGCGATTATAGCATCGGCACGTTTGTGCTGGCGGGCGAGTCCCTGAACGCCTCAGAAGAATTCAATGCTGCCGTCGAGCGAGGCCAGGCGATGGGCGATGCCGCGAATTTTGCACGTACGCTAGTCAACGAGCCTGCCAACCGCATGACGCCCACGGTCCTCGCGCAGCGGGCGAGCGAAATGGCCGGGCGCATGGGCCTGGAATTTCAGGAACTCGGCGAAGAAGAAATCCGCAGCCTGAAAATGGGAGCGTTTCTTGCCGTGGCCCAGGGCAGCACCGAGCCGCCGCGACTGCTGGTACTGCGTTATCTTCCGCAGGATGCGCCGGAGTCGCCGGTGATCGGCCTGGTGGGCAAGGGAATCACTTTTGATTCGGGAGGCATTTCACTCAAGCCCAGCCAGAACATGCACGAGATGAAGACCGACATGGCGGGGGGCGCTACTATGCTGGGAGTGATGCAGGCCATCGCGCAGATCAAACCCAAAGTGCGCGTGATAGCCTTGATTCCCGCCACGGAAAACATGCCGGGGGCCAAGGCCTATCGTCCGGGCGATGTGATCACGTCGATGTCCGGCAAGACCATCGAGGTGCTGAATACCGACGCAGAGGGCCGGCTGGCGCTGGCCGACTCGCTGACCTACGCGCGGCAGCTCGGCTGCAATGTGCTGATTGACGCCGCCACCTTGACCGGCGCCATCGTGGTTGCGCTGGGTAACATTACCACCGGCGTGTTCGGCCGCGACCAGGAGTGGGTCAATCGGGTCGTTGAAAGCGGCGCCGCGACGGGTGAGCGGATGTGGCAGATGCCCGTTGACGACGAATACCGCGACCTTTATAAGAGCTCGATTGGCGATTTGGCCAACAGCGGTGGCCGGCCCGGCGGCTCCATCACGGCGGCCATGTTTGTGGGCGAGTTTGCGGAAGATACGCCGTGGGTCCACCTGGATATTGCAGGGACGGCGTGGTCGAATGACGAAAAGCCCTGGCTGGCCAAGGGCCCGACAGGCGTTCCCGTGCGGACGCTGGTCAATCTGCTGGCGCGCCTCGGCGGCTAGGGCACTAGCGGACAAGGTGCTTGCCTGACCCACCTGATCAATCACATGCTCTGGAACGGCACGTAGACCTTGGGGCTTAGTCCTGCGGCAGCCTCGACAAGTTCGGGAGACGGAGACCCGAACACCTCAAAGGTCCAATCGCAGACTGAGACAATTGCCCTCATGGTAGCGCCGAGATTGGCAATGTGCTCCAGGACCGCTTCCGAGTCTCTGTAAGCCTCTCGAACCACACATTCCGTTTGGGCTTCATTGAGAAACCAATTGTACTGCAGTGTGCCCGAGTCCTTTTCACGAACGGTCCGCATGCATTCGGCGGCGAGGGCCTTGAATTCTTCAAGTTTGCCTTCGTGGATCGCCCCGCGGGCGGTTACTTCAAGCGCGTTCATTACCTGCTCCTGCGCCGATAAAGTTAATTGAAATTTCTGTTTTGTATTTGCGAACCAACCGTCATCATACGCCTATTCGCAGTTCAAGGGAATGAGCGTCGCTGGGTGGCGCTCGCCTCGTAGTGCCTGCAACCTCGCGGAGGGCTTTCCCATTCTGGAATTAGTACGGTCCCATCATAAGTTGAATAGATCCAGTTGGATGCAGGGATCTGATTGTAGAGATTGGTCTTTGCATTGGGGGAAAGCCCATGAACCGGGGGTGTTCTCGAAAATGATGATGCTCAGGATTTGCAGGATTTTGTACAGGATGAAGTCCAATTGGAGTTGTTCTTTCAAGATGGCTATCAGGACGTCGACGGTGATGGCGACCCAGACCTGAGCCCTGACGGCGTTGGGCGCAATGCCATAGAAAGCGCGGATGCGCCGATGCTGTTTGAGGCGGTGGTGGAATCGAAAACGTAGAAGTTCTGGTTCAGTTCGGCTGCAAACGGTCCGTGCTGACAAAGAGGTCGGACCTCGGCGATGAGCCGATCAGCGAAATCGGCATAGAACGGCCTACGGATCTGACAATTCGGACAAGGCCCCCAGGTATGCACTTGAGTGGCGCGAAAAAGTGTATTATTTTTGATTGTAAAGCACGTGTTGAAGCGACGCCCTCCGTTCGGACGCCCTTACTTCGCGAGGGGGTGCGTTTGATGTTCCAAGGGATCCTTGGCAGGTTCATTCACAAAATTGCCTTCATTGTTCCGGGTGGGGGCAGCGTGCGCCCGTGGCTCCATCGCCTCCGTGGGGTGACCATCGGGGAAAACGTTTGGATTGCACAATTTGTGTACCTCGATGAACTTCACCCCGAAAACTTGACGATCGGCGACAATTGCACCGTTGGTCTTAGAACCTCTATCTTCGGTCACTTTTACTGGGGGCCCAGGCAACCGACGACCAGCGGAAAGGTTGTCATTGAGCGAGACGTTTTTATCGGACCGCACTGTGTAATCCTTCCTAATGTGCGAATTGGCGAGGGGGCAGTCATTCGGGCCGGCACCGTGGTGAGTAGAAACGTGCCGGCGCATGCCCTCTGGGGATCCCCCGCTTCCCAAGTTCTGGGGTTTGCGACAGTCCCGTTGACAGCCGAATATTCATACGAGGAATTTGTTCAGGGAATGAGGCTCCGTAAGCAGTCTCCCGCTAAGGAGAAGGTCAAAAAGTCGCCTGGCCATGAGGCTTGATGAATGCGCGAATCTGCAGCTTCGCCTTTCATTTTGCGATGCCTTTTCGGCGAAGGATATTCGGACCATGATGACCAAAGAACTGGGGAAGACTGGCGTTTATCTTCCTGAAATTGGCATGGGAACATGGAATTATCGCGCGGATCCCGGCCCCTCGCGGCGCGGTTTTGAGGCAGGTGCTCTTTTCATTGACACGGCTGAATCGTACGGAACCGATCATATTGTTGGTGAGGCCCTGAAGGGATTTCGCCAGCATGTGTTTGTAGCTACGAAGGTCTCGCCTCAGAACTTTTCCCGCTCCCGTCTGTGTGTGTCAGTCGACTCGATCCTAAAGCGGTTGGGACTTGATACGATTGACCTTCTGCAACTTCATGGACCGAATCCGGCAATTGCCATTAAGGAGACAATGGATGCTTTGGCGGAGGTAGTGAATGCGGGAAAGGTGAAGTTCGTTGGTGTCAGTAATTTTTCTGTAGTGCAGCTGATTGCGGCCCGGAGAGCCTTTCACCTGTACTCTGCCGTATCCAACCACCTCCGATACAACCTGATTGATCGAACTATTGAGAAAGATCTTCTGCCGTATTGTAAGGCGCATCACATTACCGTGATTGCTCATAGCCCACTGGCGAGGGGGCTTGATCGCTTACAGGATTGTGATCCTCAGGGCGTACTCGCAAACCTTTCGCGTTCGATGGGCAAATCCCCTGCGCAGATTGCTATCAATTGGTGCCTTTGTAAGGAAGGCGTCGTAGCCATTCCTAAAAGCAATTCCGAGGCACACATCCTGGAGAATTGCGCAGCATCGGACTGGCGTTTAAGTGCGGATCGCCTGAGGGGACTGGACTCTGTTATTCGTTACTGTCACCGTGGGCGCTTCGACACGCTGGCGAGGCTTTGGATGCCGGACCGGTTGATGCCCTTTGTGAGGCGGGTGGTCAATTCCTTGCCTCGGGGCATCCGTCGGCGGTTGAGATAAATGACCCGGTTTGTTGGGTGCCCGCGTGCTTCTCATGAATCGGTCTTGCTTGTAATGAGTGGGACTAAGATGTGTGGAATTTGCGGAAGCGTTGCTATTGGTAGCCTTGCGGTCGAACCCGATCTCGTCCAACGCATGACGAGCGCGCTCCGACATCGCGGCCCCGACGAGTGCGGAATTTATACCGACACGGGGGTGGGATTAGGCCACGCCCGATTGAGTATTATCGACCTCACCGGCGGTGGGCAGCCCATGTTCACTGAAGATCGATCCGTTGGCATTACCTTTAACGGTGAGATATTCAACTATTTGGAACTGCGCGAGGAGTTGATTCGCAAGGGGCATAAGTTCAGGAACCGCTCTGATACTGAGGTCATCCTGCACCTCTACCAAGAGGAGGGAGAACGCTGCGTCGAACGCTTCAATGGGCAATGGGCGTTTGCCATCTGGGATGTGACGAGAAAGAGGCTCTTTCTTTCCCGCGATCGGTTTGGCATCAGGCCGCTCTTTTACACCCAAACCGCTAACAGCTTTCTGTTTGCATCGGAAATCAAGGCGTTGCAAGCTTGCCCCGAAGTGGAATGTGCACTTGACTTGCATGCGCTGGACCAGATTTTCACATTCTGGGTTACGTTGCCGCCGCGGACGGCATTCCGGAACATTTGGCAACTTCCACCGGGACACTGTTTGCTTTTGGAAGGCGGAAAGGTCCGGGTTTGGGAGTACTGGCGCCTAGAATACGCTCCCGTCACCGAAGAAACCGAAGGCGGGCAAGAGTGCTTAAGGGAGGAACTTCTCGCGCTGTTGCTGGATGCTACCCGCATTCGGTTGCGAGCTGACGTCCCGGTA
Source organism: Acidobacteriota bacterium (assembly GCA_021787735.1). Lineage (GTDB taxonomy): Bacteria > Acidobacteriota > Terriglobia > UBA7540 > UBA7540 > SCRD01. The sequence goes on along the minus strand of JAJYLL010000001.1, from coordinate 117,432 downwards.
GGTGCGTACCTCAGCGGGGGCATCGACTCCACGGTCACCACGGCATTGGCTAAGCAGATGGTTGGTGAAAGGCTTAGGACCTTTTCGGTCAGTTTTGACGATCCCGAGTTTGACGAGAGTGCGTATCAGCAGGAAGCCAGTGACTTCTTGGCGACCCAGCACAGCGACGTGCATTGCTCGTACGATGACATTGCACGGGTCTTTCCCGAGGTTGTATGGCACGCAGAACAGCCCATCATTCGCACAGCGCCGGCGCCGCTTTATCTGCTTTCCGAATTGGTGCGCAAGAGCGGTTTCAAAGTTGTGCTCACCGGTGAAGGAGCGGACGAAACTCTGGGCGGATACGACATTTACAAAGAGGCCAAGATTCGCCGTTTTTGGGGGCGAAATCCGGCCTCCGCGTGGCGCCCGCTCCTCTTGAAGCGCCTCTATCCTTACATGAAAGCAATACAGCGGCAGTCGCCCTCCTATCTGAAGAGTTTTTTCTGCGTGACCACCAAGGACCTTGTAAATCCCTTCTTCTCGCATCTCACTCGTTGGGAACTGACTGCCAGATTAAAGGTCTTTTTTTCGGAGGATGTTCACGCCGAAATGAGGAAATCCCCTTTGATTGAGGAGCTGGAAAGAACCCTCCCACGGGGTTTTCTGTCGTGGGCACCGTTCAATCAGGCGGAATACCTGGAAGCAATGTATCTCCTGCCCGGGTACATCCTGTCCTCTCAAGGGGATCGAATGGCCATGGCCCATGCTGTGGAGGGGCGTTATCCTTTTCTGGACGTTCGCGTCGTGGAATTCGCCGCCAAGCTTCCGCCGCGATTGAAGATGAAGGTCCTGGACCAAAAATATCTGCTGAAAGAGGCTGCCCGTGGCTTGATCCCCGAGTCGATTAGGAAGCGCCACAAGCAGCCCTACCGTGCGCCGGACGGCAAATGCTTCTTCGGTCGTCCAGGAAGCTACGCAGATGAACTCCTGTCTTTAGAAACCATCAAGCGGGACGGGATTTTCGATCCCCAGACTGTTGCAGCGCTGGTGGCCAAGTTCCGTAGTGGGCGCCCAACCAGCGTAAAGGACGACATGGCCTTGGTCGGTGTTTTGTCGACCCAAATACTTTTGGAGCGTTTTATGAATCGACCCGAGGCGAGAGGTATTTCTAGATCATGTCCCGAAAGAGGTTCAAGCGTATGCCTTCAATGACGATCGCGCAGCAGGTGCGGAGCTTTGTGGGAGAGAACTACCTGATGGGTCAGGAGTATAACCTGAAGGACGCTGATTCATTTCTGGAAAACGGCATCATTGACTCCACCGGGGTTCTTCAACTGGTAGGCTTCCTTGAAGAGACGTTCGGCATTACCGTGGAAGAGGGGGAACTGCGGCCGGAGAACCTGGACTCGATTAATAACATCTCGGCTTATGTAACCAGAAAACTTGGAGGCACACTGCCCCGAGCGGACAGCGCAGCGAGCCATTAACCGAAGCGGGGAGAAACCACATGAATCCGCACTCTGCCGTGTCTGCTGACGTGCTTCGTATCGATCCCGCGCAAGAGACAAAGCGCATTGCCGTGCGGGTCCGCGATCTTGTCTTCCAACAACTAAAGAGGAAGGGAATTGTGGTGGCTGTTTCCGGTGGGATTGACAGCAGTGTCGTGGCCTTTCTCTGTGCCCGTGCGGCGGGCAAGGATCGGGTCTTGATATTGCTGTTGCCGGAAGAGGAGTCATCTCCGGAAAGTCTGCGCCTCGGTCAAATGGTTGCCGAATCGCTCCAGGCTCGATCGGTGGTTGAAGACATCAGTCCCATTCTCCGAGGAATTCGTTGTTATGAGCGTCGGGATGAAGCGATTCGAACCGTAGTGCCCAAGTATAACGCCGACTGTAAATGCAAGATCGTCCTACCCAATCTTGTCGATGATGATCGTTATGCGCTGTTCTCTATCGTTGTTGAGAACCCGCAGGGTGAAAGGACGAAGATGAGGCTCACAGCCTCGGCTTACTTGCAAATTGTTGCCGCTACCAACTTCAAACAACGAACGCGAAAGATGATGGAGTACTACTACGGCGACCTCCTGCAATACGCGGTCGCAGGAACTCCCAATCGGCTGGAGTACGATCAGGGTTTTTTCGTCAAGAACGGCGATGGTGCCGCTGACCTGAAGCCGATCGCCCATCTCTACAAGTCGCAGGTGTACCAGTTGGCGGCCTATCTGGGTGTGCCTGAGGAGATCCAGCGGCAGCCCGCCACCACCGACACTTATTCCCTCGGACAGACCCAGGAGGAGTTCTATTTCTCACTTCCGCTCGAGAAAATGGATCTCTGTTTGTATGGAAGAAATCAGAACATTGCGGCTGCGAACTTGGCGCCGGCAGTCGGCATGAGTGCCGATCAGGTTGAGCGTGCCTATCGCATGATCGAGTCAAAGCGAAGAGTCGCGCGTTATCTCCGTGCGGCCCCATTCCTTGTTGAAGAGGTCCCAGGGGACTAAGCGCTGTGGTTATAAGGATTCTCTGTGTATGGCTTCATCCGACTCCAACCTCGTGGCCTTTTTGCTTGGAGGGAAAGATTCCGACCGAATCGCACTGCGGCTACCGGGCCGGGACTACACTTATGGTGAGCTCCAGAGTGCGGCGAGCGCAATCGCAGGTCACCTGCTGCGCCTGGGTGGGCGATACAGCGATCGCTGTGCTCTGATTAGCGAAAACTCGTTCTTTTGGGTCGCGGCATATTTGGGAATTCTGAGGGCGGGCATGGTGGCGGTACCTCTGCCTGCAAATTTTCCATCAGAAGATCTTGCTCACGTTTTGCGGATTGTGGAGGCCAGGATAGCCTTTGTTCAGAGGGAATTCGCTGTGAAAGCCGCTGACCATTTCCAGGGAATTCATCTGGTGACTGATCGTCAGGCGCCGAGCGTTTGGGGGTCTGCTTCACAGACAACTCTGGGCCAGGCATGCACTGAGGGTAATTGCAGCGACCGTCCGTTGCCGTGTGTCGGGCGGCAAGATTTGGCAGCGCTGATGTTTACGTCCGGATCGACGGGAACACCTCGAGGTGTAATGGTGTCACACGCCAACGTGATGGCCAATACGGAGTCTATCATTCAGTACCTGCAGTTGAGTGAAAGAGACCGGATTATGGCCGTTCTTCCGTTCCACTATTGCTTCGGCACCTCGCTCCTCCATACACACCTTCGGGTCGGCGGAAGCCTGGTGATTGATCAACGATTCATGTACTCGGAAGTGGTTCTCCAAACGATGATCGAGACCGAATGTACTGGATTCGCCGGCGTGCCGAGCCACTTTCAGATACTGTTGCGCAATTCCAGCCTGCGGGAAAGGACCTTTCCTTGCTTGCGGTACGTTCAACAAGCGGGAGGGCACTTGGCGCCTGTTTTCATTATGGATTTGAAGAAGGCCCTTCCAGGTACGCAGATATTTATCATGTACGGTCAAACCGAGGCAACGGCGCGGCTCTCCTACCTTCCACCCGACTTACTGGAAAAGAAGCTAGGCTCGATTGGCAAGGGGATTCCCGGGGTAAAACTCCAAGTGCTTGACGAGACCGGCAACCCGATATCGCCAGGCATGGTCGGAGAGGTCGTTGCTGAGGGCGAAAATATCACTCAGGGATACTGGCGAGACCCGGAAGAAACAGTGAAATCGTTTCGTCAAGGCAGACTGTACACCGGAGATTTGGCTACGGTAGATGAAGATGGTTTTATCTACGTGGTCGACCGTGACAAGGACTTCGTGAAATGCGGTGGCAAGCGGGTCAGTTGCCGGCAAATCGAGGATCGCCTTCTGGGATGGGAGGGTGTGCTGGAAGCCGCCGTGATCGGTGTTCCAGATGACGTGCTGGGTGAAGCCATTAAAGCATTCGTCGTCCCTTCGAAGGAAGATTCTAACGGGCTGGCAGATCGCTTGCGCCTTTTCTGTAAAGAGCGTGTTCCTTCTTTCATGATTCCCAGGGATATCATAGTCGTTCGTTGTTTACCCAAAAACAGTGCTGGCAAGGTGCTCAAACGAGACCTGAAAAATGGTTGATTAATTGCAGGTGTAGCTGGCAATGCCTGCAAGACACCCCAACAGGGCGACCAGCAAAATTCCCTTTTCGCTCGCACAGTTCAACGCATAGGGGGAATACGATGTACCCTTTCAATGCCACACCGTTGCGTCAATTGACGGGGTAGGGGGTTTCTGCTAAAGTCAGGGTTGAGATAAGAGTATATCCCCTTATTACCAACGTGAGCGATTCCACCCCAATTCCCGGGATTTCCCGCTGCTCAATTTAGGCTGGTGGTGTAAAAGGGTTTCGCGGACCTTTTTATGAAGGCAAGTGTAAAGATCGAAAGGGGCATTGAGGAGCTTTTCGGGGCTTACGATGCGAATTTGAAGCTGCTGGAACAGTCGCTGCAGGTTTCGACCCACTTAAACGCCGACCATCTGGAAATTGAGGGCGCGGAACTCAACGTAGCTCGTGCACAGCGACTGGTTGAGGAATATGTCGAACTGGTGGACAACGGCGTCCGCATTGACGGCGCGGAGTTGCAGGCGTTTTTGAAGATCCTTTCCCAGGACCCGACCGTCACGCTGAAGGGCCTGACGGAGGCCGGACGGCCGCGGGCGCTTGGGAAGAAAACGATTACGCCAAAGAGCCTTAACCAGCGGCTTTACATAGACGCCATCAAGCGGCACGATATGGTGTTCGGCATCGGTCCTTCGGGCACCGGCAAGACCTATCTGGCTGTTGCCATGGCGGTGGACGCCCTGCTGTCACGAACGGTGACGCGAATTATCCTGGCGCGGCCGGCGGTTGAGGCGGGGGAGCGGCTGGGCTTTCTACCTGGGACTTTGCAGGAAAAGGTGGACCCCTACTTGCGCCCGCTCTATGACGCTTTATATGATGTGCTGGACCCCGAGCGGACCGAGCGGATGATCGAAAAGGGCACGATTGAGATTGCGCCGATTGCCTTTATGCGGGGCCGGACTCTCAATGACGCGTTTGTGATTCTGGATGAGGCACAGAACACGACCAGCGAGCAGATGAAGATGTTCCTGACGCGCCTGGGATTCAATTCCAAGGCGGTCATTACGGGCGACATTACCCAGGTTGACCTGCCCGAGGGTCGGCGCTCGGGGCTGATGGAAGCGGTAGATGTCGTAAAGGGGGTGCTGGGTATCAGTTTTGTCTATTTTACCGAGCGCGACGTCGTCCGGCACCAGCTAGTGCAACGTATTATTCGCGCCTACGAGGAGTATGATCAGTCGCGGGCGGCGGCTGAGGCCGCACGCAAAGCATCCGAGAAGTGGTAAGTGTGAAATTTTTGGCCAGAAATTCGAAACCTAATAAGACCAGGGGATGGTTGCGCAATGATTATTAATCGCCAGAAGCAATATTTGTTAGACCTGCCATCGGTGCGGGCCTACGAGGTCCAGGTGAAGAAGACACTGGATCTGGGGCAGCGGGATTTCAATGTCTGCTTTGTAAGCGATGAGGAAATCAGCCGCATGAACTCGGTATACAGGGGCAACGCGGTGCCGACAGACGTTCTCTCCTTCCCGTGGGAAGGCGCCGGGGAAAGTGGAACGGAAGAGTCGGACGCAGACGAATTCCGGAACTTTCTGGGCGACATTGTCATATCCGTCGCGACGGCGGAGCGGAATGCGCGCGCCGAGGGGCATTCCACCGAAGAGGAAGTTCGCCTGCTGATCCTGCACGGCGTCCTGCACCTGTTGGGCTACGACCACGAAACCGATCACGGTGAAATGAATTCTATGGAACTTAAGTTAAGAGAGCGGCTGAACCCTTCGGTGGTGCCGGCCGGGCAGCGAGAGCCGCACTCGCTGGGGCAAGCAGGGTAGATTAAGGGATGGCGATTATTTTGTGGGTCATCGCCCTTGGGCTGCTGGTTGCGGCCAGTTCGGTCGCATCTTACCTGCGTCTGCTGATGCGGCGGCTGACACCCATGGGCGCCAGGGCGCTGTTCAAAACTGACGGCCCGCGACGGATCCGGGCCGATCGTGAACGGGTAGGTGTTTCGATTTCTGCCCTGCACGGCGTAGCGATGGCTCTGTACTCGATCGGGCTGGCAACGCTCTTTATCTTCCATGATTCGCGCGCCCTGTGGGAAGACATTGGCGCTTCCCTGCTAGTTGTGTTTGGCACTATCATGATCTTTGACCAGTTGATACCTTTTATCCTGGTCGCCCGGCACGACGAGCCGGAAACCATTCTGCGGCAGTGGCTGCCGATGTTGCGTGCGGTCGTTTATCTGGCCTTGCCGGTTACTTTTCCTATCCTGATTTCTACGACCATCGCCCGGCTGCTCGAGTCTCCTGAGGAGGAATCCGAACCTCCAACTCCCCAGCGGGGTCTGAAAGAATTGATTGAGAGTGGAGAAGAAGCAGGATTGATTGAGAAGGGCGAGCGCGAGCTGCTGCAATCGGTTGTCGAGTTCAGCGACAAGGAAGTGCGAGAAGTGATGACGCCGCGGCCGGAGATTGCGGCTCTGGAAATCGATAACACGATCGACGAATTGCGAACGCTCTTCCGCCAGAAGCGCTATACGCGTTATCCGGTTTACAGCAAGGTACTGGATCAGGTTGAAGGCGTGGTCAGCGTCCGCGACCTGATGGAGTTGACGCCGGAAGACCAGAAGTATGCGACGTTGCGCACGCTGATGAAGCCGGTGCGCTTTGTGCCGGAAACCAAACCCATCCGTGACCTGCTGAAGGAACTTCAGAAAACCACCATCCAACTGGCCATCGTGATCGACGAGTACGGAAGCGTTTCAGGGCTGGTGACCGTCGAGGACATGGTGGAAGAACTGGTGGGAGAGATCCGCGACGAGGTCGAGCCGCACGAGCGCGATATTATCAGTGAGTCGGCCAATACATATCTGGTGGCGGGTCACACGGAACTGGCGCAGCTTGCCGACCAATTGGATCTGGAGATTGAAAGCGGAGACTACTCCACCGTCTCTGGCCGGGTGCTGGCCAAACTAGGCCACATGCCCGCCGTTCACGAAAAGGTGGAGGCCGACGGCGTTACTTTTGAAATTCTGGAGGTCAACCGCCGAACGGTCTTGAAAGTTCGGCTGACGCTGCCTGCTGCCGATAGCGAAACGCAAGCCACTCATGCCGGAACCCAAGAAACTATTTAAATCAGGTTTTGTTGCTGTTGTAGGCAGGCCCAACGCCGGAAAGAGCACGCTCGTGAATGCTCTGGTGGGCGAGAAGGTGTCAATCGTGACGCCTGTGGCGCAGACTACCCGCAACCGCATCCTTGGAATTGTCCACCGGCCTGACGCTCAGGTAGTCCTGATGGACACCCCGGGCATCCACCGGCCGCTTTCCCGATTGAATAAACAGATGATGGCCTTTGTCCGGGAGGCGCTGGAGGAACGCGACCTTACACTGCTGATCGCTGATGCATCGGCTCCTTTCGGCAAGGGAGACGAGTTTGCGGTGCAGTTTGTTGCCGAGCACGCGCCACGGGCGATCCTCCTGTTGAACAAAATCGATCGGGTCCACAAACCGAAGCTTCTTCCGCTGATTGACCGTTACGCAAAGCTGCACGATTTCGAGGAGATTTTTCCCATTTCCGCGTTGAAAGGCATGCAACTCGATGAGGTAACGGAAGCCGTTATTGCAAGGCTGCCTGAGGGCCCGGCATACTTCCCCGACGACATTTATACTGACCAGCCGGAACGCTTCCTGGCCAGCGAGATCATTCGTGAGCATGTGATTCGCAACACCCACCAGGAGCTGCCGCACGTCAGCGCGGTGGTGGTTGAGCGGTTTGAGGAAGGCGAAGCCTTAACCCGCATCCATGCCATCATTCTGGTGGAACGCGACTCGCAGAAACCTATCATTATCGGGGCAGGCGGAAGCCGCATCAAACAGATCGGAACCGAGGCCCGGCAGGAACTGGAAAAAGTTTTTCCTCCCAAGGTCTTTTTGCAGCTCTTTGTGCGCGTGGAACCCAACTGGCGTGATTCGCAATCCGTGATTGCAAGCCTTGATTACCGCAACGAAAGCTGAAACGCTCGGAACGCGCGTAGCGAGGGTCTCCAGTTTTGAGGTCCGAGGTTTTTTTCGTTTACGGTGGTGTCCTCTGATGTCCAGTCACGAGTGCTGCGTGTCCTTCCTCTCCGGTTTCTCACTCACCGTGCTCTGCTCCGCGCGCGGGACCGATTGTCCGGCGCCGATTTGAAGTTGGCAAAGCCCCGCGTTACCAGGTGTGCCGTCAGAACTTAATCCTGATTACATCATTGACGGCGGCGAGCGCACCGTTTGAATCCCGCACTACGTTACGCACCTGATAATCGCCGGGGGCAAGGGCGAACTGGAGATTCAATTTCAATCCTTTTCGCCGAATCCGCTTGAATTCACTTTCGGTCAGGTGCAGGTCAGCATTCCTTTCTGTTTCACCCATGTAGCGCCCATTGTGGTCGAAAATCGCTGTCACGCTCGTGAACCGGTCCTCGTAACGGGCTCCCTCTTTCGTGAAATTAAGTTCGTTCGCGCCTAGGTGTAGTGTGACCGTCAGGACGGCCTTACCGTCACCTGCTTTTTTGAAGCTGGTTTTGACGTTCAACGGCAACCCTTGCGATACGTTTCGGGAAAAGACGGCGTGGTGGACTTGCTGCTCCGCCAAGGCGGCAGAATTCGCGGCTTTCAGCGGAGCATAATATCCTTTGCGCGCCTCGATCCTGAATCCGTGCCCCTTCGCCGCACTCGCCAGTTTGACCTTCAGGTGATGGTAAGCCCCGTTATCCTTCAGGTTCGAGGGGGAAAACTCCAGCACGTAGGCAAGCTGCGGCAAGCCACCCGCCTCCCGAAATCCCTGATCGCAATCGTTGCTGTTATGGAAGTAGACGCCGCCGGTGCCGCTGGCCAGTTCGGCGAGCACGTCCGCTTGTTGCTGGTCGCCGTTCATCCGAATCTGATTGCGTATGGCTTCGTACGCAATGGGCAGTACGCGGGAATTATCGCTGGCGTTGCCTCCGGGAATCCTCACCCGCAGCCCGCTCGAATCGAGCCCGTTGATCACCACGTCTTCCTGTACCGCCCGGTCGATGATGTCGCCCAGGTCCGACAGCTTGGTAAGATCAACAAAACCCGGTGAGATAAAAAGGATGGTTCGTCGCCCCGGCAGAACCTCCATGCGTTGAACCAGGTGCCTGAGTCCTTCCAGTGATACGCGGACCTGGTCTTCCGCCTGCAGCCAGCGCAGGCGCGCTGCCTCTTTGGCTTTAAGAGCAGGGTTTCGGCAGTGACTTGCGTCCCCGCCGCACTCGCATTCGATCACCTCCTGGGTCGCCAGGGCTAATGCTGAAGGAGTTTCCGGCAGGACGGAGGGTGTGGCGAACTCATTGCTGCCGCCGCGCCCTGGACCCGAGATATCCGATTGTTCAAGGGGAATGTCCTCGTGGTTGATCAGATATGCTTCGTAGTCGGTAAGAGGCGGGCAATCCGATCCAGGCGGGCCTTCCATCGATCGCGGCTCCAATTTCATGAGCGCCTGCTCCAGCTTGTCGTGGTTGGCCGTGAACTCCAATTGGTTGCGGCCGGAAGAGGTGAAAAGGCCGACACGGGCCGCTGGCTTCAGTTCGGTCCTAAGATAGTGCTCGGCTGCGTTGCGCGTTAAAGTGACGTCCGAGAACGGCATCCACAGATCGTCATAGTAGAGTGCCACAAATTGGTTGGGAATCACCCCCGGCGCAACCGAAGCGTGTGGACCGGCGGGCGCTGCGGTCGCCGGGGTGGGGGCAGACACGGTCTCGCCTCGAGTCATAAACCCGGTGATCGTCTGCTGCTTGCCATTGTCAAAAAGGAGAAAGTCTTCTCGATTGAGCTCAGGAACGGCCTTGCCGTGCGAATCCAGCACCACGACCCGCACCAGCACCGCATTTCGCTCGACGCGCAACTGGAAAACCTGGCCGTTTCCTGACTCGCCCGCTACGGACCGCAATGGCTCTTGTGCCGCCGGTCCGCTCGACCCGAGCGCTGCAAGGCCACCGGCCGCAATCAGTACCAGCGCACTCGTCAATCCCTTGCTTCGGATTTGCACGGGTCAAGTATGTGCACCGACCTTTCAACTGTCAAGCGCACAACCTGCTCACGGTCAAAAGATGCGCTGCACTCGCGCGTTTTGACCCAAAAAAACGATGTGGGCGACGCGGCGATCCATTGGGGCGCCGCTTGTGTACATCCACTCCTACCGCTATCATCGTCTTGCCTCCTCAGAAGAATTGACTTTCTTCTTTCTCAAGCGCCCAGTTTACCTGGGCCCGCGGAGGCATCGCGATTTCATAACATCACAATCAGTGATTTCGTGACGGTGGGCTTTTTGATGGAGGACGAACGCGCTGCCGGCTGGGCCAGCCCTCGACTTTAGGTAGCTCTATAATCTGGGAGGGATACCTCTTGTGATCCTCCAAAAGTGGGCACAAGGCCCTCCCCCACAGCGGTCGCCCTTCCTGTGCGCTATCCCACAAGAACATCCACTCCGATGGCAGCGTGGTCAGAAAGGGGCCGCCCATCGCTTGTCCGGAGGTCGCCAACGATTACAGGATTTCTCACGCGGGCTGCCCGGGTCGCAAACCAGTCGAGCTTGAGGGGGCACTTGCCATCGTGCCGCCGGAGTGCCCATCGAATGAAGGCAAAGCACCAGCCCGGGACCCATTCGCCGAGGTTCATGCGGGTCTTGTGGTCGTCAACGTCGTACTGAACCGTTGGTTCGCCCATGCGGTTCGACTGCCGGTATTCAAACCCCTGCGTTTCAAGTAACCGAAACAAATCGCGCTCAAAACCGTTTTCGGGATGCAGATAGTGGTTCGAAATTACATTTTCTGCGCCCATAAATACTCTTAACCAGAATCCAAGGATTGAATAGAGCGCACGGGATGAATTGTACGTGGAAGTGTTCCAGTCGCCACCAAGGATGACGGGCATATTCAACGGGAGGTTCTGAACAATATCCCTCATCTGGTTCCGCCTGTGCGCCTGGCTGGAGTTGGCATCCAGGTGGACCGTTACCGCTGTGGCTCGAAAGTTGGGAAACTCAATTTCGGCGGCCAGACCGGCTTGCCGGCCCAAGCGCTTCTCGCGGCCAGCCATCTTGTCAATTCCATTCCTGAGGTGAATGGGGCGGACGCCGCATATTGGGTATCGGCTCAGTATGGCGTTGCCGTGCAACCCAAGCTCATTTTCTCCTTCCGCGAGCCGTTCTACTCCGGCCCCTTTGGACAGGTTCAAATAGCATGGGGCGAAACTATAGTGCATGCCCAGTTCTCGGGCAATTTCCTGCGCCACGGCTCGGTTTTCGGAACGCGCCATACCCATGTCCGCTTCGGTCAGCAGGTGAACGTCTGCGCTGGACAAATAAGGATGCGTACGCAGAGCCTTGAGCTGCCCCGAAAATTCGATACCGCGTTCCATGTTCCAGGCTACAAACCGGTAGCGGCTCTGCGCGGGCGCCGCGGCAGAGATGAAGTCACCACTGTACTGGCTGTTGAGAACTTTATCGATGTCGGGCTCGATGGCCCGGTACGAGGATAGACTCTTGAGTTCAGCGGTGGATTTGCACTTCAGAAACTCCGGAAAGTGCGGCGCAATACGCTCGCGAATCAGACGGAAAACCTCTTCGGGTACAAGCTGGGAATCGGGAATTTGTATGACGTTATTAGAGGACATGTATAAGGCGCGCCAGTCTATGGCAGGAACGATCCTTTCAGCATCATAATTTCGCTCTCAAGCTAAATGGCTGCGCTACTCCGTGGCGCTGATGCCGAGTGCCTTCATCTTGCGGTAGAGATGGCTGCGCTCAAGCCCCAACACTTCTGCCGTGCGGCTGACGTTGCCGTGGTTCTCATCAAGTTTGCGAAGGATGTAGTCGCGCTCATAAGCGGCGCGCGCTTCGTGAAGAGTAGAAAAACCAGCAGTGGTGCTGCGCGCATGCCCTGAGGCGCCGTGGTGGTTGCTGAGAGCCTGGGGAAGATGCCGGCGTTCAATCCGGTCCCCCGAAACCATGATGACCATGCGTTCCACAAGATTCCTTAGCTCGCGGACATTTCCCGGCCAGCGATAATGGAGAAGGACTTCGAGCGCCGGTTCGGAGAAGTGCTTTGGCCGGCGGCCGTACGCGGAGGCAAATGTTTCCAGAAAGAAAGTTAGTAATTCCGGAATGTCCTCGGCATGTTCTCGCAGCGGAGGAACATAGAAGGGAATGACGTTGAGCCGAAAAAAAAGGTCCTCACGGAAATTACCCTTCTGAATCTCTTCTTCCAGGTTCTTGTTTGTGGCTGCTATTACGCGAACGTCCACGGCTAATTCTTTCTTAGAACCAAGCGGCGAAAAACGTTGCTGCTCAATCACGCGCAGAACTTTGGATTGGGTGCGAAGGCTCATGTCTCCGACCTCGTCGAGAAAGAGCGTACCTCCGTCGGCTTGTTCGAACTTTCCCACCTTGTCTTCGACGGCGCCGGTGAAAGAACCTTTCACGTGGCCGAACAATTCGCTTTCGATCAGTTCTTCGGGGATAGCCGCGCAATTGAGTTCGACAAAAGGGCTATCACGGCGCAGGCTCTGGTGGTGCAGGGCGTGGGCTACAAGCTCCTTGCCGGTCCCACTTTCTCCGTAGACCAGCACGCGGCCGTTGGTGGGGGCGGCCAGCGCGAGTTGCTGACGCAATGCCTTCATCGGAACACTGGCTCCAATGATGCGGTAGTCGCCTTCAAGTTTGCTGCGCAACTGACGGTTCTGGTCTGCGAGCGAAAGTCCCTCGATGGCGTGCTTGATCGTCAGTAGTGTCTTTTCGATGGAGAGCGGCTTTTCGATGAAATCGAAAGCTCCCTTCTTGGTGGCGCGAACAGCGGTTTCGATGTTGCCATGTCCGGAAATCATCACAACCACCGGCGGATTCTCGCACTCCTGAATTCTGGCCAGGGTTTCAATCCCGTCGATTCCGGGCAACCAGATGTCGAGCAGCACAACATCGGTCTTTTCCTTGCCAAGATAGGTCAGACACTCTTCACCGCTTTCAACCGCAGCCACGCGATAGCCTTCATCCTGCAGAACATCTGTCAGGGACTGGCGGATGCCCGCTTCATCGTCGACCACCAACACCGAGAAATTCTTCAAACTCCACCCCATCTGGCCGGCACATTCGCCGGCCTTTACCGGTCTGCTTGTAAAACACGCGCCTCTGGCGGGTTCGTTCATGCCTGCTGTGCAGACGAGGGCGCAGCCACCGGGGCGTGTTCTATGGGCAGTTCAATTATAAACTTTGTTCCCAACGGGCGGTTGTCTTCAACGCGGATGGTTGCGTTATGCTCGGAAATAATGCGGCTCACAATAGCCAAACCCAATCCGGTACCGCGCCGTTTGGTTGAGAAAAACGGCAGGAATAATTTCTCTTTGGCCTCGAGTGAAATCCCCGGCCCGCTGTCCGCCACCAGCAGGACGACCACGTCGCGCTCTGGATCAAGCAAGGTGCGCACCCAAATCTCTTTTGCCGGCGATTGTTCCAGTGCTTCTGCTGCGTTGTCAATCAGGTTGACCAGAACACGCCTCATCTGGTCAGGGTCCGCGTGGATGGCTGGCAGGTCGTGGGCAAGGTCGCGACGCAGCGTAATGCCGTCCAGGCGGCCGTCAAAAATCTGCACGGCCTTGTCTACAATTGCGTTCAGGTCGGCATAGACAGGCTTCGAGGCAGGGAAACGAGCAAAATCCGAAAACTCATCCACTAGGGTCTTCAAGGTGGCCACTTCGCGTTCGATCAGCGCGGAGCTCTGTTCCACTGCCGTCACCAGTTCGCTGCCGGCTGTCTTTCTGTCGGCACGGCCGATCCAGCGGCGAATGCGTTCAGCGGAAAGCTGGATTGGCGTGAGAGGATTTTTAATTTCGTGAGCAATTCGCTGCGCCACTTCCTGCCATGCCACGGCTTTCTGAGCCTGGAGCAGGTCGGTGAGGTCCTCGATGACCAGCAGAGATCCAACGGCTCCGTGCCGGGCGCGAATGGAGGAAAGCGTCAGTGCTGCGAAGGCGTGGCGGTTGTGCAACCGAACTTCCATCTGGCGCGTCACGACTCCCTGGCGGAGAGCCCGGCGGAAGAGCCTGGCTACTTCGCGGGCTTCGTCGGGTGCAAAAAGGTCGACAAGCTTTTGCGCATTGTGGATGGTGTCATGGCCAAACATCCGCTCCGCAGTGGAGTTGGCGTTCATAATTCGTCCTTGCGGGTCGAATGATACAACGCCTGTGGGGATATTCTCCAGGATGGCTTCCATGATGTTGCCGCGCTCTTCAAGTTCCTGGTTGCCCTTTTGAATTTCCTGGGCCGCACGCTCCAGCGCCAGTCGGTTTTCCTTTAGCTGCTGGGTCATCTGGTTGAAGGATTCAATCAGACTGCCGAGTTCGTCGTCACCGCGCGCTGTAATCCGATAGTTGAGGTTCCCGCTGGACACTTGATGTGTGGCGTCGGCAAGGGCCTGGATCGGCACCGTCACCTGCTTGGAAAAGAAGAGGGCGAACCACGAAGCCACAAAAAGAATCAAGACCGTCAGCAGGGACAGGGACAGAAGGTAAACACGGCGGACAGCTTTCCTCTGGTTGCTCAATTGGTCATATTTTGTTGCCTCGCTCTGAATTTGCGTGGCTACGCGCGCAATGTTCATGGGCAGGCGCGTCATGGCAACCACGATTCCGGAAGTGCCTCCCGAAGCAAACCGCAGCGGCATCAGCGTCAGAAAGACATCTTCACCGTCGAAGCGTTCCTGGAAAGAAAGCCCCTGTGACGGCAGGTTCGAGAGGCTATGCCGCGGCACCATGCTGAGGAGGGCATTTCCGGTCAATTGCGGCTGGCCCGCCGCTGCCAGCAGGGTGCCGTTCGGGTTGAAAAACATTGCGGATTCTGACGTTAGGTCCGCGACCTCGCGTTGCAGAATCGCGTTGAGCGCAGCACGATCGCCCATAGATGCCGCAGCGGTAAACTGGGGGCTTTCGGTCAGGCGAGTGGCCAGGTGATGAGAGCGGTTTTCGGCCTGGAGGGCAAGCTTCCGGACGACTTCCGTGGCGTCAGCTCGAACCACATCAAACGGAATCCCGAACCATTTGTCGATGCTTCGGTTGAGAAGGCCGTAAGAGAAAGCAAAGAGGAAACACGCCGGGACAATTGTCAGGGCAAGGAAGGCCACCACCATCTTTGTTTTGAAGCGCGAGCCGAGCTTGTGGCTACGCCTTTCGAAGTAAAGCTTGACCAGATAGCGCAACAGGATGAGGCCGAAGATTATGAAAGCCAGGAAGATGAGTGCGGAAACTACCACCAGAAGGATGGTCTGGGGAGCGGTTCTGGGGTGAATAAAAGAAAGGTTCAGTGATGCCTGGCTCCAGCCGATAAACAATAGGATGGGCACGAAGATGAGCAGAAAGATCAGAAATGCTCGCCGGGGAGGCCTCGGGCTGCTATTTGACGCCATGCGTTTCTACGGCGACCTCCTTTTTCTGATGAGTCTGGGCTTGCCTGGAGAACCCGCGGGCGTTGGGGCGGCCGGCTGTGGATGCGCGCCCGTTTGCGGGCAGGTAGCTCTCAAGGGGGCAACACTGGCATTCGGCTTTCTGCCGCTTGCAATATCTCTTCCCGATTTCAACCAGCAGCGCGTGAAACTCATTAAACAGGCTCGAATCGGCCGGCAGGTATCGATGAAGAAACTGCTGTGCGGCAGCATACCCATCCCCGGAGGAGAGCAACTCATGCCGCGCCAGGATTCGGCGAGTGTAGGCATCGGCGACGAAAAAAGGATGATTGCCCGCATAGAGCAGGATGGCGTCTGCCGTTTCAGGGCCCACCCCGCGAAGGGCCAGCAACTGCGAACGCGCGAGTTCGGGCGACTGGGTGAAGAGCGCGTCCAGGGAACCACGGTGGGTGGAATCAAGCCACTTGACAAAGGTCCGTATGGTGCGTGCTTTCTGCCGGAAATATCCCGCCGGGCGGATGCATTCTTCGATCTCGCCGGCCGAAGCATGCCGCAAACGTTGCCAGCGGAGAAACCCGGAGGCTCGAAGACGGCCAATGGCCCGCGCAGCATTCTGCCAGTTCGTATTCTGAGTAAGGATGGCGCCGAGGATGACCTCCAGGCGAGTGCGTGCCGGCCACCAGCCTTGGGGACCGAAATGCCGAAGAACTTCTTCGTAATACCTTACCAGCACTTCACCCGGCTCAACTCCGAACGGCTGAGCCGCGCGTTGCATAGGTTGAAATTAATACGGCGGCGCCGGGAAAGTCAAGTTCAGCCGCAGATTACCGATAAAAATCAGCATCTTCTGAGATTGAGAGGAGGCGAAGGATCGTCAACGAAAACCATGCAAGACCTCGGATTGAATGTGGCACGGGCGAAAGCCGCAAGCCAGACAACCCTGGCGAACAGAGTGGCAGGCATGCAAAGTTGTTCGAAACCTTTAGTGTTGGAACTTAAGAACTATGGAACCACAATCTACACCTGATACTTCAGAAATCATACGGACGCACGGACTGTCCGGAAGATTGGGCGAGATTCTGATTCGGGAAAACATGATTACGCCCACGCAGCTTGATCAGGCGCTGGAACACCAGCAGCAGCATGGAGGTCGTCTGGGCAGCAGCGTGGTAAAGCTCGGTTTCCTGACCGCAGACGGCATTACGGCGGTCCTTTCACGCCAATATGGCATTCCGTCAGTCGACCTGGAATATTTCAATGCCGACCCCAGCGTCATCCGTTTGATCCCAATGGAGACCGCCCTTAAATACCAGGTTATTCCTCTCACCAGAGTGGGGTCATCGCTGACCCTGGCTATGGCGGACCCTGCCAACGTCTATGCCATGGACGACATCAAGTTCAGGACCGGTCTCAATATCGAGCCGGTGGTGGCGTCGGAGGTTTCGGTAGCAGAAGCGATCAAGAAAAACTACGGCTCGATCGAAGAGCAGGAGCGCAAGAAAGAAATCGAGGGTTTGGTCAGCTTTATCGAGGATGGACAGACCGAAGGCGTCGAAGTTGAGGCGGCAGACGAGTCCGCCCTGAATCTGGCGGCGCTTGAGAGAGCGGCGGAAGAGGCTCCTGTCGTTAAGTTGGTGAACTACATTCTGAAGGATGCCGTTGAACGTGGGGCGAGTGATATCCACCTTGAGCCCTACGAAAAAGAATACCGCGTCCGGTACCGGATTGACGGAGTACTCCAGAACGTGATGCAGCCACCGCTTAAGCTGCGCGACGCCATGATCAGCAGAATTAAAATCATGGCCAAGCTCGACATTTCTGAAAAGCGATTGCCTCAAGACGGACGCATTATGATCCGCATGGTGCACAACAACCGAAAGAAACAACTGGACTTCCGCCTTTCGGTGCTACCCACTCTGCATGGTGAAAAGATCGTTATGCGCCTGCTTGACAAAGAGAACCTGCATCTGGACATGGCACAGCTCGGGTTTGAGAAAGAGTCGCTTGAAAAATTCCAGCAGGCAATTTTCAAGCCGTACGGCATGGTGCTTGTTACGGGGCCGACCGGTAGCGGCAAGACCAACACTCTCTATTCCTCCATTGCGCAGTTGAACAAGCCGGACATCAACATCATAACCGCCGAAGATCCGGTCGAGTTTCAGTTGGCTGGAATCAACCAGGTGCAGATGAAAGAACAGATCGGGTTGAATTTTGCGGCGGCCTTGAGGTCTTTCCTCCGCCAGGACCCGAACATTATTATGGTGGGCGAGATCCGTGATTTTGAAACGGCTGAAATCGCGATCAAGGCGGCGCTGACCGGCCATCTGGTACTGTCAACGCTGCACACCAATGACGCTCCGTCCACCATCTCTCGCCTCATGAATATGGGAATCGAGCCCTTTCTTGTCGCGACTTCTGTACACCTGATTTGCGCCCAGCGGCTGGCCCGGCGCATTTGCCCGAGCTGCAAAGTAGAGGAAAAGGTGCGCCATCAGGTGCTGGTCGATGCTGGTTTTACTCCGGAAGAAGCCAAATCTCTCAAGGTATACCGCGGTGACGGCTGCCCGTCGTGCAATAGCCGGGGCTACAAAGGCCGTGTGGGACTCTACGAGGTTCTCGAAGTAACAGACGAACTGCGGGAACTGATTCTGGTGGGCGCTTCGGCGCTTGAACTGAGGAAGAAAGCGGTTGAACAGGGAATGATTACCCTGCGTCGAAGCGGTTTGCTGAAAGTCGCCGTGGGCATCACAACGCTTGAAGAGGTGATTCGAGAAACCGTGCTCTGATTTGTGATCAGTGCCTGGCTGCAACAGACAGATGGAGTTACTAAGGGAGGCTGACAACCGATGGCGATACCACCGCTCAGTGACCTGCTCCGGCTGATGGTGAATTCCGGAGGATCTGACCTTCACATTACGACGAATTCATCGCCACGAATTCGGGTTCATGGCGAACTGAAGCCTTGTGAGGACCTCCCGGCGCTTGGGCCCGGGGACACCAAGCAGCTTTGCTACAGCATTCTCACGGATGCACAAAAGCACCGTTTTGAAGAAAATCTCGAGCTTGATTTCTCATTCGGCATCAAGAACATCGCGCGTTTCCGTGGGAACCTCTTTCACCAGCGGGGCGCCGTGGCTGGTGTCTTCCGCGTGATCCCTTTCGAAATCAAAACCTTTGAGCAGTTGGGCCTGCCCCAGGTCCTGAGAAAACTGTGTGAAAGACCGCGCGGGCTGATCCTTGTGACGGGACCAACGGGCAGCGGCAAATCCACCACCCTGGCTACGATGCTTGACCTGATCAACTCCACCCGCCACGAACACATGATCACCATTGAGGACCCCATTGAGTTTATCCACCCTCACAAGAAGTGCCTCGTGAACCAGCGCGAGGTTAGTTCTGATACGCACTCGTTCGCGAATTCGCTGCGCTCGGCACTGCGTGAAGACCCGGATGTTGTCCTCATCGGAGAAATGCGTGACCTTGAGACAATCGAGGCCGCTCTTCGCATTGCTGAAACCGGTCACCTGACGTTTGGAACGCTGCACACAAACTCCGCGGCATCCACAATTAACCGCGTCATTGACGTTTTCCCAGCCCACCAACAAGCCCAGGTCCGCGCCCAGTTTTCCATGGTCATTGAAGGCATCCTGTGCCAGTCGCTTTTGCCTCGCAAGGACGGTAAGGGACGAGCGATGGCAATGGAAATCCTGGTTCCCAACCCCGCCATTCGCAACCTGATCCGCGAGGACAAAATCCACCAGATCTATTCAGCGATGCAGACGGGCCAGGAAAAATACGGAATGCAGACCTTCAACCAGTCGCTGCTCAATCTTTATCAGCAACGCCTGATCGATCTCGATACCGCGCTTGCCATGTCCAGCAATAAGGATGAGTTGCAGGACATGATCAACCGCAGCGCTCCTGCCGGAATCGCGCACAACAGACCGGGCGTGCCGGTGCGGAGGTAACCCTGAGAAGCGAGGCGTCCTCGATGGCCTTTGAAATAAAATGCTGAGCTCGAGGTCGGAGGCGATGAGGAGGTAGCAGGCCATGTCCCGGTTTGAATTTCGAGGAACATCCCGTACAGGGCAGACGATCAGCGGAGTCCGCGTCGCTGCCAGCCGCGAGGCATTGGACTCCACGCTGCGGCGCGAATCGATTACACCGCTCAAGATCGTAGAGAAAGGCCGCGAAATCGCCATTCCCAAATTCAAATGGGGAGAAAAGGTCAAGGCGAAAGAGCTTGCTGTTTTCACGCGTCAATTCTCCGTGATGATCGACGCGGGACTGCCGTTGGTGCAGTGTCTTGAAATCCTTTCATCGCAGCAGGAAAACAAGGCCTTTGCCCGGATGCTTGCTGGAGTGCGGGGCACGGTTGAGGGAGGATCATCGCTGGCCAACGCACTGCGGCAGCATCCCAAAGCTTTTGACGACCTTTACACGAACATGGTGGAAGCGGGAGAGAGCGGTGGAATACTAGACACCATTCTTCAACGCCTTTCGACCTACATTGAAAAGGCGGTGAAGCTTAAGCGGTCTGTACAGTCCGCCATGATCTATCCGGCGGCCGTAGTCCTGATCGCCGCAGGGGTGGTCACGCTTCTTCTGTGGAAGGTAGTACCCATATTTACAACGCTCTTTGCCGGCCTGGGGGTCGCGTTGCCGTTACCTACCCGGATTGTCATAGCTCTTAGTCACTTTGTTGCAAGCTTCGGGCCCATTCTAATCGTTCTTGTGATTTTGCTGGGTGTCGGCCTCAGATGGTACTACCGAACGACTTCAGGGCGGATGGTTATCGATGCGCTCATCCTGAAGATCCCGGTGTTGGGATCTGTGATGCGCAAGATATCCGTGGCGAGGTTTTCACGGACTCTCGGAACGCTCATTACCAGCGGCGTTCCCATGTTGGAGGCGATGGACATCACGTCCCGAACCTCCGGAAACGCTGTTGTAGAAAGGGCGATTGCACAAGTCCGTAAGGCCATCGAGGGCGGCAGAACCATCGTTGACCCGCTTCGCGAGACAGGCGTTTTCCCCAACATGGTGGTTCAGATGATTGGTGTGGGCGAGCATACGGGCGCGCTCGACGCGATGTTGCAGAAGGTGGCCGATTTTTATGAAGACGAAGTGGACGCGGCGGTCGGCGACCTGCTGACGGCGCTCGAACCCATGATCATTCTCTTCCTTGGCGTTGTGGTGGGCGGTGTGGTGATCTCGATGTACCTGCCGTTGTTCTCCCTGATTGGCAAACTGGCTGGATGATTTCACGAAATGACATCAACCGGCCTGGTGGCGTAAGGGAAGCTCCTTTGTTATGGGGCGAAAAGAGACGGAGGTTGAGGTTCCTTGCAGGAAGAGTTATTGTCCAGGGGGAACTCAGTCTCTATAATGCTCTTTAGTTCCCCTATGAAATTTACTGGCGAACTCCAAAGCTGGCTGCCCTGGGTCATTAAGATCCGGTTTGTTATCATCACCTTTGTCTTTGCGATCGATTATGCGATCGAGCAGATATCCCCCAGCCCTGGAAGCGTTCATTCCATCGCATATCTGGGCGGATTTGTCATCCTGTGGTACATCCTGAACCTGTTCTTTCTGATCTATAACCAGATAAGCTTGGACTATTCCCTGCAAGCCCACCTGCAACTGTTTGCGGACATCTTTATCATTACGGCGATCGTTCATGTGACGGGCGACCTTGAAAGCAATTATTTCTCGCTCTATTTGGTGGCCATCATACTGGCCAGCCTCCTGCTGCCCCGGTCGCGTGTTTTTATGGTGGCCGCCTTCAGCTTTATCCTGATGGGCGGCCTGTTGGAACTGGCACATCTGCCCATCCTCTATCCCGGCTTCGCCTCAGAACACCCGTGGGTCGCTTCACTGGCCAGTACTTCAAGTGCGCCAGTGGACCTGGGCACACTTCAGGTAAAGATCTTTGCAAGTCTGTTCGGCTTTTTCGCGGTGGCCTATCTGGCCGGCTTCCTGGCAGAAAATCTCAGGAAGACCGGCGCCGAGCTTCTTGACAAGCGGGGACAGGTGGCGAGCCTCCAGGCAATTAACGAAAACGTTGTCCGCAGCATGAGAGACGGCCTGGTGACAACGGACCTTGACGGTATTGTGACAGAACTCAACCCCGCCGGCGCGGCGATCCTTGGGTGTACACGCGATTCGGCCCTGGGCGAACCCATTGACAAGATTTTGGCTAGCCTGGGTCCGCGATCTGAGGGCTTTCGCTCGCTGGTTTCCGCTCATGGACGGCAGGAGGTTGAATTTTGGGATCCGCTGGGTGACAAACGGATCATGGGGGTAGCCGTGTCGCAACTTGTGATTCCAGAGAGCGGGACGGCGGGTTTTATTTACAGTTTGCAGGACCTCACGGTGCAGAAGCGCCTGGAAGCGCAGTCCCGCTTGAAGGACCGGATGGCCACGCTTGGGCGACTGGCGGCAGGCATCGCGCACGAAATCCGCAACCCTCTGGCCTCTATTTCAGGATCGGCAAAAGTGCTGGAATCTGTAGGCAAGCTCGACGAAGACGAACGAAAGCTGATCAATATCCTCAGTCGTGAGTCGGAACGCTTGAACAAACTGGTTTCAGATTTTCTGCTGTATTCGCGCGAACAACGGTTTGAGTTTTCCGAAGTCGACGTTGTGGTCCTGATCGAAGAGACACTGCTTCTTCTTCGGAACATGCCGGACTATCCGGAAAGGGTGCGAATAGAGCGCAAGCTGCCCCGTTTGCCGGTCACGATTGAGGCGGACGCTGACAAGCTCCGGCAGGTGTTCTGGAACACCTGCGACAATGCTCTGAAAGCGATGGAGAATGGCGGAACGCTCACGGTGGAGGTCAGGGGGGCGGCTGACGGGGGTGCGCTGATCGTTTTTCATGACACCGGTGTGGGAATTGAACCCGGTCAGCTTGAGAAACTCTTTGAGCCTTTCCAGCCCGGGTTTTCGCGTGGAACGGGACTGGGCTTGGCGATTGTTTACCAGATTGTGCAGGGCCATGGTGGCCACATTCATGTGGAATCTTCTCGCGGTCGGGGAACGGAATTTATTCTCGAGCTACCGAAGGCCCCGCCTGCAGAGAAGTCGGAAGAAATCAGAACCCACGCCGGCAGCGAAGGTTGAGTTCTGCCCGGATGATTTGGAAAAAGTCTGAGGCGGGTGGCGCGCTACGCTGATTCAATCGCACAGTTGTCCTTCAACACTTCGAAAGACGGCAAACCGGGCGAAAGCAAAAAGATGGCAAGACTACTGATTGTGGACGACGAAAAATCGATCTGCCAGGTCCTGGAAATAGCTTTCCGCAAGGCGGGCCATGTGGTCGAGACGGTTACCAGCGGCCGCTTGGCCATGACAAAGATTGAATCCCAGGTGTATGACGTGATTGTCGCCGATATCCGTATGCCGGACCTTACGGGGATCGACCTGCTGCACCATGCGAGAGCTAGCCGCAGTCCTGCCGCCTTCATTCTGATTACCGCCGTCCCGACCATGCCGACTGCCATTCAGGCTCTGAACCTGGGCGCCTATCGGTACGTAATTAAGACGGACAAGCTGGTGGAAGAGATCAAGCTGGTTGTCGATCGTGCTCTTGAAGAAATGGCCTTGCACGAAGAAAACGCCCGCCTGCGCCGGGAGATGCTGCGGGTCTTTGCGCAGGGAAATATCGTGGGGCGCAGCGAAAAGATCAAGGCCATTCTGGAGATGGTCCGAAGCGTGGCCCCTACCAACAGCACGGTGCTGATTACCGGTGAAAGCGGAACCGGAAAAGAACTGGTGGCGCGCGCCATCCATGAAGCCAGCCAACGGCGCGAAAAGGCGTTTGTGTCCATCAACTGCGGAGCGTTTCCAGAAACGCTGCTTGAAAGCGAGCTTTTCGGGTATCTCAAGGGGGCCTTTACAGGCGCCGATACTAACCGCAAGGGAATTATCGAGTCGGCGTCGGGAGGTACGCTATTTCTGGACGAAATCGGCGAGACCAGCCCTGGCATGCAGGTTAAACTGCTTCGCGTGCTGCAGGAAAGAATGGTCCGCCCGCTCGGCGGAACGCATGACGTGCCAGTTGACGTGCGCCTGATTGCCTCTACCAATCGCGATCTGAAGGCCATGGTGACAGATGGCCGATTCCGCGAGGATTTCTTTTATAGGGTGAGTGTGATCCCGATCCACGTTCCGCCGCTTCGCGAACGCAGGGATGACATTGAGCCGCTGGCGCGACATTTTCTTAAGAAATACTCGCTGGAAATGGGGAAACCTCTCAACGATTTTGCGCCTGTGGCGCTTTCAGCGTTGATGCATTACAACTGGCCGGGCAACGTTCGTGAATTGGAGAATGCCGTCGAACACGCCGTGGCCGTGAGTGGCAATCGCGATGGTCATGTGGGCAGCGAGCACCTTCCAGCAGCATTGCAGGGGACGGCGCCAGCCGGCGAGGACACCCTCCTGTTTCCCAAGGAGGGTGTGGAGTTTGAAACCGAGGTTGCACGCGTTGAAAGACGTTACCTGGTAGAAGCTTTGCGCCAGGCGGGCGGCGTTCGCGCGCGCGCAGCGGATCTACTGCACATGTCCTACCGGTCGTTTCGTCACTACGCCAAGAAGCACGGGGTGTAAGGGCACTGGCCCTTCCGAACATGACAAATTCGTCCAACCAGGAGAGTTCCGGAGGAAGCCATGATTCCGGTGGCCAGGGACAGCCAATCCTTCCTGAAAAAACGCCGTGGATTGCAATCAGCCTGGTTTTGCTGGCGACCTTCCTTGCATACAGTGGTACCCTCTGGTTCAAGTTTGTTTATGATGACCGCGGGCAGATCCTGGCCAATGTTCAGGTCCATGCCTGGCGCTACGCTCCGCACTATTTTTTTGAGCCAGTCTGGAGTTTTGCCTACCCGGGGATTCTGGGCAATTATTACCGACCCATTTTCCTGCTGTACCTTTTGCTCAATTACAAGATATTTGGTCCGTATGCGGCAGGATGGCACCTGCTCAGCGTCGCGGCGCAAATGGGTGTGACCTACCTGGTGTATGTTCTCACCAGGAGACTGACGGGAGATTCCCGAACGGCGCTGATCGCCGCGCTGATTTTTGGCGTGGATCCAGTACACATAGAATCCGTAGCATGGGTTTCGGGTGTTACTGACCCGTTGCTGGCGTTGTTTTTATTGCCATCTTTCCTGTGCTATCTCAACGCCCGGGAACAGGGGCCGCGCAGCCGGGCATGGCTTGCGTGTTCCCTTGTGCTCTACGCACTTGCAATGCTGTCAAAAGAGACGGCGCTGATCCTGCCGATCATCATCGTTGCGTACGAGTGGTTGTGGACGGAATCTTCGCGCCCTTCCTGCTCGTTCCGGAAGGTCACTGAGCGCACGTGGGCCTGCGTGGTTCGGGTCAGCCCGTTCGTGCTGCTGACGTTTGTGTATCTGGCAGTGCGTTGGCATGTGATAAAGGGGCTTGGGCACACGATGGTGCCGCTGTCTGTTTCGACCATTGTTTTTACCTGGCCGCAATTGCTGCTGTTCTATTTGCGACACCTGGTCTGGCCATTCAACCTCAGCGTTTTTTACGACGTTCCCTATATCAAGACGCCGGAGTTGGTGTCGTTCTTTCTACCCCTGGCCGCTTTGGCCTCCATCGGTTTTCTCGTCTGGATCCTCGTACGCAGGCTGGGAAGAGAATCGTCCAAAGACATGCGGGTAGCACTCTTTGCCTCCGTGTGGATTCTCGTCCCCTTCGTCCCTTTACTGGACCTATCGGTTCTGCCTGTTGGAGAAATCGCTCACGACCGTTACCTCTATCTGACGTCAATTGGCTTTTCGCTTCTGCTCGCCATGGCATTCCGCCTGATTCCATCTCGGAAGGTGTCGGATTGGGGATTGCCTGCGTTTCAGACGGCTTTAGTTCTGGTGCTGGCGCTGGTGCTGGGAATTTCCACTGCGTTTCAGGACCGTTACTGGGCGAACGACATAACTCTCTACACGAGGGGAGTGGAGCGCACACCGCAAAACAAGCTGGCCCGTACCAATCTTGCCAATGCCCTCGGAGAAAAGGGCCGGTACGGCGAAGCACTTGCCCTCTACCGTGAAGTCCTGGCACAGGACCCGAATTTCTGGCTGGCGATCTACAACACCGCGTACACTAGTTACCGCATGGGCAGGCTGCAGGAAGCGGAAAAGTACTTCGAACGAGCCATTGCAGTGAACGGTGTCGACAGCGACGAGTATTTTTATCTGGGTCTGACATGGCTGAAACTTGGCAACACCAATGGCGCTGAAAAGGCTGTACGGCACGCGCTCAAGCTCCAGCCATCCGGGTTGGCCTATCATTTTGCGCTAGGGATGATCCTCAAACTTAAAGGGGATATCCCCGGCGCTCTGGCGCAATTTCAAGAAGAGTTGAAGAACTTTCCCGGTGAAACAGGGGCGGAGCAGCAGATCGAGGCTATTAAGATACAGACTGAAAAAGCCAGCAGGAACTGAGGTATGGGTGGGACCATGGTCGACCTCGCTCACTCGTGCGATTATTTGTCCTGAGCGCAGTGGCAGTATCGCGGCCGAAAATATTCGTGAAGGGATTGCTTGAGTGTCAATTTTTGTCATATGGTTTCGACAAAAATCGGCTTTTACGGTCGTTCTGACAAAACTAGAATCTAGTGTGTGGACCTACAATCGGATAACTTTTGTCTTTTCAGATATCTCCGGTCGAATAAAGATTTTTCTGCCGTTCGCCGATGTGGAACATCAGGTGCTACATCGTGAGTGATTTTGCCAGATTGGAAGATTCAGAAAGGTCAAAGGAGGATTGAATGCAAAGAGATTCGAAAGGGTTTTCGCTGATCGAATTGCTGATTGTCGTGGCGATTATCTTGATCATCGCCGCGATAGCAATCCCGAACCTGCTGCGGTCGAGGATTGCAGCTAACCAGGCGTCGGCAGTTGGATCGTTGAGGACCTACAATACCGCTGAAGTCACTTATGCTTCAACGTATAGCAGCGGCTACACGGCGACGTTGGGTTATCTGGGCCCGCCGGCCAGCGGCGCGATGCCCACCTCCACGGCGTCCGGGTTGGTGGACAGCGTATTGTCTGGCGGTTCAGCGCCGGCCATGGGGGCAGTAAAGAGCGGTTACAGCTTTACCTATTCGCCCGGGCCGGTTGTGGCTGGACGGATTGATACCTACCAGTTCTGGGCCGACCCCGTCACTCGCGGAACGACGGGTACGAATTCCTACTACACGGACCAGTCCGGTGTTATCCGACAGAATTCGAATAACACGCAGGCCAGTTCGGCGGACTCGCCTCTTGCGGGCTGATCTCCTTTTTTGCCTGAAGGGCTTCTTGCTCCGACACCTCCTGGGGGGAACCACTTGGTTCCCCCGTTTTCTTTCAGGTTTCCAGCCTGCGGCACGAGTTCTCCATGCCGATCCGAATGAATAAACTGATCAGAGCGGGTGCCCATCAGCTTTCGATATTCAGGGTCGGTGTCCAGCCGGAGGGGCAATGATTTTTTTTCGCAAGGCAAGGAGACCCCAGCCGCCTGCAGAAGACAAGTGCGTGCAATTCCACGCCAAAACCAGGCAGATTGACACTTATCTTATCGCGGCGCTCATTCTGTGCGCAGCGATCCCTTACATCAACACGCTTCTCAATGGCTTTGTCTATGACGACAACCGCCAGGTGCTCGACAACCCTTACCTGAAGAGTTTTCACTTTTTACCACAGATATTTGGCAAGACAGTCTGGTCGTTTGTGGGGATGCAGGGGGTCTCAAATTACTACCGTCCCATGATGACACTGGGATACGCGGTCTGCTACCACTTGTTTGGGCCGCTTGCCTACGGATTCCATCTGGTGAATGTGTGCCTGCACGTCGGCGTTGTCTTGCTCGTGTTCGCTATTGCTCACCGCATACTCGGAGACCGGTCAATGGCGTTCGTGGCCGCCTGCCTGTTTGCCATTCACCCGATCCACACTGAGGCGGTCGCCTGGGTGGCAGCTGTGACGGACCTCGAGGTGACGTTTTTCTATCTGCTTACCTTTTGGCTGTACCTCAACGTAGGTCGGCCTAAGGGCGGGATTTTGCCTTGGGCGAAGCTGGCTGCGGTGGTCAGTTTTGCTCTGACTATTTTTTCCAAGGAGCAGTCCCTGACGTTCCCCCTGCTGGCCATGATTTATGAACACTTCTTTCGAGGTGACCGCGCTGACACCACCTTCTGGCAGAAGGCTCGCCGCTACAGTGAATTCTGGCTGATGGACCTGGCCTATGTGTTGTTCAGGGTTGAGCACCTGGGCGCCTTCGCGCCGCAAATTCAGTTGGCGCAGCTCGGCTGGTACCAGTGCGTTCTTTCAGCAGTAGCGCTTGTGGGAAAGTACATTGAGAAGCTTTTCTGGCCTGCCGAACTTTGCGCCTATTACGTCTTCCACAAGGGGACGTCGTTGCTTGAGCCGCGCGTGCTGGTGGGCATTGGGGCGATTGCTGCATGCGCGATTATTTTCGCACTGCTTTTCAGGCGGAGCCGCATCGCGGCGTTTGGACTCATCTGGTTTTTTGTGACCTTGGCTCCGGTGCTGGATGTCCGCTACCTCGCCGGAAATGTTTTTGCTGAGCGCTATCTCTATTTGCCGTCAGTGGGTTTCTGCTGGCTGGCAGGTTGGGCGGGCGTGGAGCTTTGGAGGTCGCTGGATGGACGGCAGCATTTTTGGAGATACATGCTGGCGGGCGCGTCCAGCATCATTGCCTTGCTGCTTGTCGTGCGCGTGGTCACGCGGAATCGCGACTGGCGCAGCGATGAAGCACTTTACAACCAGACGCTGGAAGTTTCACCCACAGCTACCAACATTCGGGAAAACCTGGGGGTGGTTGCCTGGAACCACGGCAGGATTGACGAAGCTGAGAAGGAATGGACTATAGCGCTTAAATTAAACCCCAACTCTCCCATCACTCTTACCAACCTGGGGCTGATCTATGCCAGCAGAAAGCAATACCAGCAGGCTGAGCATTACTTTCGCGCAGCGATTCTGCACAAGCCGGATTACACCGACCCTCACCTGAATCTCGGCAGCATGGAGATGGATCAGGGCCGGTTAGAAGAGGCGGAATTGCAGTTGCGCGCCGCGGTTGCCCTGTCGCCCCTGATCCCAAGTTGCCACAACAAGCTCGGGAAGTTGTATGTTAAGGAAGGGCGTCTTGATGAGGCGGCAAGGCAGTTTCAGCAGTCTGTTGATGCGGCGCCTAATTTCAGGGGCTATGACGGACTGGGAGACGTTTATTTAAAGCAACAGGACTTGGCGCGTGCGGCAGAGGCCTACAGAGCCGCAGTTGCAAACAACCCGTATGACAGCCACGCGCACTTTGGGCTGGCCCGCATAGCGCAGGCCAATGGGCACAGGGATACGGCACTGAAAGAATACGCCCAAGGGTTTGAGACAGACCCAAACAACCAGGAGGCGCAAAGCACCGTCATATTGTTGAGGGCAAAGGATGAAAGAAAGTCTCCGTAAAGATTCCGCCGGATTGTTGGCCGTGGCCATGCTTTGCGCGGCACTGATTGTGCTGCTGATGGGGCCGGGCCTTCGGGCTGAGCCGGCCTCCACCAGCGGTGTGCCGCTTGACCAGTTCATTACTGAAGTGCAGAAAAGTTATCACGACGTGCAGGCTATTCGGGCAGATTTCACTCAAACCTACGATTCAGGCGGCGGGAGCCGGGTTGAGTCTGGCACAGTGGTTTTTGCGCGGGGCGGCCGCATGAGGTGGGATTACCGCGAGCCGGAAAAGAAGGTCTTTCTGTCAAACAAGAAGGAAGTGCTCCTCTATCTCCCGGAGCAGAGTCAGCTCAACCGTTCTTCCGTAAAGGAAAGTGAGGATTACCGTGTCCCGTTCCGCTTGCTCCTTTCCCGGGTCGATTTGCGGAAAGTGTTTTCGCGTTTTGAAGATGTGAATGGCCAGTTTAAGCACCCCGCTGAAGATCGCGTAATCATGGCTTACCCGCGGCATGCGGAAAAGATCGGTTACAAGCACGTAGTTCTGGAGTTCGACCCTCAGATGGATATCCGCCGACTCGTAATCACTTACAGCGATAACAGCGTCATGAAGTTCGTCTTCAGTCACATCGCCCGGAATCCCAGGCTGACGGCTTCAATGTTCGAGCTTACCCCTCCTCCCGGAACACAAGTGATTAACCACGAATAGCCCGCCGCGCCGGAATTTGTCGCACAATGTCCGGGTTTGGTTTTGCTCCGTTTCGCTGAATATAGGGCAAATTTCAGCGGCCGGGACAGGAGAGACGCTAGAAAGCTTTCTTGTGGTTCAGGAGGAGTTGGTTGATGGCAGCGGCCACGCCGTCTTCATCATTGGAGTGAGTGATGTGCCAGCCTTTGTCGGCAAGTCCCGGAGTGGAATTCCTCATGACTACGGGGCAGCCCGCCATCCGCAACATTTCCAGGTCGTTGAAATTGTCCCCAATGGCCATGACTTCGCTAAAGTTGCAGTCCGTCTGCTGAAGCAACCATTTAAGCCCGCTTGCCTTAGAGCAGCCAAGGTTCATAACGTCCAACAGGGAAATGCTTCGCTCAAAGTATTTGGTCCACGTCAGATGGACGTGTTTGCCGACAGGGGAAGCGCGCAACACATTCTCGATCGCCTCCAGAAATGCCGGCTCACCGCCGAACATCAACTGGACGGGATCGCCTGGCAGCGCGGCGGGAAGGTCCGGGACTTGCAACAGATATTCCCGGGCCGTCCTCAGATACCACTGCAGGGGACCGTCGGGAGCGGCATTGTGCTGCATCATGACCTGCCCCCGTCCAAGCTTGTCATAGATCGCGACAGCATACGGCCGATATTGGGCAGACGCTTCAAGCACCTGTACTGCGACGCTTCGGGGCAGGAAGTTCTTGTGGAGCAGTTCTCCGGAAAGTGAACGGACCACTGCGCCGTTCGAGGTGATAAGGGTTACAAGAAAGGGAAGAGACCCGACCAGTCGCCGCGCTGAATGGTAGCGGCGGCCGGTGATAATCACGATGCGCACGCCGCACTCTGATGCCGCGGCAAGCGCGCGGCAGTTAGCGTCAGAGATTTCTTGGCGGCTGTTCAGCAGGGTTCCATCAAGGTCAACAGCGATTACTCGAATTGGCATCCTGCTTGAATTGTAGCATGAGCTGGCCCGCGCGTTATTGGGTGGCAACTGCTTCAGCATGCGCAAGAAGCGTGAAAATTGTCAGTGTGAAATGCCACATGCTATATTAGGCAAGATACGTTCATTCAATGGGCGCGTAGCTCAGTTGGGAGAGCGCGGCGTTCGCAACGCTGAGGTCGAGGGTTCGAATCCCTTCGCGTCCACCAGTTTCCAACCTTCAGGGAATCCTCTTCCTGCCGCCCGGAGCGCGTTGGGTCTCCAGTCAAGGCTCCTGTTCGCCGATAAGACAAGTTGAGCCCTATAACGGGTCTTCGCCATGCAATGCGCCAAATGCGGCCACGATAACCCGGACAGTATCCAGTTCTGCGTGCGCTGTCACGCGCCTACCTTGTTTACATGCCCTGCGTGCAAGCATACGCAGAAGCACGGCGGGAATTGCGATCAATGTGGAGTGGACTTTCTGAAGTACGCCATGATGCTGGTTTTTCAGGGCCGGACCGAATCCCAGCAGAAGCGATTTCGCAGGAAGGGCAAGGGTGAAATTATCAAGCAGATCCTTCTGTTCCCCATTACCGGAGGCTGGTCACTTCTCAAGTATTTGCGGCCTTCAAAGAATACTTAACACGAACAGCTTGGCGGAGGGAATTAAAGATCTACCTCCAAGAAAACTGGCCGACATGTCTCAATCAAAAATGAGCGCCCGCAAGCCCTGAGTTACTTGGTTTCCCTCGCGGCCATGTACTTCTGGACGTTCACGAGCAGTTGTTGCGCCTCAGGCAAATGATTCACGGCGTCCGCCACAAGAGGATCATTTTCGATTGCGATCCTATAGGCAACATTGGTACCGTAAATGTCCCTGACGAGGCTTTCGCGAATATGGAGTTCAACAAAATCAAGGTTCTTCTGCAGGTCCGCACTTGACACAGGTATTTTCTGTTTGGTCAAAAATTGAGTGAACTCCGCCAGCACATTGTCGGTCACCTGGAAATCTTCCGGAATGGTCTTGTGCTCCGCCAGATAATTCTGGGCAAACGTGTAGAACGCTCCGTTCTGCACCAGTGTTTGCTGAGTATCATTAAGTTTCTGGGGAGGTACCTTAACGTCCGGAGTTATTCCTCCTCCGCCGTAAACTTTCCGGCCTCCGTCCGTCAGGCGGACCTCGGTGTGAGGTTCGGGAGTACCCTCGGGGCGGTAGTAATAATCGTAAAGCGACACGGTGTTGTAATTACGCTGGATCAGGCGTCCGCTGGGCGTGTAATAGCGCGCAGTTGTCAATGCCAGGCCCGTGTCGTCGCTTAGAGGATAAACAGTTTGCACCAGGCCTTTTCCGAAACTGGTCTCGCCCATTACCAAGGCTCGGTCGTGGTCTTGGAGAGCCCCCGTAACGATCTCTGCCGCGCTGGCAGTCATCCGATTGATCAGGATCACGATGGGATATCTGTTTCCCTTGTCGCCGTGCGTCGCGTAGTACCGCTTCTCAGGCGAAGAGCGCCCGTAATGATAAACGATTAGCTGACCCTTTTTCAGGAAGTGATCGGAAACTTCCACAGCCTCCTGCAGCAAGCCGCCCGGGTTGTCTCGCAAGTCGAGTATGAGTCCGTCCATGTGCTCGGCATCCAGTTTTTTCAGCGCCTGTGTAAGCTCCGTATTGGTGGTTTCGTTAAAGCGGCTGATGTGAATGTACCCTACATGGGGCTTTACCATGAATACATCGTCAACGCTGGGCTGCGTGATCTCACCGCGCGTGATCGTAAAACTGAGCGGCTTGGTCGCTCCATCGCGGCGGACCACAACATGCACAATCGTGCCGCGAGGGCCCTTCAGCAATTTGGCCACTTTGTCTGTCTGCTCATTCAACGAGGAATCAAGGCCGACGGCGCTCTTGCCGTTGATTTCCTCAATAACATCACCAGGGCGGAGACCGGCCTTAAATGCCGGAGAGCCGGGAATCGGGGCAACCACAAAGGTCACCAGTTTCCCCATTTTGCCGGGCCGGGACTGGATGCTCATTCCAACGCCGAAATAACGGCCTTCCTGGTCTTCTCGCAACATGGCAAAGGCGCGCGGGTCGAAGAAGTTCGAATGCGGATCAAGGGTCCGCAGCATGCCAGGAATTGCTCCCACAAAATTGCTGTTCGTAGGACCGTATATAGCTTTGTTGGGATCAACCGGGGTGGCGTAATTTTCCTGGACCTTGCCGTAGACGTTGGTGAATTCACGTAGGCTGGCCTGAAAGGAGGAATCGTTGTCGTTCGCCGTATTGGCTTCAACTTGCGGACCATAAAGCCCGCCGAGGATGGCGCAAACAATCAGGGTTGCGAAGACAAACCACCCTGCGCGTCGGTTTTGCTTCATCACGTTGCAGCTCCTTTGCCCTGCTTTAAAAATTATATCACGGGCTGTCAGTGTCAGCCGAATTCGTACCACCACGCGGCGGCAACTCAATTGCGGCCACGAGAGGCAGGTTCCTTAGGCCCGCAGCGGTTCCTGAGCACAACTATCCGTTTCCGAGATGTTGGCGGATAATCGGCCTTCTACCTGTACCAGAGGATTCGCGCACACTCAAGAGGAACCGATGCCAACGGATGGCAGGGCACGATGCGGGGCGTAAAATCGCCTGCCGGGCGGTTGGCTGCAATTGAAGCTGTATAACGATGGGCGTTGGAAGCACCCACCAGCGGCTCGCCGCATTTCATTTCTACCACCACCGGAGCGCTAGACTTCGTCGCGTCAGCGAATAACTCCACGCGGACCGCTTCCGGATCCAATTCATCCAGATAGACCTGAAGATTGAAGATGTGCTGGGCTCCTTCGGAAGTTACCTCCAGCGATCCAAAGCGGAGCCGGGCCCAATGATCTTCAACCTTTTTGCGCCAGCGGATTAGTCCCTCCACGGCCGTGCGGGCGTCTGTTGTTCGTTCGCGGTATGCTTTCGCGCGGGCGATGTAATGAGTTTCAGTATATTCTCTTACCACCCGATTGGCGGAAAACTGCGGGGTCAGACGTGACATGCTTGCCCGTATACGGTCGATCCAGGCGAGCGGAAGCCCCTCCTGGTCTCGCTGGTAGAACATGGGAATAATTTCGCGTTCCAGCAACGAATAGATCTGCTCAGCATCCCTGCGATCCCACTCCGGATCAGAATCGTGCTCCTGGCCGTCTCCGATAGCCCAGCCGACTTCCGGTGAGTACGCTTCGGCCCACCAACCATCAAGTTCCGAAAGGTTGAGTCCTCCGTTCACGAGTACCTTCATGCCACTGGTTCCGCTCGCTTCCCAAGGCCTCCGGGGGTTATTTACCCAAACGTCCACACCGTGGGCCAGATGCTCGGCCATCTGCATGTCGTAGTCCGCCAGGAACACGACATGCTCGCGTGCGGGCGTATGGCGGATAAACTGAATCCACTGCCAGATCATTTCCTGGCCTTCGCGGTCCTGAGGATGCGCTTTGCCCGCGATGACGAGCTGAACAGGCTGTTCTCGGTTCGTTAGAATCCGGAGCAAACGGTCCGACTCCCTCAGCATCAGGTTGGGGCGCTTGTACGTCGCAAAGCGGCGTGAAAACCCAATTGTCAGCGTATTGGGATCGAAAATGCGGGCGCCCAGAGCGACTTCTTCAACAGAGGCTCCGTGCCCAGCGACTTGGCGGGACAGATAGGTCCTCACGTAATCGACAAGCTGGATGCGGTTCTCCGTACGCATCTTCCAAATGTCTGCAGCGGGGACGGAGTCTAGCGCTCCGGCCAATTCTTCTAAGTCTCCGCGCCACCGGTCCTTGCCTGCAGCCTCCGTCCAGACGTCGTCCGCGGCCTTCGAATCCCATGACGGAACATGGATGCCGTTCGTCACATGGCCGACTGGCACCTCGGCCTGCGGCCAGCGTGGGAATAGAGGCTGAAACAATCGGCGGCTGACTTCGCCGTGTAAACGACTCACGCCGTTCACTGCACCACTGCCACGAATGGCCAGATAGGCCATGTTGAAAGGCTCCGAATCATCATTCGAATTCAGACGTCCCAGCCCCATGAGTTGCGAGAAGGGGATCCCCAGCCGCTCTTCTGCGTAGCGGCCGAGGTGCCGCTTCATCAGGGCTGGCGAAAAACGGTCAAAACCCGCCTCGACCGGGGTATGTGTCGTGAAAAGGTTCCCTGGGCGGGTCGCCGCGAAAGCCTCATCGAAAGTAATTTTCGCCTCCTCCATGAAATCGCGGGCGCGTTCCAATACGGCAAATGAGGCATGGCCCTCGTTGAGATGGCAAACCTCCGGATGAAGGCCCAGCGCCCGCAGCAATCGCCAGCCGGCGATGCCAAGGATTCGTTCTTGCAGCAGGCGTGTTTCCGGACCGCCACCGTAAAGCTCAGAGGTAAGACCTCGGTAATCGGGAAGATTTGCGGGATCATTCGAATCGAGCAAAAACAGCCGGCAGCGTCCCACGCGCACTTCCCACGTGCGCAGGTACAGGCGAACACCCGGCAAGCGAACGGATACTCGTAGCCATTCCCCGTTGGGCTCGCGAAGGGGAGAAATCGGCAACTGGGTAGGATCGTTGTAGGGGTAAAGCGCCTCCTGATGGCCATCGGCGTCGATACGCTGGCGGAAATAACCCTGCTGATATAAAAGTCCTACCCCGTAGACCGGAACGCCCAGATCGCTGGCGGATTTGAGCTGATCGCCACTGACGTTGCCAAGCCCTCCCGAGTAAATCGGCAGAGCATCACTCAGCATGAATTCCATGCTGAAATAGGCGACTGCCTTGATTGGCGGGTCGGGATACGTCGTTTGGAACCAGTGGTGACGTGTATCGTAGTACTCGTAGTAACGACGCACTTCCTCTAGCTTCTCGTGGAAGGCAGGGTCCGCCAGGCATTCACCCAGCCTTTCTGGCGAGACCGTTTGGAGGATGACCCAGGCGTTATGCGTCAGCGTCCAAAACTCTGGATCAAGGCGAGCCCACAACTCGTCCGCTGTATGGTTCCATGACCAGCGGAGATCCAGCGCCAAGTCGCGGAGCCAGGTCGTAGATTGTTCAGGATCCATTGTCTCGCTCCCTAAGTTCTTCTTTTCGTACTCCCAAGTTTATCAGGGCTCTTCGCCTCTTACGATACATCTTAAACCAAAGGGCGCCGGCTCCCTTTTATCGGTGCGCTAACAGACTAGCGCGTCCCACAAGAAATTGACGGCGTTCTTGTTGTGCCTCGACAGGTTGAAACAGATGTATCAGTGAAGCATTGGACCGCTCGCACACGCAGAACACTGTCGAGCAAGAACTGGTTGAAGAAAACCCAGCAAGCGGAGTTCTTAAGAAGTACGCCTGCTTTAGCCAATGATCTTGCTTCTACCTCAGGTTTCTCCCGACCTCTTCCGTCCATAGCGGGCAGCTGAACTGTTACCACATGATCGCGCTCTTTGTTGACCGCGGCGGGCTGCGCTCCAGAACTCGAAGAAATAATTGCGGCGAGCGTAGTTTGTTAGCTCGATATTGCGACTCTGACACGCCTTGGTCCTATGGTTGTGGCAGGGCGTGCGGGTACTGACCACACTGAAGCTAATTTTCAGTCATGCCGACGCCTTGGAGATGAACGTCGGGAACCATGTACAGCGTGCGAAGTTCGGGCGCGAGAGCCCCGGGAGGATGCGCGCGCTGGGCATTGAGACGGTCGAAAAACTCTTGAGTGTATCGAAGGGCGACCTGCATGACTTCGCTCTCCTCATGATTCGAACACGGGACGGCCGAGGGAGATTTTCAGCCTGCAGAGAGCCGACGTAAACCTTGCGCAGGAATTCGTAGCGCTGCGGGGAACCAAGCGGCCAGCCTACAGGAGTGAAGTGCCTTCGATGGAGGACGTGCTGGAGGCATTACGAAGGCGGAGCGAAGAAAGCCTGAACGGTGATATTTTCCCCGTGCGAGGACCAAAGACGAAGAACAAAGGGCTTGGGTACGTCACGTCCTTGAAGAAAGCGCATCTGATGTTAATTGAAAAGCACTTTACCGACGCACCCTTTGTACCTTATGATTTTAGGCATACGTTCGCTTCACGGTGCGTGCAAGCGGGCGTGGGCTTGGCGGAGCTTGCTGCCTTGCTCGGGCACTTAAGCCTGGACACCAGGATGCGATATGTTCATGTGCCCAAGCAGTAGAAATCGTGGCAGCCAGGAAGTTAAGTCGCATATAATCAAGCTATG
The DNA here is from genome assembly GCA_021787735.1 of Acidobacteriota bacterium. GTDB lineage: Bacteria > Acidobacteriota > Terriglobia > UBA7540 > UBA7540 > SCRD01. The sequence goes on along the minus strand of JAJYLL010000001.1, from coordinate 80,657 downwards.
CGCCCGTAGCTCAGCTGGATAGAGCACTTGCCTACGAAGCAAGGGGTCGGGAGTTCGAATCTCTCCGGGCGTACCACTTCCTTCGGTCAGTCACAAACTTCATTGCCAGGGTGGGTTGTCACCGCACCGGTTCTGCCGTAGCTTCATTGAGCAACGATTGGGTTCCATTTTGGAGCGAAGCGGAGTGCGTATTAAGCGGGTATTTTCTTGTCCCTCGATTGACAGTCCATTAGCCATGTTATTGTTGACGGGACATACATTCTGCTGGAATCGGTGTCATATCGGCGGCATACTTTCATGCGCTATTCGCTGGGGGGAAAGCACATGTTGCGTTTCAGGCTGAATTACCTGATGCTCGTCGTTGTTTGCTTCATCCCACAGGCGCTGGTGGGCCAGGGCAAGGACTTCCAGTTCACTCTTAAAAACGGAGAAGAGGCCGTGGCCGAGCTTAGCGCTTCGGCTCCGGGTGCTTCCTGGGCAACAAACGGTGATGAAGCTGCCGTTGCAAGGATTATCCTTGACGGTCAGTACAACCAGGATGTGATTGTCTTTGGAAGTGAGCGGCCGGCAACCTATCCAGTGCTTCTGGGATATCTGAAGGCGAGGCCGCACACCTTGGCGGTCAAGCGCGACGACCGCTTGTCGGCCCGGCAAGCCCGACTGGTGGTTCACAAAGCGTCCGTAAGCGTCATTTCTGAGGACGCGCCGGAATTCCAGGTCGCCCAGCACGCTCCGGTCCTCTTCGCCCGCGCAGACACGCTGGGCGCGTTTTCGGATGCACCGTTGCTGATGTGGTATGAGATTTTCAAGAAGCCTGAGGGAGAAACCATACAGTACAGCATTGTGTTCAGCAATGAAGACGGCGGAACGCGGACGGACGCGCTCATGGCCCGATGGGGCCGTGCCACGGACATCGAATACATCTATCGTGTCACATTGGATAACCGGGATCGCATTAAGAAGAAAGTGTTTCTCGGCATTGACGAAAAGGCGCACCCCTTTCGTGGCCGGAAGGAGGGCCTGCATCCTCTGATCCTGGACGCTACCCCCAACAACGACTTCACGGATACAGGTTATACGCCGGTCCGTTACCGTTTTATGCCTGTCAATGCGGACCTGATCCCTCACTCGCGCGAGGCATTGATGGACCGGTTCCCGTGGACTTATCGCGTGATGAGCGAGGAACTAGGACGATAAGGGAATCTGCGTCCCTTTGGAACGTCGGAAGGCACAAAGGTCAGCGATCCGAGTAATTACATATACCCGGAAATGAAGGCGGGAAACCATCGGGCGGGGCTCGTGGCTTGGGTGAAGCTCAAGAACAGCGAGCCCTGCTACAGTTCGAACAAAGTTGTCGACCGTTGTTGTGTCGAAGTTTTTGCCAACCATGACGAGCGGTTGATTTCCGACCTGATATTTCCTCCTCTTTCCAGCCGGGGGATTGAATTTTATTCCAAGGGCGGGGAAGCAAAGATCGTCAAGCTGAACATCTGGAACATTAGATCGATGTGGTAGGAACTGGATACAGCGTGGCTGCAGGGGACCGGCAAAGCCCACTCGTCAAAGGATAGTGCCCATGAAGATTGTAAGCATTGGGGAAGTCCTGTGGGATGTCATCGGAGACAAGGAGCACCTGGGCGGAGCCACTTTCAACTTCTCGGCACACGCGCAGAGACTCGGACAGGAGGTTTACTTTGTGAGCGCCGTTGGCCGCGATCAGCGAGGTGACCGCGTCCTCGATCGCATGGTGCAAATGGGACTCTCTACCCGATTTGTCCGCCGCGACGATAATTTCCCCACCGGCATCGCGTCCGTTAGCCTGAACGCAAACGGGCAGCCTACATTTCGGATCGAGCGTCCGGCCGCCTACGATTTTCCGGTGCTGACGGAAGCTGATTTGAATGAGCTCCTGCAACCCGCGCCGGATTGGATCTACTTTGGGACCTTGCACCAGATCAGCCCGCAGGCGCACGAAGTCACGAACCGGCTTTTAGCCGCAAAATGCGGAGCGCGGCATTTCTACGATGTTAACCTTCGGCCCGCGTGCTACGAACCGCAACTTGTGCGTGATCTGATGGCCCAGGCAACGGTCGTCAAGCTCAATGATGAAGAGGTTCGCGCCGTCGATCAGATGTGCGGCCGTTCTCACCGGACACTGGAGGAGTTTTGCCGTGATTACGCGTCCGATCTGGGCTGGGAAGCCGTGTGCGTAACGCGGGGGGCGGAGGGCTGTGCCCTGCTGATTGGCGAAGAATTTGTTGAAGCCTCGGGTTATGGCGTGACCGTAGTTGACACTGTCGGCGCCGGCGACGCATTTGCGGCAGCTTTTCTGCACGGTCTGGGCAGCGGCTGGCCCGCAAGCCGAGTCGCCGATTTTGCTAACCGCGTGGGGGCGCTGATTACCAGCCGCCCGGGAGCTGTCCCGCCGTGGACGCGTGACGAAGTGGAAAATCTGGCCAGTTAGTGGAATCTCCTGTATCTTTGCTTCGATCTGCAGTCAGAATTGCCTCACAACGACTGCAGAAGTTCAATTCACATTTATGTGGGTGTTATGAGACTGAACAGACTTCTGATCAAGAGCAGCGTTGTGGCCGCACTGGGTGGACTCCTGTTCGGTTTTGATACAGCCGTGATTGCGGGAACAACCCACGCGCTGACGTTGCAATACAAGCTATCACCAGGTCTCCTGGGGATGACCGTCGCTATTGCGCTACTGGGCGCGATCATTGGCGCTATGTCAGCCGGAATACCCGGCGAACGGTTTGGCCGCCGCAACAGCCTCCGGGTGCTGGCGGTTCTATATCTAACTTCGGCCCTTGGGTGCGCTCTTGCGTGGGGCTGGTATCCGCTGGTTTTCTTCCGCTTCCTTGGCGGCCTCGGCATCGGTGGCTCATCGGTACTGGGACCGATGTACATCGCGGAAATCGCTCCTGCAAAGTGGCGTGGGCGGCTGGTCGGACTGTTTCAGTTCAATGTAGTCTTTGGAATTCTGCTGGCGTACTTTTCCAACTATTTAATCGCACTCATGCATTTTGGCGGGACCGAATGGCGTTGGATGCTGGGTGTCGCATCGCTTCCGGCAACTCTGTTCCTGGTAATGCTGTTTGGAATTCCACAAAGTCCCCGCTGGCTTGTTGAAAAACGGAGAGTGGATCAGGCCCGAACGGTCCTGCAGCAAGTGGGAGAGGAAAACGCCGAGCAGGAACTGAAGGCTATTCTGGAATCGATGCACCTGGAGTGCGCCAGAGAACCGTTGTTCACCCGGAAGTACCGCTTGCCGATCTTCCTTGCCGGAACAATCGGCATGTTTAACCAGTTGGCGGGCATCAACGCCATCCTCTACTACTTGAACGACATTTTTGCGCTTGCCGGGTTCAGTGCCTTGTCGGGCGAGATTCAGGCAGTGGCCGTCGGTGCGACTAACCTGCTGTTCACTGTAATTGCAATGTCAATGATTGACCGCGTGGGCCGCAGGACACTGCTGCTGATCGGCTCTGTTGGTACGGCGGCGTGTTTGGGCGGAATTGCGGCCATTTTCTTTACTTCTGCGCATGAAAATTATCTAGTATGGCTGCTGATGGGATACATCGCGTTCTTCGCGTTTTCCCAGGGCGCTGTCATCTGGGTTTACATCAGCGAAGTTTTCCCTAATCGTGTTCGTGCTAAAGGCCAGAGCCTTGGCAGCTTCTCGCACTGGTTTATGAATGCGCTCATCTCGTGGACCTTCCCACTGATCGCGGCCGCGTCGGGTGCTTATCCTTTCGTTTTCTTTGCTGCCATGATGGTGCTCCAATTCTTTGTGGTCCTTTTCTTCTACCCGGAAACCAAGGGCGTATCTCTGGAGGATATGCAAAGGAAACTCGGGATTCCTTAGATCTCTTCTGCACGCTATATCCCGGTCGATTCTGCAACGGAAATTGAGCCCACAAGGACGCAGCAATCTGTTTGACGGTTTGCCCGGCGAATGCTGTTGGGGATTAGGCCTGCGAACGATATACTGTTGTAGTCACAGTAGTTCACATAAAAATTACGGCTGGAGTCTGCCCGCCATGCGGCGCGGGATTTCGGTCCGTCTTCGCAACGACGGAGGAGAGACACTTGAAACGCAGAACGTTTTTGAAAAACGCAACGATGGCGGCGCTGGCATCTCCGCTGGCCAGGCTTGGTTCCAAAGGGACCGCACGGGCTGCGGAACCCAAGCGCGTGGCTTTTGGTGGTATCAGAATCGAGTGCAGCACTTATACGCCCATTCTTACCCGCATGGACGAATTTGCCGTAAGCCGAGGCCAGACGTTGGCAGACATGCCGTTCTTCAGCCTGTTGAAGAAATACCCTTATCCCTTCCAGCCCACGCTTCAGGCGGACGCGGTGCCTGGCGGGCCGGTGGAAGCAAAAACCTATCAGAAACTGAAGGCGGAATTCCTGGACCGGGTGAAAGCTCTGCTGCCGCTGGATGGTCTCTACTTGGCTATGCACGGGGCCATGTCTGTTGAAGGGATGCAGGATGCAGACGGCGACTGGATTGCTTCAGCGCGTGACGTGGTCGGTCCTAACTGTCTGATCACTGCCAGCTTCGACCTGCACGGAAGCCTCAGCCATAAGATCATCAACAACCTGGACATGCTCTCCGCCTACCGGACCGCCCCGCACATTGACCAGGAAGAAACGACTCAGCGGGCGTGCGACATGCTGGTCCATTGCCTCAATCAGAATATGAGGCCGACCATGATCTGGTCGCCCATCCCGGTGCTGATGCCGGGCGAGCGCAGCAGCACGCGCTACCAGCCGGCCAAGCGCCTTTGGGGACAACTGCCTGCCATGAATACTCACCCTGGCGTGCTGGATGCTTCGCTGATGGTTGGATACGTGTGGGCTGATGAGCCGAGAGCCACTGCCAGCGCCATCCTTACCGGTACGGACCCGGCATTGCTCAAGAAAGATGCCCTATCGCTGGCGCAGCAATACTGGGACGCCCGAAAAGAGTTCCACTTTGGGGTGCCGACGGGGTACCTGCCAGAGATCATAGAAAAAGCTGTAAGCCTGAAAACACATCCGGTAGTCATTTCGGACTCGGGAGACAACCCCACCGCCGGAGGCACTGACGATCGGGCAGACGTTCTGGCAGCGCTGCTCCAGCGCCACGTGCGCGATGTTGTGATTGCCGGCATTTGCGACGCGCCGGCCACCGATGCCTGCTATCGCGCGGGGGTAGGGGCGGCCCTTCCACTCAGCATTGGCGCAACCCTTGATCCCAAAGCCAGCAAGCCTGTTCGCGTCAATGCAAAGGTGCTCAGTCTCTCGCACATGGAGGACCCGCTGGGGCGGCAGGCCGCTATTGAAACGGAAGGCATCTCCATGGTGCTGACGGAGCGGCGCCGGCCCTTCCACCACATTAAGGACTTTACGTTGTTCGGCTTAGATCCCACCAAGTTCAAGATTGTGGTCGTCAAGGCGGGTTATCTGGAACCAGAAATTAACAAGATTGCCAATCCCAACCTGATGGCGCTGACCGAGGGTGCGGTTGATCAGGACATCGTGCACCTGACCGATTACCATCGGATTCCGAGCTACCCTTTCCAGGCGAATCTGCAGTGGAAACCCTTTGTGGTGGTTTCCGCGCGGTCGCCTCGCAAGGCGTAGTCCGACGACACAAAATGGGTGTAAACGAGCGGGGAACTACGTCCGCAGGATAAAACGGAAAAACGTGTCTTCCCCGAACCACTGGATGTAGTTCGTGCCCCAGGCATTGTTGAACAGGCTAAAGTGAAGTCCCTTTGAGAGGTCGGGCTGATCGTTTGAATAAAAGATTGGTGATCGCTCGCCCAGGGCTACAGCAGGGGCATCGAGCGTTTCGATTACAAGCTGTCCTCTCTCATCCTGATAGTAAACTCCGTTTGTGACGGCGTGCATGTGGCGGTTGCCACCCTTCACGACATCAAAGGGAGAGATGCGTTGGTCCACCTTGTCGAGCGTCCACTCGTGTGGATCCGTTCCGGCGGGAACAAAACTGAGCCACATGGCTTCCGGCAGGCGGTTTGCGGCCTTGTTGAGGCACGTCAGGTATATCTGCACGGCTGGTTCGGCATCAGGGAAACGAACCTCCATGTATATCTGACGCGGCCATGCAACACGATCGGCGCGCTCCGCATCGGCGTCCGTAATCTTTAGTTCGCTTAGAATGCGAAAGCCGTCGTGGACTTTGCCAGCCCAGCAACTGGCTACTTGCGGTAGCCAAACCTGACTCTTTGCTCCGAATTTTTCGATGTCAGGCTTGCCGAAATCCATTGGCGCCCACCATGTCTTCACAGTGATGTAGGCTGCTCGATACTCCTCATAGTCCTTCGCGGAAAGCGTTTGGTAGGTGAATAATCCCAGAGGATGGTCTGCGGAGGCCCAATCCCTGCCGGTTGCCTTGGAGCGCAGGCGATGGATAGCGCCCGTCTTCGGGTCGAGGGCAACACTGAAGTGCGCAGTGTCGATCTCTGACCCCGCGGTGTGCATGCTGAGACCTGTATGGGTTGGCGCGACCGCACGCAGAGCGCGAAGGCGGACGTCCGATTCCTTTCGCAACACATCCGGCAGACTTTGGATTGCTTTGTCAATGTCCCGACGCTTTTCAGCCCAACTGTTTTCCGCCCAGCGAAAGCGCGGCGAGGCAACGACTTTGGCAAGGGTTTTTGGCGTGTAATGCTCGTAGTCTTTCAGCCTCTTGGTGTCTACTCCCCAGGTGTGCTCCGGGGCCAGCAGCAGGTCTTGCAGCAGCCGGAGGTCCGTTGCATCGCCGGCGCTGAACTTCCCTTGCGCGATCCACTCCTTGCGCAGGCGCATGACTTCGCGGTAGCGCGCTACTTTCACGGGATCGCTGGCCACGCCGTAGATCCAAGTATCACCGATTTCCTGAGTGACCAGAGGGAAGTTGCCTTTGTAGGGTTCCACAGCCTGTGCGACTTCGCTGAAGTTGGCGGCGCGGACCTTTGCGTTGGGGAATTGCCTGCGCAAGTCGGCATAAATCTTTGTCACTTCGGCAAGCGAATGCGGCCCGCCGTTGTCGTTCCGAACATCGACGGCGATCGCGAGGTCGGAACCCGGAACCTGAATGACCGCGCCGTACCCGTGATGGTACATCATGATGATGGATGCTCCCTGGGGTTCTTTCCACACAAAGATTGGTGGAACATCAGGCACAGTGCTGGCACCATTGACGCCGATGTCCAGCAGCTTCACGCCGTTTGAGGCAAACGGAGCGATAATCCCGCGCGTATGTCCCGGAACATCGCTCATTTTTGCGCCGCTGGTCACGCGGTCGAAGCGGCGGTCGAGCGACTGAGAAAGCCCTATTGCGCCTTCAACCATGGAGCGGTCAAGCATCTCCGTTTGCCAGTTGAACGGGACGGCGAACCATGCCAGGTCGCCGTTGACGACGGCCTGGTCCACCCGCGCCCGAGCGGCGCCGTGCAAATGCTCCAGATATTCATAAAGCAGCCAGGAGCCCGTTGACCAGGCGTAGCGGTCATCACCGGAGCGCCGCATCGTAGTCGCAAGTTTCATGGCGGCGGGGAAGTACTGGTCAAAGTACTTGGCGACGACGGCCGCCTGCGTACTGGTAAACCCGACATCCAGGTGGCACATGAAGAGTACCAGTACGCGTTTGACGGATGCCGATGTGGGCGGCGCCGGTGATCCTATGCTAAAGCGCGCGGCCACGGCCAGCGATCCGCCGGCAAGAAGTAGATCCTTTACGAATTCTCTCCGTCTCACAGTTAAGGCTCCAAAGATACGATTCGGGCTTCAAAACTGGCCAGCGAATTCAGGACGGACCAGTTCGAGTAACCCTGTACGAATCGGGCAGCCACCAGTATAGTTGAGCAGTCACCCGTTTGCACGCTGGAGGTCAGCTTGTGACACTAGGAATCAGCAGAGTGCAGGGAATGGCGCAAGAACGATTTTGCCGACGCCGAGCGCTTGGTGAAGCGGCTCGTCGCCAACGAACTCCGTCTAAGGTTCGTGCCGGATGCAGAGCAGCGTCTGTGGCGGACGGTCACGCGCACCAAGTACCAGTTGAGGTGCAACCAAGTGCAGGTTCACAATCGGCTGGAGGCCTTGCTGGAAGAAGCCCACATTAAGCTGTCCAGCCTGGTTTCCGATCTGCTGGGGGTCAGCGGGCGGCGTATGTTGAGGGCGCTCGCTGAGGGAGAAACCGATCCGGCGGCGCTGGCCGCACTCGCCCATTATCGTCTGGGTGCTACGCGGGAGCAGTTGTGCGACGCGCTGGGAGCGTGCCAGGATCTGAACGCCGTTTACCGTCGGCTGGTCAAGATGGCCCTGGAGGAATGGGAGCGGCTCGATACTCAGGTTCACCAACTCGACGAAGAGATGGCGACTCTGCTCCGCACCCACCAAGACCAGGTCCAGCGCTTGGCCGAGGTGCCGGGTCTGGGTGTGGATTCAGCACAGCAGATCATCGCGGAGGTAGGCGCTGAGGCAGAGACATTTCCCTCCGCGGGAAACCTCGCCTCCTGGGTCGGGGCTTGCCCCGGCGACAACGAAAGTGCTGGAGTCAATTACAGCCGCAGGTCCCCGAAGGGCAATCGCCATATGCGGCGCATTCTCAATCAAGCCGCCAACGCGGCGGTCAAGCTGAAGGGCAGCATCTTTGCCATTCTCTACCGGCGGTACGTGACGCGCATGGGCCACAATCAAACGATCGGCGTCATTGCCCATCGCCTTTGTCGATTGATTTGGGAGATTCTGCATCAGGGGGCGCGGTACGAAGAACGCGGTCCGGCAGTTAGCAAACAGTCCAGCCAAAAACGTGCGGCAAAAATGGTTCGTGAACTCCGCAGACTCGGATACCGCGTCGAATTACTTAGTTCTCCCTCGGGCGCTCCTGCCTAAGGTGTTCGGGATTCTCGCCCCTGCGCCAGTATCGCGGTCGCTGAATCCCTCTTTCCGCCTACCACCTATTTCCTACTGTCTATTCCCCACTTCCTGCTTTCGCCTGCTTTATCACCACGCCACGCACGGGCAAAAATAACCACTCGGCGCAGTGTCGGGTAAAGTAATATGAATTCTTCTTGGCCGAATTTGCTTAGCAGGCCGTTGAAAGATCTCGCATACAGGACGAAGCGGCGGGTTCACCCCGGCATAAGGTCAACGCTTTCAGCGCCGGTTGCCGGCGTAAAGCCGCAGCTACAGTCTTTTTCAACATCCTGTCAGGGCACATTCTCACTTTCGAGTTCTGTAGGGGAGCAGGAATTTAGACATGAAGATCATTGTGATTGGTTACGGGCGGGTGGGTTCGCAATTTGTCAAGAAGGTTGACAAGCAAGCGCACCAGGTTGTGGTAATCGACAAGGAGCGCTCGGTGTTGGAACGCGGCGCGCCGCCCGAGGGCGTCCGGTTCGTTTACGGCAACGCCATTGATGAGGACTTGCTGCGCGACGCCGGGGCCGAAAGCGTGGACATCATGCTGGCTCTGACCCGGGATGAAAACACCAACCTGATGCTGGCCCAGATAGCGCGTGTGATCTTTAACGTGCCTCGCGTGGTCGCCATTGTTTACGACCCCGATCGCGAATCGTATTTCCACGAGGCGGGGATTGAGACGCTGGCCATTACGGCGACCGGCGCGGACCTGCTGACAGCGGGGCTGACGGGCGCCGCGATCAAATCCATTGCATCAGCACGGACGCTGCGCCCGGCGCCGGCGACGGCGCCACGGGTAGGCCAACGCGCGCTGGAAGCGCACGACGGATCGTTTTACGTGCTGGTAGTGGGTGGAGGACTGGTGGGTTACTACCTGGCGCGCTCGCTGATGAAGAGCGGGCACGAAGTCACCATCATTGAAAGAAACCGTAACACCTACAACATGATCTCGCAACAAATCGATTGTCCGGTGGTGCTGGGCGAGGGCTCGTCGGTTGAAGTGCTGGACCATGCCGGGGCCGCGCGGGCCGACATCCTGTGCTCGGTGACCAACCACGACGACGACAACCTGATCAGTTGCCAGATGGCCAAGTTCCGCTTCGGCGTTCCGAAAACCATTGCGCGCGTGAAGAACCCAAAGAACGAGACGGTGATGCGGCGGCTCGGCGTGGATATTACCGTCAGCGCCACGGCCATGATGTTCAACGTGGTCCGCAACCTGGTGCCTCAGGCTACGGTGTTCAGCGTGGCCAACCTGGCCTCGTGCCCCGGGGGCGTTCTGGAATTCCGCGTGACCGAGCGCTCAAAGCTGGTGGGGAAGAAGGCTAAGTCGCTGGTGCTGCCGCCCGGCTGCAAAATCATCAGTATCGTTCGCGGCGGAGAATCGCTGACGCCAACGGATTCAACCGTCTTCCAAACGGGCGACACGCTTTTGAGCTTCGCACCTCAGGCGCAGGAGGCCGCCGTTCGCGAGTTGCTGTTGAAAAGCTGACGGCCCGGATTGATAACTGGCGTGGCCGGCAGCGGCCCTCCCAGGAAATCCCATTTTCAAATACATCAAAAGGAGAACAAAGTGAGTCCATATTCACACGAACCGGATGAGCGCCACGGCGCGCGCCAACCGAAACGCTTCGATCCTGAGCGGGCCGCGCGGCTGGATAATCCCGCGAGGTTTGAATATCTGCCGCCAAAGGAAGTGGCGGAGATGCTGGATATTCCTGCGGGCGGCACGCTGCTCGATTTCGGAACTGGCACAGGGACCTATGCCATCGAAATTGCCAGGCTGCGGCCCGATGTCGAGGTGATTGCATTCGATGAACAGCCGGAAATGCTCGAGTTGATGCGGGCCAAGCCGGCCGCAGCGGAACTCGCAAATCTGAAGTCTGCGCTTCCGTCCGATATCGCCGCTTACAAAGGAAAGATTGACCGCGTACTGGCGCTTAACGTTCTGCACGAAGTGGGCGATGAGGCGTTGCAGAGTCTGAAGTCGCTGCTTAAAGATGGCGGAGCGACGCTTTTCATTGACTGGAACGCGGAGGCCGAGCGCCCCGAAGGGCCGCCGGCGGACCATCTCTACTCACCGGCCGAAGGCCGCCAGAGGTTGGAACAGATGGGGTTCACCGCGCGGAGGGGAAAATTGTTTCCCTATCATTATTCAATCCTTGCGGACTGAACAACCAGCGGGAGACGATCTGATCATGCATTTTGCATCGTCCAAACCACTCACAACGCATTGATAAATATCGACGTTGTTACATCCGCTCAGGAACTTCGATGCCCATCAGGCCTAGCGTCTGTGTCAGTGTCCGCTCCACAATATGGACGAGGTATAGAAGGAAATTCTGGCGGGCCGAATCCGGCTCGTGCAGGATGTGGAACCGGTGGTAGAAGTTGTTGAAAGTCTGCGCCAGCCGGAAAACGTACTTGGCGACGGCCGCAGGCTCGGTGGTTGAAATGGCCTGGTCAGCCACCATCTCAAGCTGGGCCGTAAGCACGACCAACTCCCAGAACGCAGTCCCATCCTCACCCGCAAAAGACCGACCCAATTCGGTCTGCTTCACTTTGTCCGGTAGCGACTCGGGTGTGAAGCCTTCATGATCAGCCGCGTACTTCCGGAAGATGTTGCGCGCGCGGACGATGGTGTACTGCAGGTACGGCCCAGTTTCGCCTTCAAATGCGAGAGCCTCCTTGAAGTCAAAGGTGATGATCACATGGCAGGAGAATTTGAGCAGGAAGTAGCGCAGCGAACTCACCGCAATCATGCGTCCGTAGGCGGCCTGCTCGGCAGGGTCTTGAGTCATCTCGCGCGAGCGAACTTCTTCCGAGGCTTTCGCGACCAGCATATCGATCAGGTCATCGGCTTTCAGTCCCAGGCCCTTGCGGCCGGAAACTTCAACGTAGCTGCGCTCCAAATCTTCCGGGCGGAGCTCGTATCCCATCTCCTGCGCGCAGGCCGGTGACAGGCCGACAACTTCATAGGCAAAGTGGTGCAGATGTTCGGCCTGATCGTGAAATCCCAGCGCGCGAAAGGCTGCAGCGACGATGTTCTGAAGATATGCCTGGCGGGTGTCGATTACCGCATACGCTTCCGAAGCGTGACCGAACGCCGGAGCGCCCGCTTGCGCTTCCTTGCCGGTGTGCCAGACCGTTTTGCCATCGGCGTAGCGATAGAACGGAGCATAGGAAAAATCCTTTCCCAGCAATCCAAACTTCCACATGTGATACGCAATATCCTTGCCTACGTAGGTCACGGTCCCGTTTGATCGCACGATGATCTTGACATCATCAGCGGCGGATTCTTCCTCGCTCTTTTCGCCTTCGGAATCTCCCAAATCCATCACCCAGCAGCCGGCGTTTTTCCCAGCCGTTTCAAAGCGGATCGCGCCAATTTCCTTCATTAGCTCGAACGCGCTCTTCCAGAATTCGAGACGAAGGATCTCGCTCTCTTCCACCAGGACATCGTAGCGAACGTTGATGCGCTGCATGGTTTCAAGGTGCAGTTTGACGATGGCAGTCGAGATCAGGCGGGCCATTTCGGCCGGCTCCCCCTTGCCCTCTTCGATGGCCTTGAGCGTGGCGGCACGGAGTTCTTTGTCGCCACTTTCGATGTAGAAGTTGGACACGCGGGCGTAAAGGTCCCAGCAGTAATAATCAAAACGGACATCCTTGTTTTCAACCAGGGCACGAACTTCGGCCACCGTCTTCTTCTCAATGTGCTGGAAACCGACCACAACGTCCGCCACCTGCACGCCGGTATTGTCGATGTAGTTCTGGGTCTCGACGTGGTGCCCGCGGAAACTCAGCAAACGCACAAATGTGTCGCCCAGGACGGAGTTGCGCAGATGCCCGATGTGCGCCGCCTTGTTGGGGTTGATACTGGTATGCTCGACAAGGACTTTGCCAGGGTGAACAGCCTCAGCAAGGGCGGGGAAGGTTCGCAACTGGAACAGCACGGACGCGAGCACTGCGCGGTCAAGGTGAAAATTCAAATAGCCCGCTCCGGCAACACTCACGCGCGCCACGCCTTCGATGGGAAGCAGTTGCGCGGCCAGTTGATCGGCAATCTTACGCGGAGGCTGACGCAGCTTTTTTGCCAGTTCAAAGCTGGCAGCAATCGAAAGATCACCCAACTCGGGCCGCGGCGGAAAGTCAAACACCGGGTCGCCAACTTCCAGGTTAAAGACACTTTTGACTGTTTCCCGAAATTTCTGCCGAATCCTGCCCTGAATTTCCAGATACAAGTTGATTTTCCTAACCGGGAAGGACGTGGACGCCGTCCACTTGTCCCTGCTCACCCACTGTGAATGGTCCTGCCTGATGCCTAAGCTGGAGATTATACCAAATGCCTTCAATACCCTCGTTGACCAACGCTTAAAATTCGCTTAGATTCATCATTGATCGAAATCCGGCAGGGGTACTGACGTGGAAGCGGAAATTCAGAAATGGGTCGGGTTCTTGTGGGTCGGGTTTGTGGTGCTGTGGCTCATTGCAGCATTTGCTCAGAAGCGGACGGTGCGCAGAGAATCGGTTGCATCGCGTCTGAGCTATGTTTCTGTGGCCGTCGCAGCGGCCCTCTTAATGACTTACCCTGAGCTGGGTTTAGGACTGCTTTCCAAACTCTTTGTTCCAGAGACGCTCCCCTACGCGTTCCTCGGGCTTGGCCTGACCATCGCCGGGTTCACCTTTGCTATCTGGGCCCGTGTCCATCTGGGTCGGAATTGGAGCGGAACGGTCACGATTAAGAAAGACCATGAACTCATCAGAAGCGGTCCCTACGGCATAGTGCGTCACCCTATATATACCGGCTCGCTGCTGGCACTGCTGGGAGCTTCGATTGTTTTTGGCAGCACCCGCTGGTTGGTGGGATTAGGTTTTGCATTGCTTGCCCTGAAGTTGAAATCGCTCCGGGAAGAGCAGTTCATGACCCAGCAGTTTGCCGCCGAGTACACCGATTACAGGCGGAAAGTTAAGGCGCTTATCCCGTTCGTGTGGTAGGGTCGTGCACACCCCCGCTCGCCTTCTGTTAATATCCGGCATATTGCGGGGCAAACTCTCAAGCCGGGTACTCACCATTCGCGCGAAAATCAACCGCAGATTCGGAGGAGGCACATTTTACACGTGTCCCCGGTGATTTTTCCTCTGCCGTGAAGACCCGGCGGGCCCTCCTGCCAGCAAAATAGTCACCCTATCATCAACAGGTTAGAGAAAAGGGGCAATGAATGGTTCGGTGCATGCAAGAGTGTGTCTGGGGCCACTTACAGAGCATCACGCTCGGAAAGTCAGCCGCCGGGCGAAGGCATATTTTGTACCGATGGTCCCTGCGGGGAACTTATTGTAACCAAGGCATCAGCCTGTTGAGTGCTTGCGTCCGGGGCGAGCATGTCAAGAAGAAGTCGAGGCTTGAGCCTTGAGTAAGGAGGTCAGAGTCTATGAAACGCGCAATTTTGTACGGTACTGCCATTGCCGTTTTGTTTTGCCTCAGCGGGTCGCCGATGATGGCACAGGGCCGCGGTGGCAGTGGTGGACCTGGGGGAGGAAATGGAATGGGCCAAGGGCCTGGAATGGGACGGCAGCCCGGTATGGATCAAGGGCAGATGGGACAAGGCCAAATGGAGGGACGGGAGCCAGGCATGAGTCGTGGCGTGAATACCACAAGGCCGATGATCCAACAGAAGACACCTACGCAGTTGCTTCAGCAAAACACCAAATTGTCCGCCAGACTTCAGAACCTGTTGCCACCTGATGAAAAGGTCCAGGACGCCGCATCCGGCTTCAGGAACCTCGGGGAGTTTGTGGCAGCTGCGCACATTTCCCACAATCTCAATATTCCCTTTGACCAGCTTAAGGAAAAGGTGACAAACGGCGACAGCCTTGGCAAGGCCCTCCAGAAACTGAATCCGAGCCTGAGTCACAAAGATATCAAGTTACAGGTCAAGAAAGGGAAGGAACAGGCCAAGGCAGACATAAAAGCGTCCCATCACCCATCTTGAGCCTTTCCGGTGGCTGTTGTTGCATCAGTTTTTGCTCTGGGCTGGTTTCCGGCTTGCAATCTCTTCGAGGGGATCAAAACACCCGGAACCAGCCAGAGCATCCTTTGCAAATAGAATGTATTTGCCATCTTGTTGAAGAACGCGCATGCGGTTCGACCCACAAAATCGCTATACCCGCGATGAATTCAACAGCTAACCCTTTATGCTGTTTTATGTCTGGCACACAACTCCAGGTCAAACAGCCAGGCGTGGCCTTGTTGCATTCCGGTGTATAATTTGATGCAGCCCCAACAATGTGTCTAAGCTGTTGCGAGCGGGCGCGAGGAATTAAGATGCAAAGCCGTATGCGCCGGTACGTAACTGTTCTGGCCGTTTTTTCCGCCCTTGGGTTCGGGATTGCCATTGGCGCGTTTATTTCCCACGGCGCACACGCCGTGCGCTCCGTGAACACCTCGGCCGAACCCCAGCCACTGGCCGATCCCTCGCCAGTCGAATTGTCAAACAGCTTCGCGCGCGTTGCCCAGCAAATCGAACCAGCCGTCGTCAACATCACCACGGAAACGACTGTGCGCATTTCGGGGCGCGGATTCGGATCGCAGGGTCAGGAACCTTTGGGCGATTTATTTAACCGTTTTTTCAACTTCGGCAAGCCCGGCGGGCCTCTGGACCATTATCAGCGCCGGAGCCTGGGCTCTGGCGTTATTCTCGATCCGCGCGGGTATGTTCTTACCAACTATCACGTCGTAATGCAAAGAGATCCTAACAAGCCGGTCGACCGGATTGAGGTTTACTTGCACGGCGACGAGGCCACCCACTACCGGGCCAGGATCATCGGCGCCGACAAATGGACCGACTTGGCCGTCATCAAGATCGATGCAGGGAAAAAACTTGAAGCCGCCCAGTTTGGCGATTCATCTGCAGCCAAAGTGGGGGACTGGGTGCTCGCCGTCGGCAGCCCTTTCGGGCTGGAATCAACGGTGACGGCGGGAATCATCAGTGCCAAGGGGCGCGAAATCAGGCCCGACGGAATGGAAGACCAGTTCAAGCGCTACATCCAGACGGATGCTGCCATCAACCCCGGAAACAGCGGAGGTCCCCTGGTCAACATGGCCGGGCAGGTAATTGGTATCAACACCGCAATCGCCACCAACCAGGGATCGAATGACGGCGTCGGGTTCGCGATTCCTTCAGATACAGCCCACGCCATTTACAATTCACTGGTTTCCTCCGGCAAGGTGGAACGCGGCGCGATCGGGGTAAGTTTCCTTGACCAGAGCAATCCGGCGCTGTTGCGCAGCTTTGGCGCTAACCATGGGGTCGTTGTACAAAGCATTGAGCCGGGCAGTCCGGCCGAGCGCGCGGGCCTGAAAATGGGAGACGTTATTCTTTCTGTAAACGGACAGGCCATCAATTCCGGGAGCGACCTTGTAGAAATTGTCTCCCAAAGCAAGATCGGTAGTTATGTCAAGCTGGAGATTCTGCGCGACGGGAAACCACTCACCGCGCCGGTCGAAGTTGCGGACCGCAACGCCATCCTGGCCCAGCAACAGACCAGCCAGATTCCCGGTAACGAAAGAAGCGCTCCCGAGGAAGCCGGCGGCGTTCTGGGTATGAGCGTCGACAACCTTCCGGCGGCGCAGGCCTCACTGCTGCTCAGGTCATTGCATCTGCCCAAGCAGCAGGGCGTGCTGGTCACGGACGTCGTTCCCGAAGGGTTTGCCGCTGAACTCAGCGTGCGGTCAGGCGATGTTATTCTCAGCGTCAATCATCAGCCGGTTGCCTCCGTGGATGACTTCGCACGGGTCCAGCGAACTCTCCGGCCGGGGCAGGATGTTTTACTGCTTGTGGCTCGACAAACGGGGCAGACTTTTACTACTATGTTTCTGGCCGATACTTTGCACTGACACAGCCATGTTGAAATCTGCAACAAGTCGTTGCCAACGAATTCGATGGACTGCCATCGTCGCGGCGCTTTTGTTGATCGCTCCAGCCCTGCACTTGTACGGGGCGCAAAAGCGAAAATCTCATGCCGTGCGCAAATTCACACCGCACCGCCGTGTCCGGCATATCCGCCGATATCACCACTACCGGCGCCGTTATACACAGGTCAGGATTCGACCCGAACGCGTTAGAGAAATCCAGCAGGCGCTGGTGGATGCAGGTACCCTGCATGAAACACCCAACGGCAGCTGGGACCTGGCTACTCGCGACGCCATGAAACAATACCAGAAGCAGAACGGATTTAAACCCACCGGATTGCCCGAGGCAAAGCCCCTGATGAAACTCGGCTTGGGTCCACACCCTCTGCCGCCGGGTCTGGGGCCTCAACCGTCAACCCAAACCGAAGCCGAAAGCGAGGGCGAGACAGAAACTAATTTGAATACTGTTTCGTCAGCGTTGAAAAAAAACACCTCTTCAAACTAATAATTTGCATCTAAGTCAAATGGGGAAGCCAAGGTCACAACCGGCTTTCGTAGATATTGCCGCGTATTCGACTCCAAACTTCGGGACGCAAGAAACTCTGAGGGTACAAACGCCACGCGCTGAAGCCGTCTCCCTGGACCTGTGGGACCAATTGCAGTAAGAGCGCCGGCTCGGCGGTTCTGTAATTTGTGCACAACTACGGGTTAGAACGGAGGATTTCCACATGAAGATTCGACTCCTAATGGTCACGCTGCTGCTGGCAGGCATGGCGGTTCCGGTGTTTGCGGCTTCCGGCCGCCAGTTGGACGTTGACCGCATCCGGAATTCACGCTTTGCCTTTGAGGACATTATGAACGCGCCGGACAAAGGCATTCCGCAGGACCTGCTCGGGTCCGCCCAATGCATCGCAATTATCCCCGGCGAAAAGCGCGCGGCCTTCGTCTTCGGAGGCAGCTACGGGCGGGGCCTGGCGACTTGTCGAACCGCAAGCGGCTGGAGCGCTCCGGCCTTCCTGATGCTGAGCGGAGGGAGTTTCGGTTTTCAGATCGGCGGCTCGTCCACCGACATCATCATGGTCTTCAGGAACCGCAGCGGCATGAACCACCTGCTGAGTGATAAGTTCAAGGTGGGCGCTGACGCCACTGCAGCAGCTGGGCCGGTTGGGCGCAGTGCTGCCGCGGCCACTGACGCCGAGATGCACGCCGAAATCCTGACCTACTCTCGCAGCAGGGGAGTCTTTGCCGGAGTCAGCCTGAACGGTGCGGTAGTGAAACCCGACAGGAGCGCCAACCGGGCCATGTACGGGGCAGACATTGAGCCGGTATCTATTCTGGACGGCCACGTCGGTGTTCCGGCGGAGGCACGGGGTATGCTGGACGTGATCGGCCGATATGCCCACTGAGCACGGGCCGGTGAACTGACGCTGCCGACTGTTACGGCGGTCTATGTACGGTCCCGGGAAATGTTTTTGTGAAAGCCCGGTGCTCATAGGCCGCCGTTTCAATTCACTCCGTCGCTTATTCTTACGTATCAATCTGCGCCCGCTGCAGCTTGTCGCTGTAATCGATATAAACCGACTTCCACTCCGTATAGAAGTCGAGCGCAGCCGTTGCGGCTTCGCGGTGGCCATTGCCAGTCTGCTTGGCTCCGCCGAACGGCAAGTGTGTTTCCGCACCGATAGTGGGTGCGTTTACATAGAAAATCCCGGTCTCCATTTCCCGCATGGCTTTGAAGGCATTGTTGATGTTTCGCGTGTAAATCGAGGACGACAGGCCATAGGCCACACCGTTGGCGATTTCGATGGCGTGGTCCAGATTGTTGCACGGAATCAGCACGACTACCGGGCCAAAAATCTCCTCGCGGCAGATTCGCATCCCTGGCTCGCAGTCGGCAAAAATCGTTGGAGCGTAGAACCAGCCACGGTCGTATTCTTCTCCGGTCAACCGACTGCCGCCACAGAGAATGCGCGCGTCTTCCCGCACTCCGATTTCAACATAACGTTCCACCTTGCTGAGTTGCGCCCGGCTAATGAGCGGTCCCACCTGAACACCCGGATCGGCGCCGTTGCCGACCTTCAACTTGCCGGCGCGCTCAACAAATCTTTGAGAAAATTCCGTGTAGACGTCTTTATGAAGAATGATGCGGCTTGTCGCCGTGCAACGCTGGCCGGTGGTCCCAAAGCCTCCCCAGATGGCCCCGTCGAGTGCCAGGTCCAGGTTAGCGTCACCCATCACGATGATGGCATTCTTGCCGCCCATTTCAAGACATACGTGCTTGAACAAGTCGGCGCCGGCCTGGGCAACCTGCCTGCCGACTTCCGGCGAACCGGTAAACGAAACCACCGGTACATCAGGATGCTTTGCCAACGGCGCGCCTGCTTCAGGCCCGAAACCACTAACGTAGTTCACAACACCCGGAGGCAGACCGGCTTCCTCCAGCGTCTTCACCAGATTCAGCGCCGAGAGCGGAGTATCCTCCGCCGGCTTGATGACCACCGTGTTTCCGCAGATCACTGCCGGCATAATTTTCCAGGCAGGAATCGCCATCGGGAAGTTCCACGGCGTGATCAAACCGCAAACGCCGATAGGGTTGCGAACAGACATGCAGAACTTGCTGGGAAGCTCGGACGTAGTGGTCTGGCCGAATAGCCGCCGGCCTTCACCGGCCATATAAAACGTCATGTCGATGGCTTCCTGAACGTCGCCATGAGTCTCCTCGATCGGCTTGCCCATCTCGCGCGTCATGTCGCGAGCCAGGTCGTCCTTACGCTCCGCAAGCAACTGGCCTGCGCGGAACAGGATCTCCGCCCGCTTCGGTGGAGGAGTTCTTTTCCACGCAGGGAAGGCCGCCCTCGCTGCCGCAATGGCCGCCGCGACATCTTCGGCATTGGACTTCTGAAAGGCCCCGATTCGATCCGTCGTGTCCGCCGGGTTGATATTGTCAAAAGTTTCATGGCCGGCTGATTCCTGCCATTGGCCGCCAATATAATTCTTGAAGATCTGCTCGTCTGTCATAAACCCTCACTTTCCCACATCCGCTCGTGGCCTGTGGCGTTGCCTCGTGCGCTGTTTGATTAACAATATACCTCTGGATGAAAGACACGAGGAAACGGCTTTGCAGGAAAATACGTGGAGTGTCTGCAGTTCGGTTCCACCCTGCAAGTGACGACTTGAGCGCCGCCGGGAAATGGAGCTCCCGGGAACTGAATGTGCCGACATATGTGGCCTAAGGCGGTAGTCCGCGTGGCGAGCCGATAAGGGGCGTTCAGTTGGCGGCGCGATTTCCGGCCCTGAGGTGCCGGATAGGTCAGAAAACCCAATCAATGTCCCTTGCCCGAACAGCGGTACAAAATTCGTCTAAGTAGAAGACCCTTGACGGGTTGCAATACGAAGGATTGACACAAATCAACGTGCCGAATAGTATAAAATAGAGTAGGTTTAGAAGGGGGCGCGTCTGCGCTCCGGCTACCGAGCAATGCGATCAGAACCCAACCTTGAAAGGCGGCGCCGCGAAGTTCTGTCGGCTATCTTGCAGCACTATATTGCCAACGGACAGCCCGTGGGCTCCAAGACTGTGGCGATCGAAACACAGGAGTCTCTGAGCCCGGCAACAGTTCGCGCCGTGATGTCACAACTGGAGGCCGAAGGTTTTCTGGAGCAGCCGCACACCTCGGCCGGGCGTGTGCCAACGGACAAGGCCTACCGCTATTACGTGGACCGGATGATGCGTATGGCCCGGCTGACTCCAGCGCTTGTGCAGTTTATTGAGGAAAGTCTTAGCGGCGAACAAGTGCCGAATGAGCAACTCATGGCCAGGGCCTCACGCGTGCTGGCAGAGGTGTCGAGCAACGTCGGTCTGGTACTGGGCCCGGCCCTTGAAGAAAAACTGCTGGAGCATATCAAGTTCATCAAGCTGCCTGACCGCCGCGTTCTGGTGGTTATCGTGTCAAGGCCGAACCTGATTGAGAACAATGTACTGCGGCTGGACGAAGACATCAGCCAGGAGGGGCTTGACCACAGTGCTGCTTATCTGAACGCCGAGTTCCGTGGATGGTCACTGCGGACGATCCGTCTTGAGATTTTCAAGAAGATTGAGGAAGCACGGGAGTTGCTTGATCATCTTTTGCGCAGCGTCGGTCTCCTCCTGATGGAAGGGGCGCTGGGGCACGATGAACTTGCGCCACTGTTTGTGGAGGGCACGGCGAGGATACTGGAACAGCCTGAATTTGAGGACGTTCGCAAGATCCGGCAATTGTTGCTGGCCTTTGAGGAAAAGGCCAAGCTGATTGAGATTCTGGGGTCCGTTCTCCGTTCTTCAAGCACGGGCGTGCAGGTCGTCATCGGGAAAGAGAATCCGGCCGATGAGATGCGCCACTGCGCTCTGGTGATGGCGCCGCTCAAGTATGGGTCACGGACTGTGGGGGCACTGGGAGTGGTTGGTCCTACGCGGATGGAATACGACCGTGCCGTGACGACGGTCGAATACGTTGCCCACCTATGCAACCGGTTGCTGAGTGTTAATTGACGATCTTTTTTGTGTCTCCCAACACAATCCGGCGCCAATTTCCTGGAGCTTGGTGTTTCGCCATAATTTCAGACAGGATAGAATAGCGAAGTTATGACTGATGAAAAGAAACTCGTAGACGAACGCGAACAACAGCCAACGGCTGCGGCTAACGGCTCCACGAAGCCGGAAGCCGACAGCACGGCGGGCCTCCCCGAGAACTTGGCCGCGGCCTACCGGCAGCTCCTGAACGAAAAGAAAGAACTTTTTGACCGCCTGGTACGCAAGCAGGCTGAGCTCGAGAACGTGCGTAAGCGCGTGGAGCGCGAAAAGGAAGATTTCCTCCAGCACGCAACGATGGGCCTGATCCGGGCGCTGCTGCCCACGCTGGACGCCCTCGAAAGGGGCCTGAAACACCGCGAGGACAATGTTCCGGAGAAATTTTGCGCGGGGATGGAATTGATCCACCACGAACTGCTGGAAGTGCTGAAACGAGCCGGGCTTTCTCCGGTTGAGAGCGAAGGTAAGGCCTTCGACCCGCACGTCCACCAAGCCGTGGAGACGGTGGAAACCGACAAGTTTGAAGACCAGTCTGTGGTGGAAGAACTGCAGCGCGGATACAGGCTGAAGCAGAAGCTGCTGAGGCCTGCCATTGTGAAAGTTGCAGTCACACCCTCAAAACAGGGCCAGCGCTCCGAAGAGGATGAAGACGCAACGGGGAAGTAAGAGGCAAAATCATTGAATCACAGGAATACTACAGTACACGCTGAAAGCCTGACGAAGGAATATTAAGTGAACCAGAAGCGGGATTATTACGAAGTCCTCGGAGTAAACCGCGGGGCATCGGACCAGGAAATCAAGAGCGCCTACCGCAAGTTGGCGCTTCAGCACCACCCCGACCGCAATCCGGACAAGAAAGAAGAGGCTGAAGAGCGCTTCAAGGAGATCACCGAGGCCTACAGCGTTCTGGCAGATTCCGACAAGCGCGCGGCCTATGACCGTTTTGGGTTCGCGGGTGTCGGCGGTGCGGGCGCCGGCGCTCCGGATTTCTCTTCAACAATCTTCTCCGGGTTTGAAGATCTGTTTGGCACGTTCTTCGACCTCGAAGACCTTTTCGGCCATGGGCAGGGCCGGCGCACACGCGCCGAGCGCGGCGCCGATCTTCGTTATGAAATGGAGGTCTCCTTTGAGGAGGCTGCCAGCGGGCTCGACACCAAAATCAAGATACCGCGCAGCGAAACATGTTCAGGCTGTCATGGTTCCGGCTCTAAGAACGGCTCGCAGATGGCCGCTTGCCCCGCGTGTGGCGGGCGCGGCCAGGTGCGATATTCGCAAGGTTTCTTTACCGTCTCCAGGACCTGCCCGCAGTGCGGCGGAACGGGACAGGTGAACCGTGATCCCTGCCTGGACTGCCACGGCGAAGGGCGTGTACGTCGCGAGAAAGTTCTGGGAATCAAGATTCCAGCAGGAGTGGATGACGGAACCCGCTTGCGCATTGCCGGCGAGGGAGAAGCGGGGCGGCATGGCGGCCCGCCCGGAGACCTCTATGTGGTCCTGAGAGTGCGCCCTCACCCCTATTTCGAGCGCCGAGGGGACGATCTTTACGTCAGGATTCCGCTCTCCATCACTCAGGCGGCTTTGGGTGCAGAGATCAAAGTGCCAACGCTACAGGGCACGCAAAAAATGAAGATTCCGGAAGGGACGCAACCGGGCGCCGTGTTTCGGCTGCGGGGCCACGGGATGCCTGTCTTGAACGGCAGAGGCCGTGGCAACCTTTACGTTTATGCCGATGTTGTGATCCCTCACAGACTTTCCCGCGAACAGCGCCGGGCCTTGGAATCACTGGGTTCTTCAATCTTAGTCGATAACAAGCCCGTGGAACGCCAGCCCGCCGAAAAAGTTAAAGACATCTTCGGTTAGCACTATAGAAACGCCCGCGAGCCTTGGCGCTCACGAAGTCGTCCGGCTCAGTTCAACTCTAAACAATCACCAGAGATGCGGAAGGTGGAACCTGTTGTGGTGCAGTGTTCCCACGGAGCTAGGGTGCGGCCGCCGCAACCAACGGAAACCGATTGTAAGCATGTTGCCGTTGAATCCATGGTTCGGTGGCGCAATCCCGGCGTTCGACATGTGGAAGTAGTGATACTCAAGGACAAAGGCTCGCTGCGGCCGGAAGAAATACTGAAGGCCCACGCCGCCTTGCGAGAGGAACTGCGTGTGGCCTGTGATTTCAGGCGCATGCTCATCAATCGTGGTGTGAAGCGGCCCCGACCCCGCATCGAAGTAGGGGACCACTTTGTGGATCGGCGTGAACCCGAAACGCATCACCAGCGACGTGCCGATGACGATTCCACCGGGATGCGTTGAGCCGCCGAGCATCTGCTGGCTGATCAGTTCAAAGCGTTTCAGAGGAAGCCTCGAATGTGGAGAATCCCACGCAATGATTCCGATCTGCGGAGCGGCAAAAATAAAGTTGATGTGCGATATGTTGTGCGGGATGTTGTTCTCCAGCCCAAGCCCGAACTGGATGCCAAACGTGAGCCGTCCGTGCTGGGTCCAGTAAGGTTCCGCTGCATCTTGGGAGGATTGCTGCGAAGATTTCGATGTCGTCAGGCTGCCCGTGGCAACACCCTGTCCCAGGGCTGGAGTCACAGCCGCGATGCTGATTGTCTCCAGCAGCGCAAAGGTCCAAACAATTGTCAGTTTTTTCATATCAATGGGTTCCGATCATTCCATTCGGGACAGAAATGACAGCAGGATTTGTTATCTTAATTGGGGGCAAAAAATCAATCAAGAATTTTGGCAATTGTCAGAATATTGTCGGTCTGGGATCGTCTTGCTGAGGGGGAAGAGGCACGAATGCGCTCAGGGACCCCACGGTCAGGGCCGGAGTGGAAGGATGCAGCAACGCAGGATAGTCCACAGAATTCTTACTCCCGCACGAAAACTACCGAGGACTGTGCCTGAAATTTTCGACCGGCCGTGCACGCGCCGGTGGTAATGAGCAGGAACCTCACAGACTCTTAGTCGGAGTTGCGCCGCCCGAGCCTGCATTTCGACCGTCCAGCCGAAAGTTCGGTCCCGAAGGTCGAGAAGCGCAAGCGAGTCGCGGCGAACGACGCGCATGGGACCCAGATCGGTGAAACGGACATGCCATATCATCGCGATCAAACGTGTGGAAAGCCAGTTTCCGAACCGTTGGAGTGAGGTTAGCGATCCTGGTTCCGGGTTACGCATGACGCGTGAACCCAGCACCATGTCCCATTTATCCTCATCAAAACGCTGGAGCATCTTGACAAGGTCTTCCGGGTCGTCGGCAAAATCTGCGTCCATAAAGGCAATTGCAGTGACACTGTCCTGAACGTGTTGGATGCCAGTCCAGCATGCTTGCCCGTAGCCGCGTCTGGGTTCGCTGACAACCTGAGCCCCGGCGGCGGTGGATACTACAGCGGTCTGGTCCTGGCTTCCATTGTCCACCACAATAACCTGGGCAAAAATCCCGCGTGGAATCTGGCGCACAAGCATGCCGATGCTTTCCGCTTCATTCAAGGCGGGAATGATCAGAGCGTAGGTTTGGCGCATGAAGGGTGAATTTCCAAAAGCGGTATTCTATCATCAGCACCTCAGGTGACGTCGAGGGACATCCCGCGAGGTAAGGAATCCGCATCGAAATTTATGGTGTATAATTTACTTTACTCGACGATGTGGGAAGGACCTACTTCAGACCTGAGCTTCGCCCGTGCGCCCAAAGCTTGTCCGGGTACAGGGCGGTTCTTTTTTGAAAGGCGTTACTGGCTCCGTGATCTGATCCTTTTGGCGCTCGCGGCGTTCACTCTTTTCCTTTTTCTTTATCAACCCGTGCAGGTTGAAGGCACCAGCATGCTGCCGCTCCTTCAGAATCATGAGCGAATTGTGGTCAACCGAGTCGCCTATCGTGTTGAACCGATTCGCCGCGGCGATATTATAGTATTCCGGTACCCGCTGAACCCCAAGGTATCCTTTATCAAGCGGGTCATCGGATTACCCGGTGACTGGGTCAGCATGAAAGACGGGCGGGTTTATGTGAATGGCAAGAGGCTAAAAGAGCCTTACATTCCGCCGGGATACATGGGACGCCAGACGTGTGCGCCAGCGTACGTACCGCCAGGTCATTATTACGTTTTAGGGGACCACCGGGAATATTCGAACGACAGCCGTGACTGGGGAACGGTTGCCCGGCGGTATATTTACGGGAAGGCAGTTTTTGCTTACTGGCCTCTCAGCGACATGGGTTCGTTGCAGTAGTCCGGGTTTTCATGCAGGTGGGCTGAATAAATCTCCACGACTCTGGCTTAATCACCCAGATTTGTTTTAGCAGCAGTTGAAAATTATCATCCGGGCACAGGGCCGGTTGAACTGCACCAGACAGCGGGAGCCCTGCGCTTCCGGACGGAGAGGGAATGCAGGCAATCCTAGTTTTAGAAGATGGAAGGATTTTTCGTGGCCGGGGCTACGGGGCCGTGGGTGAGCGTTTTGGCGAAGTCGTCTTCAACACCGCGCTTTCCGGCTACCAGGAAATCCTGACGGACCCTTCTTATTCCGGGCAGATTGTTTGCCTGACGTACCCGCACATCGGGAATTACGGCACCAATCCTCTCGATTCTGAAGCCTCTACGCCGTTCGCCGAGGGCCTGATTGTTCGTGAACTGGCGCAGCTTGCCAGCAACTGGCGCTCCGTCGAGTCGATTTCAGATTTTCTGGCGGATTATGGCATGCCGGTAATTTCCGATATCGACACGCGGGCACTGGTGCGGCACATCCGCACTCACGGAAGTATGCGCGCTGTGTTGTCTACGCAGGATTTTGACGAGCAAAGCCTGTTGCGCAAGGTGCAAGCCTCGCCCAGCATGGTCGGGCTTGACCTGGCCAGCCGAGTCACAACCACTGCGCGCTACGACTGGAGCGAACCCTCCGAGGACATCTATCACGGGGGTGCGTCTGGTGAAGGCAAACTCCCGTACCACGTTGTGGCCTATGATTTTGGCATCAAGCACAACATCCTGCGACGGCTTGTGGATACTGGCAGCACAGTTACCGTTGTCGCGGCCACGACCTCTGCGGCCAACGTTCTGGCTCTGAAGCCGGATGGCGTTTTCCTCTCCAACGGGCCAGGTGATCCCGAACCTGTCGATTATGCGGTTCGCAACATCCGTGATCTGCTGGGACGAGTACCGATTTTCGGAATCTGTCTGGGCCACCAGCTCACAGGACTGGCACTCGGAGGCAAAACTTATAAGCTGAAGTTTGGCCACCATGGTGGCAACCATCCGGTGCTGAACATTGAGACGAACAAGGTAGAAATCACGGCCCACAATCACGGCTTTGCAGTGGATCCTGACTCGCTGAAGGACAGCGAGGTAATCCTGACGCACCGCAATCTCAATGACAATACGTTGGAAGGGCTGCGGCACCGGTCGTTGCCGCTCTTCTGCGTGCAATACCACCCGGAAGCTTCACCCGGGCCGCACGATTCGGCGTACCTGTTCGATCGTTTTGCGAAATTGATGGAGGAATTCAAGAAGGCGGAAGGATAAGTAAGAAGGCCGCGGGCAGCTCTACTGCCACGCGATAGCTTAGATCAGTTCGCAACTCCAAAGACAGAATTGAATACATGCCTAAACGCACTGACATCCACAAAGTAATGATCATCGGCTCCGGACCGATAGTGATCGGCCAGGCCTGTGAGTTCGACTACTCGGGAACGCAGGCCTGCAAGGCGCTGAAGGCCGACGGCTACGAGGTTGTGCTGGTCAACTCCAACCCAGCCACTATCATGACCGACCCCGAGTTTGCCGACCGCACCTACGTCGAGCCGCTGACGGTCGATTATCTGGAAGCCATCATCGAGCGCGAGCGTCCCGATGCCATTCTGCCCACTGTCGGCGGGCAGACAGCGCTGAACATGGCTATTGAGCTGGCAGAGAAGGGCATCCTCGACCGTTACAACGTCAAACTGATGGGCGCCTCTCCCAAAGCCATCAAGATAGCCGAGGACCGGCTCTGGTTCAAGGACGCCATGAAAAAGATCGGTCTGGAGGTCCCGCGCAGTGTGCTGGTCAACACGGTGGAAGGCGCGATGAAGGTTTCTGAGCAGATCGGCTTCCCTCTCATTCTCAGGCCGTCGTTCACGCTGGGCGGCACGGGTTCGGGCATCGCGTACAACCGCGAGGAACTTGCGGAACGCATCCGCTTCGGCCTTGATCTGAGCCCCGTCCATGAGGTGCTGGTTGAGGAATCGGTTCTGGGGTGGAAGGAATTTGAGCTGGAAGTGATGCGCGACCACGCGGACAACGCGGTGGTGATCTGCAGCATTGAAAACTTTGACCCCATGGGAGTGCACACGGGCGACTCCATCACCGTGGCGCCCGCTCAGACACTGACTGACAAAGAATACCAGTTGATGCGCGACGCCGCCTTCAAGGTGATTCGTACCGTCGGCGTAGAAACCGGCGGTTCCAACATCCAGTTTGCCGTTGAGCCCGGGACCGGGCGTATGGTGGTGATTGAAATGAACCCGCGCGTCTCCCGCAGTTCGGCGCTGGCATCAAAGGCCACGGGATTTCCAATCGCCAAGATCGCCGCGCGCCTTGCCATGGGCTACCGCCTGGACGAAATTACCAATGACATCACCAAGAAGACTCCGTGCTGCTTTGAGCCCACACTGGATTATGTAGTCGTAAAGATTCCCAAATGGGCGCAGGAAAAATTCCCGGAAGCCGACCCGCGCCTTGGGACCCAAATGAAGTCGGTCGGAGAAGTGATGGCGATCGGCCGCACCTTCAAGGAAGCTTTTATGAAGGGAGTTCGCTCGCTGGAAACGGGCCGCAAACCTCCCAAGCCTCCGACCGACCGCGAAGAAATGCTGCGGCGTGTTTCCACTCCGCAGCCTGAGCGGCTGTGGGACCTGCTGTATGCCTTCAATGCTGGAGAAAGCGTGGAGACGCTGGCTGAAATCACCCAGATCGATCCGTGGTTTTTGGATCAGGTCCGGCAGATGGTAGTGATGCAAAACGAGCTCAAGCGATTTGACGTGAAGACAGTGACATCGACGGTGCTGCGCGAAGCCAAGCGTCTGGGATTCTCGGACCTCCACCTGGGTGAATTGTGGGGAGTGAGTGGGGCGGATATCCGCCAAAAACGCCTCGAAAACAAAGTCCGTCCGGTCTTCAAGCGCGTTGACACCTGTTCGGCGGAATTTGAGTCCTTCACGCCTTACCTTTATTCCACCTACGAAGACGAGGATGAGGCCGAGCCGACCGACCGCAAAAAGATCATGATTCTTGGCAGCGGCCCGAACCGTATCGGGCAGGGAATCGAGTTCGATTACTGCTGTGTGCATGCGTCCTACGCACTGAAGGAACATGGCTACGAGACGATCATGGTGAACTGCAACCCTGAAACGGTCTCAACCGACTACGACACTTCAGACCGGCTCTATTTTGAACCACTGACATTTGAAGATGTGATGTCCATTGTCGAAGAAGAACACCCTGTGGGAGTGATTGTTCAGTTTGGCGGACAGACACCCCTGAACCTTGCTCGCCAATTGAAGGCTGCAGGCGTCCCTATTATCGGCACTTCGCCGGAATCCATCAATCTGGCCGAGGACCGCAAGCACTTCGGGAAATTGCTCAGGGACATGGATATTCCACAGCCTGAAAATGGCACCGCCATGACCGTGGATGACGCCCTCGCGGTTGCCAATCGCATCGGGTACCCGGTCCTGGTCCGCCCCTCGTATGTACTGGGCGGCCGCGCCATGGTGATCGCTTATGACCACAAGATGCTGGCAAACTACGTGCGTCGCGCTGAGGAACTGGAGGGAGCATTTCCCATCCTGATCGACCGCTTCCTTGAAAATGCTACCGAAGTTGACGTGGACGCGCTGTCGGATGCCACGGATGTTGTCATCGCCGGGATCATGGAGCACATTGAAGAAGCTGGTATCCATTCAGGTGACAGCTCCTGCGTGCTTCCGTCAGTGAACATACGGGAAGAAACACGCCGTACGCTTATCACCTATACAATCAAGTTGGCACGGGAACTGAAAGTTGTAGGTCTGATGAATACGCAGTACGCCATTCAGAGCGGGAAAGTCTACGTCCTGGAAGTGAACCCGCGCGCCTCACGGACAGTGCCTTACGTCAGCAAGGCTACTGGCGTTCCGCTGGCCAAAGTTGCGGCGCGGTTGATGGTAGGAGAAAAGCTGAGTTCCTTCAAACTGGAACCTGAACTCCCCGTACGCTATTCCTACGTCAAGTCTCCGGTATTTCCGTTCCAGAAGTTTCCAGGAGTCGATTCCGTCCTCGGTCCGGAAATGAAATCAACGGGTGAGGTAATGGGCGTAGCTGAGGGCTTCGGATTGGCATTTGCCAAAGCGCAACTTGCCGCCGGCCAGAAGATTGCGCAAAATGGCACTGTGTTCATTTCCGTAAACGACCATGACAAGCAGCACGCAGTAAAGTTAGGCCGCGATCTAGCGTCGCTGGGTTTCAAACTGCTGGCAACCCGTGGCACTGCGTCGGCGCTTCGAGCGGCCAAAGTCAAGGTGGAAAAAGTTTATAAAGTAGAAGAGGGTCGTCCGAATGTGGTAGACCACATCAAGAATGCATCCATTGACCTGATCATCAACACGCCGCTTGGCCGCAGTTCTCGGTACGACGAAAAAGCAATCCGGCGGGCGGCTATTCAGCATGGTGTTACCTGCATTACAACTATCTCAGCGGCGACAGCGGCCGTGAGCGGTATTCGCGCCCAGCACGAGCGCGGCATCGAGGTGGCCTGCCTTCAGGAACTCCACCAAGAAGACCGGGCAGCAGCCGGGAGTTCCGTGGCGAGCAAAACACTTAACCCAGGTGGCTGATTCCATGAAAAGCAACGAAGTTATTGAGCATCTTCAGGGAGTGTTTGTTCCCGTTGTCACGCCCTTTAATCGCCGTGGCGACCTTGACGAATCGGGTTTTCGGTCGAACATTCGGCGGTACATCAAGCAGGGGTTTAACGGCATTTTGATCGCGGGTTCGACGGGCGAAGGTCCTTACCTGACCGAACGCGAACGACTCCGCCTGGTGGAACTCGCCAGGCCGTTGATTCCCGGGCCTCAAATTTTGATGGTTGGGACGGGCGTTGAGACTACGCGGCAGACCATCCACCTAAGCAAGGAGGCGGTAAAGCGCGGCGCTGATGCCTTGCTGGTGCTCACACCAGCCTATTACAAGAATCGAATGGATTCAGCCGCACTCACCGCACATTTTTCAGCGGTCGCAGACGCAGTACCCCGTCCGGTCCTGATTTACTCTATCCCGCAGTTTACGGGGATCCATATTGATCCCCCAACAATCGCACGACTGTCGCGCCACGGCAATGTCGCAGGCCTCAAGGAAAGCTCCGGTAAAATGGATTTTCTGCAGGAGGTCCTGAAGAAGTCAAAGCGGGGTTTTCGGGTTTTTGCGGGATCGGCCCTGATCATGCTCGATGCTTTCCAGGCAGGGGCTGCCGGTGCCGTCCTGGGGCCGGCCAACTACATTCCGGATATTTGCCTCGAGATCTTCAAACTGTACGGCAAGGGAGATATTGAAGCCGCCCGGGCGCTCCAACAGCGCATCATTCCTATAGTGCAGGAAGTAAACGTCCGTGCCGGGATCCCGGGAATCAAATACGCGCTAGACTTGTGCGGTTACACCGGCGGGAAGCCTCGCAGCCCTCTTCAACCGTTGCGCCGCGCGGAAGAACGGAACGTTGCCGCGGCTCTCAGGGAATTGGGAATCCGTCTGACGCGGCCCCGCAATGCCTGATTCTTCATCTCAATTTGAATCTTAAGCCGCCTGTGCAGCATCAATTAAAGAGGTGCCGCTGATTTGGCCGGGGCGTTGTTGCAATCAAAACCGCAGTGAAGTATGGGAAGATTATGGATTGCGTGTCGCTTCCTTATTCTCGGGTTCCGAAATCCAGCAAACTTCTGCTGGACTACCTGGAGCATTACGACCGCACCGCCAGATTCTATAATGGGCATCCATACAACCCTGAAACTTATGTTCGGCTGAGCCAGCAACTCCGGCATTTCAAAACCGACCGAAAAGCGCTCGTTGAAATTCTGAATCGGCAGAACGTAGAGTTTGGCGCCGGAGAGCCAACACTCGAGAACATTCGCAAGTTAGGCAATCCCGAGACATTTGCCGTTGTCACCGGGCAGCAGGTTGGCCTCTTTTCCGGGCCGGCATTCACCCTTTACAAGGCTTTGAGCGCGGTCCGTCTATCGCAGTCGCTGAACTCCCAAGGACTCCCCTCCGTACCTATCTTCTGGCTGGCCACAGAAGACCATGACCTTGAGGAAGTCGCACAAAGTTACGTGCTCAACGACGACTACGAACCCGTTCACTTACACGATTCCGGCGATCGGCCGGCGCCGCACTCTCCCGTAAACCGCGTGAAGTTGACTGACACCATTACCGATCAAATCAATCGCCTGGATTCGCTGCTCGCGGGTGACGAGAAGGCCCAATTGCTTCAGGACCTTCGCGCTACATATCAGCCCGGTGTCACGTGGTCACAGGCATTCGCGCAATTTCTGACGCGATTGTTCGGCCGCTGGGGCGTCATCCTTCTTGACCCGATGGATGAGGAAATCCACCAGCTCAGCATTCCCATTTATCAGGAGGCCCTCGGCCGCGCCAACAAGTTACGCTCGCTGCTGCAGGAGCGTTCCGCTGAACTGGTCAAGGCCGGCTACCACGCGCAGGTCCACATCACGGAACAATCCACACTGCTGTTTGCAGAGCGCGAAGGCAATCGTCTGCCTGTACACAGCTCAGGCGTTGATGGACAAAACTTTTCAATCGGTGATGACTTTACTGCGTCGCTGCAGGATCTCCAGTTTGAGATCAGCGACCGTCCGCTCAATATTTCGGCGAATGTGCTCCTTCGCCCGGTGGTGCAGGACACGCTGCTTCCGACCATCGCTTACGTCGCCGGCCCTTCCGAACTTGCCTATCTTGCGCAGGCGCAGGTCCTCTATGATGCTTTGGGCCGGCCCATGCCAGCCGTCTGTCCTCGAAGCGGCTTCACCCTAGTCGACCGCCGCGTTGAACGTTGGATGGAGAAATATCAACTTGCCATTGAAGACATCTGGCAGGGTAACGAGCACCTGAGCCGGCGCATTGCTGCCACCGCCTTTGCTGCAGGCTGGTCCGAACGATTCGACCAGACGGAGCGAGACCTCGCGGCGTTGCTGGCAAAATTGAGGAACGACATCGAAGTCCTTGATCCGACGCTGCTTGACGCTTTGAACCATTCGAAAGAAAAAATCCGTTTTCAGATTGAGAAACTGAGAGGGAAGATGACCCGCTCTGCGCTCAGCCGGTCTGAGGTTCTGGCGCGCCACGAGCAGGCGCTGCTGCGCGCCATCATGCCCGAAAAAGACCTGCAGGAGCGTCTGGTGAGCGGCGTTTACTTTCTTGGCCGCGCGGGCTACGGGTTGCTCGACCGCCTCCTGGAGCAAGTTCCTGACTCCTCTTCGAGCCACTGCATCATGAGTTTCTGACAGCTCAATCGGACTTCGGATTGCCCGCGCATTGGGTCGCAGCAAACGCAAAGCACTTGAAATCCCTTTGTTATAATGAATTAGCCCTTTTCCTGGTTTTCAAGAATAGCAAGGAAAGGCACAGAGGAGAGGACGATGTCTGAAGAGGCAGCGAAGGCACCAACGCCCGACAAACCGAAAAATCAGCGCCATACGCTCCACATTGAGACCAACTCACGAGTCGAGTTCAAGGACGTTACCAGCCAGATCGAGCGATTGATCGAAAAGTCCGGGATTGAGAGCGGACAGTGCCACGTTTTTGTCCCTCATACGAGCGCGGCAATCCTGATTAATGAAAACTACGACCCCGGCCTTCGCCAGGACATTGCGGACTTTCTCAAGCAACTGGCGCCTCCCAATGCCGACTATCAGCACAATGACGGCAACTGCGACTCTCATCTGAAAGCAGTGCTCATCGGTGCGACCAAGACGCTGTTGATTGAAAATGGCCGCCTGCTGCTGGGCCGCTGGCAGGGCGTTTATTTCTGTGAGTTTGACGGGCCGCGCCGCCGAGATCTTCACATCAAACTTGTCTCGGATTAATCATGGATTCACTGGGTCTTTACATCCAGGTCCCTTTCTGTGCTTCCAAGTGCAGCTTCTGCAATTTCAGTTCCCGCGTGGCGCGCAGGGACGTCTATGACCGCTATTGCCAGGCACTCGCCACGGAACTTGAACGCCTCCCGGAGTTTTACCGGGCCAGTTCAATCGGAGAAAATGTGTTGGAAATTCCGGTTGACTCCGCTTACCTCGGAGGCGGAACTCCGTCACTTTTGGAAAGCGTCCGCCTGGAGAAGCTTGCAACAGCCATTCAGCAACGATTCCAGTTTGGCTCGAAACCAGAATTTACCATCGAGGTCACGCCGGGTTCGGCGGATGAGAGCTTCCTGCAACACATTCGGAGGCTTGGAATCAATCGCCTGAGTATCGGCGCGCAATCCTTTTTGGATAGGGAACTGCGGTCCGTGGGAAGGCTGCACTCGGGGGAGGACACGCGGGCATTGGTCCGGACGGCGCGCGCACAAGGTTTTGCCAACATCAGTCTGGACCTGATTGCCGGCCTGCCGCACCAGACCGAGGCTTCATGGTCGGAGTCGGTGCAGTCGCTGATTGCGCTGCGGCCCGAACATGTTTCGGTGTATCTTTTTGAAATCGACGAAAAGAGCCGCCTTGGCAGCGAGGTTTTGAAGCACGGCGTTCACTATCATGCTGGTTCGCTGCCCGATGAGGATTTCGTGGCCGACGCGTACGACCACGCGCGTGAATCACTGCGCGAAGCGGGTTACCTCCAGTATGAGATTTCGAATTATGCTTTGCCAGGATACGAATCGCGCCACAATCGCAAATACTGGCAGCTGCAACCGTACTTAGGTCTGGGAGCCGGCGCGCACTCGTGCGATGGACAGTCGCGCTGGGAAAATGTAACCGCTGTGGAAGAGTACCAGAGCCGGTTGGAGCATGGCCAGTCGCCCATTTCCGAAAGGCATAGGCTGACCACTAAGGCTCAGGTGGAGGAATTCTTCTTCCTCGGATTACGACAGACGTCAGGGGTCAATCTTGCCGAGGCGGTGGATCGCTGGGGCGGCGAACACATTGCCCGCTTGACCGCAAGAATCGATTCGCTTGAAGAGCACGGCTGGCTTGAGCGTCGCGATGGGCGGCTTTGTCTTGCGGACAAGGCGTTACTGCTTTCAAACGAAATATTTCAGGAGTTTGTCTCAGCATAGAGTCCTTATAAAAATTGGAGTGAACATATTCCTATGACTCAATCAGTGGTTGACCTGCGAAGTGACACGGTGACTCGTCCAACTCCTGCCATGCGGCGCGCAATGGCTGATGCGGAAGTGGGCGATGACGTGTATCGTGAGGACCCGACGGTAAACCGGCTCGAGGAGCGTGCAGCTGGAATTTTCGGTCGGGAAGCCGCATTGCTTGTCCCTTCCGGCACGATGGGAAACCAAACGGCAATCAAAGTCCACACTCGACCCGGACAGGAAGTTGTCTGCGAAGCGCGCGCCCACATTTTCAATTACGAAATGGGCATGATAGGGGCTTTTTCAGGGGTTATTCCAAGGACCGTCCTTGCCGAAGACGGCATCATGAACTGGGACCATGTTCAGTCGGCCATCCGCACGCGCAGCGATCACCACTCGGTCACCGGTTTGATAGAACTGGAGAACTCCGCGAACCTCGCCGGCGGGTCGGTCTACCCCATCGAGGTCTCCGATGAAATCTGCGACAGGGCGCATGAGAGAGGACTTCCGGTTCATCTGGATGGCGCTCGAGTCTTTAACGCCGCCGTTGCGCTGGGGAAGGGTGTAGTTGAACTGACCCGTAAATTCGACTCCATAATGTTCTGCCTCTCCAAAGGGTTGGGAGCGCCGGTTGGTTCGATGCTGGTTGGCAGCAAGGCCTTCATCGAGGAAGCCCGGCTGGTGCGCAAGATGCTGGGAGGCGGAATGCGCCAGGCAGGAATTCTTGCGGCCGCTGGTCTTGTGGCCTTGGAAGAAACTCCCGAAAAGCTGCACATCGATCATGAAAACGCAAAATTCTTGGCAGAAGGA
The DNA here is from genome assembly GCA_021787735.1 of Acidobacteriota bacterium. GTDB lineage: Bacteria > Acidobacteriota > Terriglobia > UBA7540 > UBA7540 > SCRD01. The sequence continues at coordinate 45,135 of JAJYLL010000001.1, read as the reverse complement.
CTTGCGGAAATTCCCGGAGTAAAGATTGACCCAGCGAAAATCAAAACCAACATTCTGTTTTTCGGGGTTCCAGCCGGCGGCTTCAGCGCGTCGGAAGTTTCAAAACGCCTTGCGGCTCAGGGGGTCCTTGCCAACCCTACAAGCCAATCGTCGATCCGCATGGTAACGCATTTTGATGTCGATCGTGCCGGCTGCGGGCGGGCCCTCCAGGTGTTGCGCGAGATTCTCGCGGTCACGCGGAGTTCCGCGAGCGCGCGAACAGTTTAGGTCTCGCACAAAAATCTCTCCAATCTCTTGTGCTATAAGAAGGTCAGTGAGAAGGTCTCAATGGTGTTTGTTTGCCTTTTCACTATAGAGCTCGCCAAGAACCTGGACGTAATGGTCCCGGTATGAAGTGTCATGCGGGTCGAGTTGAGTGCAAATGCGGTATTCCTTTAATGCCGCGTCCAGATCGCCGAGCTTTTCAAGCGCGTATGCCAGGCCGCTGTGGGCGTCGACGTTATCCGGCTCGCGGCGAACAGCTTCCAGCATTTCAACCCGCGCGCGCTCCCATTCGTGAATCATGAGAAACGTGATGGCAAGCTCGCGGTGCAAATCGCCATTTCTGGGATCAAGAATCGTCGCTTTGCGGAGAAGATCAACAGCCTCTGTAAACTGTCCGCTGGACCGGAGCTGGTCTGCTTCCGAAACCATACGGCGGAGCTGCATTTCTGAAGCGGCAGGATTAAGCAGAGTGGTTTCTGGGCGCTGGGAGTTTGTCGCGGCAGCGCTCGCATCCACGTCAACCTGCTGATGCAGCTCGGGCGATATGAAATATGACGCGTCGCGTTGTCCGGGGCAAAGCACATGAACGTAATGGTCGCCCGGATCTACATTCTTAACCTGCAGCGTTCCGTCACTGCCTGTACTTCCCGCCGCGTCTCCGTCAATGTCCACCTTGCACCCTGCAACTCCGGAGTCAACTGAAACCGTAGCTGGAGCTTTCTGATTGCTGCGCTTCTTTCCACCGAACCATTTCCCCGAGGCACAGGTGGCGACGGCGAATACGAGAAGCACAAGAAAAACGAAGTGGGTGCGGGCGTTCATTGGAGTCGACTCAATGGTAGCACAGAAATCCTTGCCTAAGCGGTAACGAGCGGAAGTAAGAGCCTTTGGGCAGGCGGAACGCAGCACCACTAAGCGTGCTAGAATAGGCGAGGATCGGGTGTTCAGAGACATAGCGAGGGAGGTGCGCTCTGGATTTCGAACTAACCGACGAGGAACGCGAAATTCGTGACGCGGTGCGTTCTTTTGCTGAAGAGCAGATCCGCCCTCACGTTCGCGAGTGGGATGAATCGGAACACTTCCCGGTTGAAGTCCTGCCTGGACTTGCCGAACTGGGGTTAATGGGGGTGACGGTGCCCGCTGAATATGGCGGGGCCGGCTTTGGCTACGTCCCCTATGCCATTGCAATTGAGGAACTTGCGAGAGTTGACCCGTCCGTCGCTCTGATAGTGGCCGCGCACAATTCGCTCTGCTCCAGTCACATTCTGCTTGCCGGCACCGAAGGGCAGAAGAAGAAGTATCTTGTGCCCCTGGCGCAAGGAAAGAAGCTGGGGTGCTGGAGCCTGACTGAGCCCGGTGCGGGTTCCGACGCTGGCGGAACACTCACAAGGGCGCGCCAGCAAGGCAATACCTGGGTACTTAACGGTTCGAAAACGTTTACGACCAACAGTCATTACGCCGACATCTGCGTGGTGATGGCAGTGACGGACAAAGAGAAAGGCAAGCACGGCATCTCAGCGTTCATCGTTGAAAAGGGAACGCCGGGTTTTCAGCCCGGCAAGACCGAGGACAAGCTGGGCATGCGAGCCAGCAACACGGGCGAGATTGTCTTTGACGACTGTCGAATCCCAGCAGCGAATTGTCTGGGCGAGCTCGGTCATGGCTTTATAGACAGCCTGAAAGTCCTGGATGGAGGTCGGATCTCGATTGCAGCGCTGTCCTTGGGCATCGCGCAGGGTGCCTTCGAAGCGTCGCTCAATTACTCAAAGCAGCGTGAGCAATTTGGCCGGCCTATTGCCAATTTTCAAGCGACCCGGTTCAAGCTGGCGGATATGGCTACTGAGATCGACGCTGCGCGGTTGCTGACATGGCGTGCTGCCACACGGGCTACGCAGCACAAGCGGGTAACACGCGAAAGTTCCATCGCGAAGCTGTTTGCCAGTGAAGTAGCCGTGAGGGTAGCCGGGGAAGCCGTGCAGATCCACGGCGGCTACGGTTTTATCAAAGACTACCCCGTAGAAAAGTTTTACCGTGACGTCAAGCTTTGTACAATCGGCGAAGGCACCAGTGAAATCCAGCGCCTGGTTATTGCCCGTGAATCACTGGGAGAGATCAAGTAATCCAATTGTGTTTAAAGCCACCGCATGACCTTCGCGTGATAACCTGATGGCAATTTCTCTGGAACAATGGGTTGCAAAGATCTGCGACGGTGACCGCCGCGCAATGGCCCAGGCCATTTCAGCGGTCGAAAGGAGGGAACCCTGCAGCGCCGACTTGCTCAAAACGCTTTTCCACAAGGGCGGCAAGGCTTACGTAGTTGGTATTACCGGAGCACCGGGGGCAGGCAAGAGCACGCTGCTCGAAAAGGTTGCCGCTGAGTACCGGCAGAGGGGGAAACGAGTGGGGATCATCGCGATCGACCCCACCAGCCCTTTTTCCGGTGGAGCGATCCTAGGCGACCGTATTCGCATGCAGGCGCTGTCAACGGACGAGGGGACCTACATTCGCAGTATGGCCACACGAGGCCAACTGGGCGGACTTGCACCCGCCGCGCGCGATGTTGCGCTGATCATGGATGCCGCCGGGTACGACGTAATCTTCGTGGAAACCGTGGGTGTTGGACAGGATGAGGTGGACGTTGCGCGGCTCGCCGATGTTACGGTCGTTCTTCTTGTGCCCGGCATGGGTGATGACGTCCAGGCTTTCAAGGCCGGAGTAATGGAAATCGCGGACCTCTTTGTCATTAACAAGGCTGACCAGTCGGGTGTGGAACGCGTCGAACGGGAATTGAACGCGCTGCTTTCCGTGACCCCGCAACCCGATGGGTGGCAACCTCCAGTAGTAAGAACCACGGCCACCACTGGAGAAGGAATTATCAGCCTCTGCGAGGCGCTGGAAGAATTCCGGGCGGCAACCGAACAAAGCCCGGCGGGACTGAAGCGGCGGAAGGAAAATACTCGCTTGCAACTGCTGGAACTGTTGCGGCAAAGCCTGTTTGAGAAGGTCGCACAGGAACAGTTCGATCACGAGCGGATCGGGGAATACGTTGAAGAAATCCTGGCGCGCCGCCGTGATCCACATTCAATTGTGGAAGAGATCATGAGGGCATCGGGAGTGGGCACAGACCGCGGCTGATCTATCGGTTGATGAATTCATCGTTTCGGGAATAAGCTAAACTGGCAGTATAAGTGACAAGGCAGCCTTCCGTCACAGGACCGGGAAATGAAAATTCACCACGTGGGCATCGCTGTGGAATCGCTTGAAAAAGCAGTCCCGATGTTCGAGTTGCTGCTGGGCCATTCGCCTGACTCGACGGAGGAAGTTGGGGACCAGAAAGTCCGCGTCGCTGTATTTCAGGTGGGAGAGAGCCGGATTGAGTTGCTTGAGCCAATCTCACCCGATTCACCGATTGCGCGCTTCATCGCCAAGCGCGGTCCCGGCATCCATCACATCACTCTGGCGGTAGGCAACCTTCAGAATACGCTGGATACTCTTGAGCAGAGAGGCGTGCGGCTTATTGACCGCAGGCCACGCGAGGGAGCAGGCGGTGAATCGATTGCTTTCCTGCATCCTTCCAGCACTGCTAACGTGTTATTTGAATTGTTGGAAGAACGCGACCGCAAACAAGCGGACAACAATCAGGAGCAGCAAAGCAAATGAAGTTGGGTGCATTTGAAATTCATGCCCTCTCAGACGGGACGTTCGGTCTGGATGGCGGCCAGATGTTTGGAGTGGTTCCCAAGGTGCTGTGGGAAAAGAAGCTGCCCCCCGATGACCGTAACCGGGTGCGCATGGGGCTAACCTGTCTGTTGGTGCGGACTGGCCAGTACAACGTGTTGATTGAAACCGGTATCGGTGACAAGTTCGACGCCAAGCATGCCGAAATTTACAACGTAAACCACTCGTCAAACCTCCTGGATGACCTTTCGCGGCATGGGCTTGGCGTTGATAACGTGGACATCGTAATCAACACCCATCTGCACTTTGACCACTGCGGGTGGAACACGCGCCGGCAGGGAACAGAGATTGTTCCAACTTTCCCTAATGCGCGCTACTTTATGCAGCGCGCCGAATGGGAACATGCCCTGCACCCAAATGAGCGTGACCGGGCAAGCTATCTGGAAGAGTGGTTTGCGCCGGCAGAACCGCAGACGGTATTTGTTGAGGGCGCATGCCAAATCGCCCCTGGCATCCGGGTCGAGATTGCGCCGGGACATATCCGCGACATGCAGTGTGTGTGGATTGAATCGGAAAGTAAGCGAGCTTGTTTCATCTCAGACCTGGTTCCTACACGAGCGCACCTGCCATTCCCGTGGATCATGGCATTCGATCTTTATCCGATGGACACCCTCGAATCAAAGAAGAGGCTGCTTCCTCGATTGGCCGAGGAGGACGTGTTGATCGTCTTTCCTCATGACGCCGATGTCCCGTGGGGCAAGCTCGTTGAAGTTGAAGGCAAACTGGCGTTCCAGCCAGTAGCGGAAATCTGATCTAACGTGTAACAACTGGAGGACGACGCGTGGCTGAAGCAGAAATCGGAATTATCGGTGGAAGCGGACTTTATCAGATGGAAGGGCTCACCCGTGCCAAATGGGTGCGGGTAACGACACCGTTTGGCAAGCCCTCGGATGCATTTCGCGTTGGGACTCTTGAGGGCCGCCGTGTGGCGTTCCTCGCGCGCCACGGACGCGGGCACATCATTACTCCCTCGGAGATCAACTTTCGTGCGAACATCTATGCGATGAAAAAGCTGGGCGTAGAGCGAATCCTTTCCGTCAGCGCAGTCGGCTCCTTGAGAGAAGACTACCGGCCGATGGACATGGCTCTGCCGCTCCAGTTTTTTGATCGGACCCGCGGCCGGATATCAACTTTCTTCGGCGGCGGCATTGTGGCCCACGTGGGCTTTTCCGATCCCATGTGCCCGGCCATCGTTGAAACATTGAAAGCGGCCTGTGCCGACACAAAAGTTACTGTGCACGTCGGCGGAACATACGTTTGCATGGAGGGACCGGCATTTTCGACAAAGGCAGAATCGAACGCTTACCGGAGCTGGGGAATGGATGTCATCGGCATGACCAATCTTCAGGAAGCCAAACTGGCGCGCGAGGCCGAGATTTGTTACGCGACACTCGCCATGGTCACTGATTACGATTGCTGGCATCCTGAACATGAAGCCGTTACGGTAAATCAGATCATTGACTATCTCAACCGCAACGTTGAGAACGCGCAAAAAATCCTCCGAACCGCTGTACGAGGCCTTCCAAAAGAACGGAATTGCAAGTGCGGATCATCACTCTCACACGCGATTATTACTGACCGCCAAAAGATTTCTCCGCAGGCAAAGAAGCGCTTAGGCTTGCTCGTTGGGAAATATCTCAAGTAAACTTAACTGGGTATATCAGATTCGCAAATCAGGGGAAGAGCAAGTCTTATGTCGCTTTTGGTCGTCGGTTCCGTAGCTTTTGATTCCATCCGAACTCCGCACGGTGAAGCTGAAGGGATACTTGGCGGGTCGGCGAGTTTTTTCTCGGTTGCAGCAAGCTGGTTTGGGCCTGTTAAGGTTGTCGCGGTCGTCGGTGACGACTTTGGAGATGAGCATCTGGAGGTCTTCCGCCTGCGCTCCATTGAAACGACGGGCATTGAACGAGCGCCTGGAAGAACATTCCGCTGGAAGGGTGAATATGTTGGCGACATGAACGACGCTAAGACCCTCGACGTCCAGCTCAACGTGTTTCAGAATTTCAGCCCCAAAGTTCCTGAATCTGATACGTCAACCGAATTTGTTTTTCTCGGGAACATACATCCAAGGCTGCAACTTCACGTTCGACGCCAGCTTTCCAAGGCCCGTCTGGTGGCATTGGATTCCATGAACTATTGGATTGAAGGCAGTCTGGACGAATTGAAAGAAACCCTTAGCGAAGTGGATGCTCTGGTAATCAATGAAGGGGAAGCCCGTATGCTTTCAGGCTGCCAGAACCTGCTGAAAGCCGCGAAGGAAATCCAGAAGATGGGGCCGAAAATCCTGGTGATCAAACGAGGGGAGCACGGCGTCACTCTGTTTAACAACGGCTCCGTGTTTTCAGCGCCGGCCTTTATGCTGGAGGAATTCAAGGACCCCACGGGCGCGGGCGACACGTTTGCCGGCGGGTTCATGGGGCACATTGCCCGCACAGGCGACCTTTCTGAAAGCAATCTGCGACGTGCAGTCGTGTATGGTTCCGTGATGGCAAGTTTTGCCGTCGAAGAATTTGGCCTCAAACGCCTCCTGGGGTTGACGCCTCAGGAAATTGAAGGACGAGTGCGCGATTTTGCGCAACTGACCCGATTTGATGTCTGACCGGCCTTACGCCGATTCTACACCGCTTCAGCCGAATCCAATCCTTCCTGCCGGAGTCGCGCTGGCCGTCTGGGCCGCGATTCTGGCAGTGGCCTTTGGCAGCCTTCGTTTTTTCTACACCTGCGGATTGACGCAGCTCTACGGCGACACCTTTGCACACATGGAGGGTGCCCGGCGCGTTTTTGACTCTCTCACGCCAGGTTTTTCAGAGCTGGGCAACGTCTGGCTCCCCTTATTCCATTGGCTGGCAGCGCCCCTGGCTATCAATGACCACCTTTGGCGGACGGGTCTGGCCGGCAGCCTGGTCTCAACGGCCGCCTTTGCGGTGAGCGCCTGGTTTCTTTTCCGGCTGGCCCTTGAAATGAACGGAAGCGTTGCAGCCGGTTTCCTAACGCTTTCCGCGTTTCTGCTTTGCCCCAGCATGTTCTATCTTGCCGGCACTCCGATGACGGAGCCCCTCGCGATTCTATTCGCCGTTCTTATGGTTTATGGCCTCCTCCGTTACCAGATGAGCGGCCGAACGCTCTGCGTGATTGGTGCGGGGGTTGCGGCCTTCTTTGGCACGCTGACCCGCTACTCCGCCTGGTACGTTCTGCCGTTTGCTGCGCTTTTCGTTTTTTGGGCTTTCAAAAGGCCTTGGCGACACCGACTGCGCAACGCGCTGCTGTTTTCTGTAATCGCCGGCGCGGGCCCTGCGCTCTGGATGATTCACGAGGCGGTTAGCTATGGCAATCCACTCGAGTTCTACAACGGGCCGAATTCGGCGGAGGCGATTTATGCCTACCAGGTGGCAACGACAGCTTTCCGCTACCCGACCGACGGCAGCATCGAGTTATCAGCTCGATACTACCTCGAAGACCTAAAAATCATCCTGGGTCCATGGCTGCTTATAATTGCGCTTCTTGGGTTATTAATGTGGATCGTTGAGCGCCGCTTTCGCGCACGGCGCGCCGCCACGCTGCTCTTGCTCGTACTGTTTCCGTTCTACATTCAAGCGATGGCAGGTTCCGGCGTGGCATTGTACGTTCCCACGTACTTCCCGCATTCGTATTACAATTTGCGGTACGGGATTGAATTGCTGCCGGGAATCGCCCTGTTGACTTCTTTTGTGATGTCTCCGTCACTTTCAAAGCATTGGCGTTCAGGACTGCTGGCAGTTTGTTTTGCTGCCCTCGTCTCGCAAAATGTCTGGATGCTGGCCGGCGGTGCACGCAACCTTCCAGTGGTCAAGGAAGGGGTTCTCAACACCCCCTGCAACACTGGGCCTACCAAGGCATTGATCGGTTTCTTCAGACAGCATTACGATGGTCAACGGATTCTGATGGAATCCGGCGAGTGGCCCTGCGTTGCTCCCACACTGGACATTCACTATCGGAAAATCCTGTGCACGAACAACCTGAAATTTTGGCGGCAGCTTCGAAATGGCGCACAGAAACTTGTGGGTTGGGTTGTCGCTGGCGAAAACGATCCCGTTGACATCCTGATGCGCGCCTACCCGGGGGCGTTTAAAGACTTTTCCCCCGTGTATCACAGGGATTTCCCACAACAGCAGAGCATCACGATTTTTCGCCGCACAAGCGGATAAGCACGCCCGAGACTATCTCCGGCACAGAACTCTTAATTAACAGGCGGAAGGCGAACCATGTCGACAACTCCAAAGTTCAATTACACAAAATTTCACGGTTTGGGCAACGACTTTATCGTCACGAACAGTCGCAACCTCTCCAAAGACCTCAGCACCCTTGCGCAGTCCATTTGCGAACGGCATACGGGGGTTGGCGGTGACGGCTTTCTTGCTGTGTCGAAGCCCCGCAGCACAGCCAATCAAGCCCGCGTCCGATTCTTCAATGCCGATGGCAGCGAAGCAGAAATGTCCGGGAATGGCATCCGATGCGTGGGCGCTTTTTTAATGCGCGAAAATCCCAGGCGAAAGAGCCTCCGCGTAGAAACGGCATCGGGGCTAAAAATACTCGAGCTGACATCTGCGCCTGCTCAGGCAAAACAGGGAAGTTGGGGCTTCCGCGTCAACATGGGCAGGCCCATTCTCGAACCTGAGAAAATCCCGTTCATCGCAGGCAAACACCCGGTGCCGGTCATAGGTTATCCGATCCGCTCAACTCACGGCGTGCTGGCGGCAACGGTTACCTCCATGGGCAACCCGCACTGCTCGATTATTGTTGCAGATTTTGAGAGCATTCCATGGGAAGCAATTGGTCAAGAAATTGAGCGCAATCCGCTTTTCCCGAATCGCACGAACGTGGAGTTCGTCCGCGTTATTTCAAAGAAAGAGATCGAAGTCCGTTACTGGGAGCGCGGGGTGGGGAAGACCATGTCTTCCGGTACCGGTTCGTGCGGCGCTGTTGTGGCTTGCATTTTGAATGGCTTCACTCGGCGGGCTGTGAAAGTCCGCACGCTGGCCGGAACTCTTGAGGTTATGTGGCCTGAGGATAAGGAAGTCCTGCTTGCCGGCCCTGCGCAATTGATTACAGACGGTATCTATTTTCCGCCGCGATAGTCGGGATTTTCGGGAATGGACCCCTTTCTGGTGGCAAAGATTATTTCTCAGCCTCGCCTGTCATGGGAACAAAGCGGACGGGAAGGAGGTTCTCTTTCTTGAATCCTTTCGCCGTACGGGTCACCCGCGTGAGCACCTGAAAATCCTTCCCAACGGGGAGAACCAGTCTACCGCCCTCCGCCAGTTGATCCAGGAGCGGTTTGGGAATGTGGTCAGGAGCGGCTGTAACCATGATCCCATCGAAGGGGGCCGCATCGGGCCAGCCGCGATAGCCGTCACCGGCCCGAACCTGTACATTGGCATAGCCAAGCTGTTTCAGTCGCCCGGCAGATTGATTGGCCAGCGGTTCAACAATTTCAATGGAATAAACTTCACGAACCAGCACGGAAAGCACTGCAGCCTGATAGCCTGATCCCGTGCCAACCTCCAGCACACGGTCTCCGGATTTGAGCGCCAGCGCCTCCGTCATGAAGCCAACAATATACGGTTGTGAGATTGTCTGTTCGTAGCCGATCGGGAGTGGAGTGTCAAGGTAAGAGAAGGGTTGCATCCCCGGCGGCACAAACAGATGACGCGGAACTGTGCGCATCGCTTGCAGCACGCGTTGGTCACGGACGCCCCGCGCAGCAATCTGCTGCTGGACCATGGCCTCCCGTGCTTTGCGGTACGCCTGTGGTTCCTGGCTACCAGATCTTTCGGAAACTTGCGACGGAGGCGGCTTTTGGCAGACGTTACTGTCAGCAGGAAGCATAAGGACGCCGGCCAGAGTCAACCATACTGCGGGCTTTTTGGCATGCTTTGTGGACATCCGAGGCCTCGCACTAATCCCTAAGTCTCACGCGCGACTCGATTTTTCCGATCCGAAGTTTGCCGCTCAAGCCGTTATCTGATTCCAGTATCCTGACCTAGTTTGCGCCCCGCAGTGATAATGATCACTGCGCGCTGTGCAGTATTGAAGTGCACTGAGAGGTGGTGAAAAACTGACAACTTTGGCATGGATGGACAAGGTTATAATGGGCATAACTGAATTGGAAAAGATGTAGAGAAGTGTATGGCCTGCGCCAGCTGATCAGGAGGTCCCATGACCCGGTTCCGAAAAGCATTGTGGTGGATAGCAATTTCGATTCTCGCCGGAACTCCCCTTGCGGCACAGACAGAACATCAGCAGCATCATCCGCCGCAGGACGCCAGCAGCTATATCGCCGCCCTCGAAGCATCGAGCCGCGGCGCGTGGCAGCAGCCTGAAAGGGTGATGGCGGCCCTTGCATTGAAGCCTGGCGAGCGTGTCGCAGACCTGGGAGCCGGTCCGGGCTATTTTACATTGCGCTTTGCACGGGCCGTGGGACCTTCCGGCAAAGTTTACGGCGTGGATATTTCGCGCGAGATGCTGGACTATCTTGCAAAACAAGCTCAGGCGGACAACCTTAAAAATATTCAGACTGTGCTTGCAGAGCCGCACGATCCTAAGCTCCAGCCGGATTCTGTGGACCTGATTTTCATCTGCGACACGCTTCACCATATTTCGGACCGCGCCAACTATTACCCGCTCCTGTTGCGCGCACTCAAGCCAGGCGGCCGGCTCGTTGACATTGATTTTCACAAGCGACCCCTTCCGGTTGGCCCGCCGGTAGAGATGAAAATTTCCCAAAAAGAGATGATTCGCGAGGCGGAAGCTGCAGGTTTTCATCTGCTTCATGAATACGATTTCCTGAAGTACCAGTACTTTCTTGTTTTCACGCGTTAGTGATTGGCCGGGGTTGCTGCAGGTAGATTCCGGCGGATTGGGCATTGCCACCTTTGAAAGGGCCCGTCTCCAGGGAACAATTCTCCTATGCCTTCCTCTCTCAAGCGGGAACTGACCACCTTCAGCGCCATGACACTTGTCGTGGCGAACATGATCGGAACCGGCATTTTCACCACTACCGGGTTCCTGGCTGCTGACCTGGGCCGCAGTTCACTGGTTCTAGCCGCCTGGGCCGTAGGAGGCATCGTGGCTCTGGCAGGTTGTCTTGTCTATGCCGAACTGAGTGTCAATCTCCCTCGATCGGGCGGTGAATACGTTTACCTGCGTGAAGCCTGGGGGCCCGTGTGGGGATTTGTCAGCGGATGGGTTTCCTTCTTTGCAGGTTTTTCTGCGCCCATCGCGGCGGGCGGACTGGCGTTTGCCGCCTACCTCAGCTACTTCTTTCCTTCGCTCTCCCCGTCATCTTCCGACTCACTCTTGAATTCAGGAGTCAGTTGGATTCACCTGGGCAACGGGCAACTCCTTGCGGCCGGAGTGGTCATCGTATTTGCTGCAATCAACATTGTGGGGTTGCGTCCGGCGGCCAACTTGCAGAACCTGCTGACCCTACTGAAAATCGGGGTATTGACCGCCTTCCTGGCTCTCGGTTTTGTTGTGGGCCACGGAAACTGGCACAATTTCGCGGTGCCGGCCGTGCGGACCTCACCGCACAACCTTGCTTTGCAGTTTGCCGTTTCACTGACCTTTGTCATGTTTGCTTACAGCGGCTGGAACGCCGCAACATATGTCGCGGAAGAAATCCGGACACCCGCGCGCTCGCTCCCCAGGGCGTTGATTGGCGGCACAGGTCTGGTCATCTTGTTCTATCTTGCCTGCAATGTGGCCTTTATTTATGCGGTCCCGCTTGAAAGGTTGAAGGGCGTACTGCCAGTCGGCTCTGAAGCGGCTCGAGCGCTATTCGCAGGACAAGGGGGCGCGATTTTCAGTGCCATGATGGCGGCAGGACTGCTTTCGTGTATCAGCGCCATGGTGATTGTCGGACCTCGAGTTTACTACGCGATGGCCCAGGACCGATGTTTCTTCCGGGCAGCGGCGCACGTCCATCCGCGATTCCAGACGCCGGTAGTTGCGGTCCTGTTCCAGACATTCGCAAGCATCGCCATGATTATCACAGGAACTTTTGAAGAGCTGATTTATTACATCGGTTTCATGCTTGTGCTTTTTGCGGCCCTGGCAACGGCAGGAATCTTTCGATTGAGAAGGCGGACTAACTGGCGGAAACTTCCTGCGGTTGATCGATTCTTTCCGCTCGTGCCGGCCGTTTTCCTGGTGGCAAGCTGCGGGATGCTGGTTTCGACCATCCAGCTTCGACCCAGAGAATCCTTTCTTGGGTTGATGACGGTTTTCTGCGGTGCCGTCCTTTACTGGTGGACTTCCCTTAGAAGCCCAACTGAGCGTAGAGTATAGAATTGATTTCGGGGGCACTCCCGTTTCGCACCGTTCGGGCCGATCCATGAAATTCATCTTGCCATTAAAGAACAGTAAAGTTCGCCGGCATCGCTTGCTCTCTGCCATAATTTCGATCATCAGCTTGTTTCTTCTCAGTGCTGGCTTCGCGCGCGCTCAAAAACCTCCTGTTCGCTACCTGCTGGATTTGCAAAACCCCGCTTCGCACCTTGTCGGCGTCACGATGGACATCCCGCAAGCGGAAAGGGGAACAGAATTCCAGTTTCCAACGTGGAGCAACCTCTACCAGATTCGTGATTTCGTTCGCGACGTCCAGGACGTTCGCGCGGAATGTCAAGGCAAGCCGGCGCCATTGCAGAGAGTGGACATCAATACATGGGCAAGCGAAGAACAATGCGCTGACCTTGAAGTTCATTACTCGGTTTACGCAAACCAGGACAATGTTTTCTCAGGGGTCCTCGATAGCAACCACGCGTTTCTGAATTTCGGCTTGCTGCTCTTTTATTTACCGCAGGACCGCACGCGACCTGTGCGTGTGAAATTCCAGTTGCCGGAAGGCTGGGAACTTGTAACGATGCTGGATAGCGGACCCGCGCCGGGTGAATTTCAGGCCCTGGATTACGACCGACTGGCGGATAGCCCCGCCGAGGCGGGGAACTTTCAGGAATATGACTATGTTCAGAAAGGTGCCGCTTACCGAATTGTCGTTGACGGCGGCCAGGACCTATATACGCCAGAACGGTTGGTTGATCTCTTCAAGAAAATTACGGCCACTGAAACAGCCTTGATGCAAGATGTTCCATTCAAGCGTTACACATTCATGCTTTTCTTTCCCCCACGGGGCGGAGGCGGCATGGAGCATCGGAACGGAACGGCCATCAGCATTCCGGCTGCCCAGATGCGAACAGGGTTTGACAACCTCGAAAACATTACCGCACATGAATTCTTCCACCTTTGGAACGTGAAGCGCATCCGTCCCGAGGGGCTTGAACCCATCGATTATATCCACGGAAATGACACAAGCGACCTTTGGTTCTCGGAAGGGGTCACCAGCACATACGCGGAACTGGTCTTGCTGCGCGCCGGGTTGATCACGGAAAAGCAGTTTTACGCGCACCTGGATGCGGCGATCAACGATCTCCAGTCACGTCCTGCACGGTTCTACCAGAGCGCCGAAGAATCGGGTCGCGAAGCCTGGCTCGAGAAGTATCCCGATTACTTCCGTCCGCAGCGAAGCATTTCGTATTACAACAAAGGTGAGCTGCTCGGGTATTTGCTCGACCTGGGGATTCGACATGCAAGCGGCAACCGGTACAGCCTTGACGATCTGATGCGGCGGCTCAACCAGGACTTTGCCAAGCGCGGGAGATTCTTTACGGATGCCGATCTTGAAAGCATCATCTCACAACTCGCTCCGGCGTTTCCTGTCAGGGAATTCTTCCGTAAAGGTGTCGATGGGACGAGCGATCTTGATTATGCAAAATTCCTGAATTATGCCGGACTGACGCTGAAGACAGGGACCAAAGAAGTCCCTGACCTGGGATTCAAATCGCTTCAGAGCTTTATCGGGCAGGTCCACGTGGAATCGGTCGTTCCTGGCAGTAATGCGGAAAAGGCGGGAATTCAACCCGGCGACGTCCTCGCCCGAATGAACGGAGTTAAGTTGCCTGTAACCCCGGACCGAGAATTGATCTATTTTAAGCCTGGCCAGAAGGTCGAGTTCACGGTGCAACGGGGAAATAGGACGCTGGAAATCGCGTTTCGGTTGGAATCAAAACCCGCACCCGTCTATCAGGTGGAAGAATTGGCATATCCGACACGGGATCAACTCGCGGTGCGCAGCGGTTGGCTGAAGGGCGAAACTGTGGATACCCCTGCGGCTGGGAACTGATGCTCAGAGCAATTACCGTCTACGTTGTGGTTGCATTCTTCATCCTGATATTGGGTCCTCCTTTGCTCCTTTGGAGTGTCATCAGCGGAAGCACCGACGCACTTTACACGGTTGGAATTTTCGGGGCGAAGGCAGCACTTTTCATGGCTGGCGTTAGAATCAGTGTCACGGGCAGGGAAAAGATTCCCACCGGCAAGGCCGTCGTGTTTATGCCGAACCACCAGAGCAACTGTGATCCACCAGCCGTGGCAATCATTCTTCCCCCCGTCCTCATCATGGCAAAGAAAGAATTTTTCCGCGTGCCGGTTCTGGGCACAAGCATGCGCATGAGGGGCTCTATCCCTGTTGATCGCACCAATCGCGAACGCGCATTTGACGCTGTGGACCAGGCGGTCGAGGCACTGAAGTCGGGCCATTCATTTCTGGCTTTCCCGGAAGGAACACGCAGCAAGACCGGACGGCTTCAGACGTTTAAAAAGGGGGTTTTTGTGATGGCAATCAAGGCCGGAGCGCCGATCATTCCAATATCGGTTTCGGGCACGCGCAAGATCATGAGGAAGGGCGATTACAAGATCTATCCTGGGCCGGTTCGGATTACGATTCACGATGCAGTGCCAACCGCCGGCTGTGATATCTCTGACCGTGCAAAAATAGCAGGGCAGGTGCGACAGGCAATCATGGCCGGACTTTCAGCCGAGGAGCAGCCAATTGAACCGAATACCGACTGAGACCACATGAGAATTTTTTACTATGGCATTATGCTTCAGGCGGCGGACAGGTTGCCCTTTACTCGCTCTTGCCCGGTGTATTTGGCCGCTTGATATGTGGCCTTACTGCGGCATGGATTTCCGGAAGCCGCGTATATGCCGCCGAGCACTTCAGCCAGCGGGAATTGTCCATGGCCGGATATCCGGAAATGACCTTGTTGGACTCGACATCAGAGGGTATTCCAGTCTGCGCCGTGGCAATTACGTTGTCACCGATCGTCAGGTGACCAGCCACCCCGACCTGTCCTGCCAGGATGACGTTTTTTCCCACCTTGCTGCTGCCCGCTAGCCCGGCCTGCCCGCAGAGCAGCGTGTTCTCTCCAATATCGCAGGCGTGGCCAACCTGCACAAGGTTATCGACCTTCGCGCCCCGGCGAAGCCTCGTCACGCCGATGGTCGCGCGATCGATGCAGGCATTCGCTTGAACTTCCACACCATCTTCAACGATGACTGTCCCAGCCTGGACGATCTTGTAGTAGGAACCATCCGCCTGGCGGGCGAACCCGAAGCCGTCGCTGCCGATGATGGCGCCGTTTTGAAGAACAACATCATTGCCGATTTCCACATTTTCGCGGACAACAACATGAGAGTGCGCGCAAAAACGGTGTCCTATTTTGGCACACCTATAAATCATCACATGTCCCTTAATGACACAGTCGTCGCCAATCTCAACACCTGACTCAATCACAACGTATGGGCCAATCGAAGGATTGAGGCCAAGCTTTGCGTCTGGTGCGATAACTGCGGTCGGATGAATGCCAGGCTCGGGAGGGACGGGAGCGTAGAAGAGCTCCAGTGCACGCGCAAAATCCAGGTACGGGTTGGCAGAGCGCAAAGCAGGGCGTCCGGGATCGGGATCCTGCAGTGACAGAATAACGGCTGCAGCTTTGGTCGTCTGAAGCTTGCGCCGGTACTTCGGGTTCGACAGAAAAGTCAGGTCCGTCGGACCGGCTTCCTCAATCCCTGCAACAGACGTAATCTCAAGTTCCGGCGGGCCTTCCAGCGTACAGTTTAGCCTCCTGGCAATTTCACAAAGCCTCATAGAGTCCGACTCCTTCTGAAGAGAAATTGGGTCCCGGGATCCCCGCCCCATCATTCCCCTCGCTCGCACATTGACAGCCTCACGAGAAAGGTTATCAAGCGTGGCGATAGGTGACAATAGCCAGTACGTGGATGGGCCGTGTTTTGGTTAGCCCGAGTTCAATTTGCGGGTTCGACACGGTCCGCCTCAATAAGTAGGCAGAGCAGATCTTTTTGATGCGTTGAGCGGTGCCATCGACCCACGAAGTTATAAAGCCAGCCAGGCAATATCCCGATATCTGAAATGGAGGCAGGCAGAATGAGCCGTAGACCGAAAGGAATTCGTGCTGGAACAAGGATCCCCGTGGAACTCCCCGTCCAAATTCGATGGAAAACACAGGAAGGGAAAGAGAAGGTCGTGCAAGGCAAGACGGAGAATATAAGCGGGAACGGGCTTTTTATACTGGCACCGGTTCGGCTGCGACATGACACTCCAATTCAGTTCACCGTAGCTCTTCCGCCAGAAGTCACAAACAGGCCCATGCAGTTGCACTGTGAGGGCCGGGTTGTTCGCAGGCGCAAAGGTCGTGCTGCGACCGGGTTAGGCGTGGTCATAGACGATTATCAATTGACTGCAATTAAGGATTCCCCGTAGTTCCCGGCTCTGCGCCGATCAGCACTCGTCGCGCAAAATGGAAGGGGGAGGCTATTATCCAACACCGTAATTCCCATCCGCAACGGAACAGAGGGCCAGATATCGTAGCGGGTCCTTCACCTATTGTGAATGGTGGGTCGAGGCGGCTCGCTTCTTCCCCAACAGGGATGCATGCAAAAAGGCAATTGAATAACAAAGCCAGAATTAAAATCCTGATTGCAGACGGCGAAGGAGTTTTCCGGCTCGGGCTTAAGAAGCTTTTCAGCGTTGAAGACGACCTCCGGGTTGTGGCGCAGGCCGAAAATTCATATCAACTGGTTGCAATGGCAAAATCCTTCAGGCCCGACGTCGCCATCGTCCAAAAGGAGATTGCGCTTGATGGCTTCGTCGGACTTCTCAGACAAATCCGCCGTGACTCTCCCGACTGCAGGGTCGTTGTGACAGGTTCGAAACTGTCGATTGCAGAGAAGAACATATTGGCCGATGGCGGAATTTCTGGAATGATTCCAAGGGCAGCCCCGCCGGAAGTTTTTGTCGAAAATGTCCGAAAGGTCATCAACGGAGAAGCAATCCATCCACCCCATTACGAATACGGCGAAGAAAGTGCTCCAGGAATAGTCCGCCGGAACCACCCAGTTGACACCCTTACTCCCAGGGAAAAGGCTATTATCAGTTGTCTGACGCAAGGCTGGCGAAACCGGGACATTGCACACCACCTGACAATTACCGAACAAACGGTCAAGAACCACCTCCGGTCCATTTACGACAAGGTTGGTGTTTCGGACCGGCTGGAACTTGTGCTTTATGCCATCCACAAGAGGCTTGAATTACCTCCTGTTAATTTAAATATATAGCAAGTTCCGTTGATCCCGAGGTTAAGAAAGTGCAGGGTCTCGTCGTACGGTCGCTTTGCGGAACCGTCACCGCACCTTTGCCCACATGCTGTGATCTGAAGTATTGGCAGCCCCTAACTTAACGCGAAATGAAAATCAGTCTTGGCCTTACGAAATTTCCTGTGCTAAGATTCGGTTCGATTCAATTTTCCCTCGTGGCAGGCTCGGTCAGGCTGGTTTTAGTCGGCAATTTTTGGCTATTGTATTGACAAAAAGGCACTTGCTATTGACAAACGCAAGCACGTTTCAGATCATCATAGGTTAAAGTGCAGGCTGTCAGTCCCTTTACGGTGATGGATTGAGTGTTTACAGCGCGGAATAATAATCTGGAACGTGATATGCGTTTTATCATCAATGACTTATGCTATGTTTCTTGATGCCTCACATAAAGAAGTATAGGTTCTGATATTAGCAAGAGTGGGCGGGCAGAGGCGACGAATGCCGGACACAATCGCCAATATTTCTGCAGAACTTTCCAGCTTTCTGGATTATGCTGCAGTCGAAAAGGGTCTGGCTTCTAACAGCATTGCAAGCTACAGGCGCGATCTGAACAATTTCGCCGGTTATCTTCAGAAGTCGGGTTTGCCGCTTGAGAAGGTTCGGCATGAGCATATCCGCAAGTTCCTGGAAACTCTTTACAGGCAAGGCTTAAGCGCCCGATCTGCAGCAAGGCAACTGGCGGCTGTTCGGCACTTTTTCCGTTTCCTAGTCAAAGAAGGGCGACTTTCCGCGGACCCCGCCCACGAAGTGGAAGCCCCTCACCTGTCGCACTCTCTTCCCAAGTACTTGAATTTTCAAGAGGTTGAGCTTTTACTTGCACAACCGGATTCGTCAACTCCTACGGGCCTTCGGGACCGCGCCATGCTGGAACTTCTTTACGCCACGGGAATGCGGGTTTCTGAGCTTTTGAGCATACGCTGGGAGGACTTTGAGCCAAACATTGGCATCGTCCGCTGCCTGGGCAAGGGAAACAAAGAGCGGTTGATCCCCGTGGGCAAATCAGCCCTGCGCGCCGTGGAAGTATATCTCCGGGAAGGAGGAAGTACTTTCACAAAACGCCAGGGCGTTCCGTATCTTTTCCTGAACCAGCGGGGTGGCAGGCTTTCACGTGTAGGATTCTGGAAGATTTTGTCTGCCTACGGTCGCCGGGCAGGAATTCGTATTTCGTTGACCCCACACATGGTTCGGCATTCATTTGCCACTCATCTACTTGAGAGGGGCGCCGACCTCCGGTCAATCCAGACCATGCTGGGTCATAGTGATATTTCCACGACCCAGATTTATACCCATGTGCTTAAGGAGAGGTTGCGCCAAGTCTATCAAAATCACCACCCGCGAGCCTGAATATTGGATTCCGTCGTGGCTCGCCTGATAGGAAAACATGACCGACTATAACTTCCTGATGGAGAGCCGACTCTCACCCGGCCAGTTCCAGTTCGTCAATGAACTCAGCCGGATCGCCTATAGTGAAGGGATCAACCTTTACCTGGTAGGCGGAGCGGTGCGCGACATGACCTTTGGCCAGGCCATCGTCCGCGATTTGGATCTTGCCGCTGAAGGCGACATCCAGAAACTACTCCGGCACATAATTCCCGGCAAAACGAAGGCCAAGAGGGCTGGCCGAAAGGGCTCGGCATGGGCCACGAGCGCTCTGGAGGTTGTCAGCTCACGGATTGACCAGCATCGCGGATCGGCGGAGTTACAGTTCAGCAACGGTGTTCGTGCTGAAGTTTCCAGGTGCCGTCAGGAGATTGCATCCAAGCCCGGGAAGCGCCCGCAAATACTACCCGCAATGATTTTTGACGATCTGAAAGGGCGCGACTTCGCCTTCAACGCCATGGCGATTTCGTTGCATCCGAATTCCCGGGGCCTTCTTCTGGACCCCAAGAATGGGGTCGGAGATATCGAAAGGCAGGAAATTCGTGCCCTCTACTCGCGAAGCTTCTTGGACGACCCCGTAAGGGTATATCGTCTGTTTCGGCTGGGGCTTCGGTTTGGGTTTAAGCCTGACGAGAAGACTCAGCGGTGGCTGGATGCTGCACTGGAAGAAGGAATGTGGGCCAATCTGCAACCAGACAAGCAGGCGCAGGAAATAGAGGCCGTGCTGCGCGAGGAAAACCCTGACCACATTCTCAAGTTGTATGAGGACCGTGGCATTCTGGGAGGACTGGATCGTGGCCTTGCACGGATTGCCTATGATCGCTTCAGAAAGATCAACGCGCTGGCCAGGAAGTTTCCCGCAGAAGACATGTTCCTGCTGAACTTTGATTGTCTTGCATCCAAATTGAGCCGGCCGCAGAAGCAGCAGCTGGCAAAGAAGGTGCTGAATGATCCCAGGGCGGTGAAGCTTGCGCTTGGTCTGGAACGAGACGCCAAGAAGATTGCCCGTGTCCTTTCCAGCGCCAAGTGCGGAACACCCAGCCATGCCTACAAGGTGCTATCGCAGCAGCCCAGGCCGCTGCTGCTCTTTTTGCTGGCCTACTATCCTCAAGCGAAAGTGCAGACACGCGTCAAACATTTTATAGAGAAGGTACCGCAGGTCCGCGCACGGTTGCCGGAAAGTGAACTTTTGGTGCTGGGAATCAAACCTGGGCCCCAATTCGATAAGATTTTGGAGCGTGTCTTTTTCGATCTGCTGGATGGCAAGATCAAGAGCCATCAGCAAATGCTTCAGGAACTGCGATCGCGGGCCGGGATCAAAGAAGAACCCATCCCACCGGCAAGCAACACACCACCTGCAAAACCGGTTAAGGCAGGGCCAAGGAAGCAAGCCGTCAAGTCTGCAAGGGGTGTACATCCTGCCGTCAGGCAGAAGAAGGCGCGGCGGAGCTGAGAAATTTCCAGCGTTTTCCGTCAGGCAGCAAGCCGAAAGGTGAAGTACGGCATCTAATCGATGTCGATTCTGAAGTGGGGTGAAAAAATACTATGGCAAAGCTTATTGTTGGTGTAATTATCGGGTTTCTTCTGGTTCCGGTTCTTTTTTACCTTTACTGTGTGTCCGGCCATGCGCCGGTCGCAACCTCCTCGTCACCAATGCCACTTGAGACATTTTTCGCCAAGACGGCCCTGCACGCCACCATCAGCCGGGAAGCACCCAAGACCCATTCCACAAGGGCAAGCGAAGGCGAATTGCGTGCGGGCGTAGATATCTATCATCATAACTGTGAGGTCTGCCACGGCCTTCCCGGCGCTCCTGCCTCAGACATCTCGAAAGGAATGTTTCCCCGGCCGCCGCAACTGTTCTCGCCGGGACACATGGTCACTGATGATCCTGTAGGCGTGACCTATTGGAAGGCCAAGCACGGCATCCGGCTGACCGGCATGCCAGGCTTTGACAACATGTTAACCGACGAGCAGTTGTGGAACGTCAGCCTGCTGCTGGCAAATGCCGACAAGCTGCCGCCTGACATCAAGCAAACCCTTTCAACTCCGCCCTCGCCGCCACCGGCGCCAACAGCACCAAGCCCGGCGGCAAAGTCCGTGCACGGACACAAGTAGCCGCAGCTCCCGCGAATTCATTGGAGAGAGCATTGCGGCTGCCAACGGCCGAATGCTCTCCTCCATCAAGTGCCCGTCCGCTGAGAGGGCTGGGCGGAAGTGTGTTTGCCCACGGAGAACCCGAAAGAAGCCTTGTAAATTCTATGACTTGTCACATCTCGGATTGTCTGTGGCATTCACGCCGGAATATCGGCGCTTGCAGGAATTTTGGCCCCTGTGCACACCTGCGAACTGATTTTTGGTAGAATGGCTCGGAATGGCATCCGAAAACTTCGTTCATCTTCATTTACACACGGACTACAGTCTGCTGGATGGCGCATGCGGCATTAACAGGCTTACGGAGTTGGCCGCCGAACGCAAGATGCCGGCGGTGGCAGTAACTGATCACGGAAACCTGTTTGGCGCCGTGAAGTTCTATGAAGCGGCGCGCAAGCATGGCGTTAAGCCCATCATCGGCTGCGAGGTCTACGTGGCGGGAACAAACCGCTTTGACCGCTCGCCGGATGTCGACCGTCCCTACCATTTTGTTTTGCTCTGCGAAAACGAGCGCGGTTATCAGAACCTGGTCAAACTGGTTTCCGCAGCCTATACGGAAGGCTATTATTACAAGCCGCGGATCGATAAAGATCTGCTGGCCCAACACTCCGAGGGCCTGATTGCACTTTCCGCTTGCCTCCGTGGAGAGGTTGCCGTGGCGCTTTCAGCGGAGCGTTACGATGCGGCGGTCCAGTCAGCCCACGACCTGCAAGACATTTTCGGGAAGGGAAACTTCTTTCTGGAAATTCAGGACCAGGGCATGCCGGAGGAGCACAAGATCAATCCGGACCTGGTTCGCCTGTCGCGCGAGACCGGAATCCCGCTTGTGGCAACCAACGATTGCCACTATCTGACACGGGACGACGCGCGGGCCCAGGAAGTTCTGGTTTGTATCCAGACGGGCAAGACCCTCAGCGACCCCCACCGGATGAAGTTCCCGACCGACCAGTTTTATTTCAAGACCTACGAAGAAATGGCCGCGGTGTTCAGTGAGATCCCGGACGCCCTGACGCACACGCTGGAAATTGCCGAGCGCTGCAACGTCAAGCTCGAGCAAAAAGAACATGTTTTCCCGCATTTTGAGGTCCCGCCCGGCGAGTCGCTCGACAGTTACTTCGAAAGGATGACCCGTGAGGGATTTGCCAGACGGAGGGAGCGGCTGGAGCGGTTGCAGACAGCAGGAAAATTGCGCCATCCACTCGAAGCCTACGATGACCGCCTCGAGCTTGAGCTTGCGCTGATCAAGCAGATGCATTTTTCTGGTTACTTTCTGATTGTGTGGGATTTCATCCGCCATGCCCGCGAACAGTGCATTCCCGTTGGCCCGGGACGCGGATCGGCCGCCGGCAGTCTGGTTTCCTACGCGCTGCACATCACAGATGTTGATCCGCTCCAGCACGACCTGCTGTTCGAACGTTTTCTCAACCCTGAAAGGATATCCTTCCCCGACATCGATATCGACTTCTGCATGCGCCGGCGAGGCGAAGTCATCGACTACGTCACTGGCAAGTACGGGCGAGAAAACGTCAGCCAGATCATCACATTTGGAACGATGGGCGCCAAGGCCGTGATTCGCGATGCGGGCCGCGTGATGGACATGCCCTTTGCGGAAGTGGATAAGATCGCGAAGCTCGTGCCGACTGTCCTGAACATCACGCTCGACGAGGCTCTCAAGCAATCTGCGGACCTTCGCCAGTTGAAGGCCGCGGACACCCGTGTGGCGGATCTGCTGGAAATCGCCGGAAGGCTTGAAGGGTTTGCTCGCCACGCCTCCACGCACGCCGCCGGTGTCGTGATCTCTCCGCAGCCGCTGCAGGAAATTGTCCCGCTGTACAAGAGCAGCAAAGACGAAATTACGACCCAGTACGCAATGGACGACCTTGAGAAAATCGGCCTGCTCAAGATGGATTTTCTGGGTCTGACCACGCTGACGGTTTTGGACGACTGCCTGAAGCTGATTGAGGCCACGCGGCGCGAAAAGTTGGATCTCGACACCTTACCCAAAGACGACGCCGCAACATATGAGCTTTTAAGCAATGGACTCACCGCCGGCATCTTCCAGTTTGAAAGCCGCGGCATGACGGAAATCCTGCGCCGCGTCAAGCCGAGCCGGCTGGCGGATCTGACGGCATTGAATGCGCTCTACCGGCCCGGACCCATCCAGGGCGGAATGATTGACGACTTCATCGCCCGCAAGACCGGAAAGAAAAGGGTCACTTATGACCTGCCACAGCTAAAGGATATCCTCGACGAAACCTATGGCGTTATTGTCTATCAGGAACAGGTGATGCAGATTGCTGCGGCCGTAGCCGGGTTCACCCTGGGCGAAGCCGACGTGCTCCGCCGCGCCATGGGGAAAAAGAAACACGAAGTCATGGTTGCCATGCAGGAGAAGTTCCTGGCTGGTGCGAAAGAGAAAGGTGTTCCGGCCGGCAAGGCGGAGAAGCTGTTTGACCTGATGGCACAATTTGCCGCCTACGGATTCAACAAGTCGCATTCGGCCGCTTACGCCCTGGTGGCCTATCAAACGGCTTACCTGAAAACTCATTACTCCGTGGAATTCATGGCCGCGCTGCTGACGTCCGAAATCGGCAACCCGGACAAGCTGACGGATTACTTGAACGAATGCCGCGACATGGGCATTGATATTCTTCCGCCGGACCTTAACTCCAGCGATCGGACGTTTACTCCCAGCAATGGACAGATTCGCTTTGGCCTGACAGCCATCAAGAACGTGGGAGACGCCGCCATCGTTTCTGTTGTAGAAGCCCGCAACAAGCTCGGGCGTTTTGACAACCTGTTCCAGTTTTGCGAGCACGTGGACCTGCGCCTGCTGAATAAGCGGGTAATTGAAAGCTTGATCAAGGCTGGAGCGGCGGATTCCATGGGCGCGCGAAGGTCGCAACTGCTTGCCGTGCTCGATCGCACCATGGAGTGGGGCCAGCGGCAGCAGCGACACGCGGAGAGCGGCCAACACGGGCTTTTTGGCGGTGGAGATGATTCCGCCAGCACCGCACCGGCCGATCTCCCGGACATTCCGGAACTCTCAGAAGCGGAACGTCTGTTGGGCGAAAAAGAACTTCTTGGCTTTTATGTCACCGGACACCCCCTTGAAAAATACATGGCCCACGTGCGGGAGCTTACCCAGGCCAACAGTTCCATGCTCGATGAAATGGAAAATGACTCGCCGATCACGCTGGGGGGCATCCTCACCAACCTGCGGGTCCGCCCCAGCAAGAAGGGTGCGCTGTGGGGCGCGGGAGTGTTGGAAGATCTGCGGGGTACAGTTGAGCTGCTGATCTTTCCCAAGGCCCTCGAGGAGCTTCAGGGAGTTCTGAAACAGGACACCGCATTACTGATCAAGGGCAGGGTACGGCACGATGAGAACTCTCGCGCCAAGGTGGTGGTGAATGAGGCAAAACCTCTTGAGGCGGCTGTAAACAGCAAGAAGCCCGCTTTGCATATCAGGATCAATCCTGCTGATATCTCCGACCGTCTGCTGGGAGAACTGGAGGGTCTTTTGCGCTCTCACCCGGGTCATAATCCTGTACTCTTTGAAATTGAGAAACCCGGTGACTTTCGCGTGGTGATGAAGCCGCAGGACCCGAGGGTTGTGGATGCAACAGAGGAACTGCTGGCCGGGCTGCGTGGACTGCTGGGCGAACAAGCTGTTTCAGTCGAAAGCCAGAACGGTTCGGGAAACATAATTTGAGTGGTGTCGCATCGCTGAGCAAAAGAGTGCGCAAAGAGTAAACGCCTATGCCAAAGCCGAGTGAACAGAAAACCATTGTCCAGGAATTAGAGAAGCAGATTGCAGAGCTCAAGCTCCAGGAGGGCTCCGTTGCTCAGGAAGAGATTACCCGGCTACAGGAGCAGGTCGATTTGCTTCAGCGCAGCGCCACAGCGGAAGACAAGGACGCATGGACTCGTGTCTTGCTGGCCCGCCACCCGCAGCGCCCTTACACGCTTGACTACATCCAGATGCTCTTTACGGAATTCACCGAACTTCACGGTGATCGTCGCTTCGGCGACGATGGCGCCATTGTGGGAGGCTTTGCCCGCTTCAACGGCCACCCTGTAATGGTTGTAGGACACCAGAAGGGCCGGGACACCAAGCAGAAACTGCACCGGAACTTCGGCATGCCAAATCCCGAGGGTTATCGGAAGGCATTCCGGCTGATGCAGCTTGCCGCCAAATTCAATCTGCCCATAATCACCTTAGTTGACACGCCGGGAGCGTACCCTGGCATCGGTGCCGAAGAGCGCGGCCAGGCCGAGGCCATAGCCTTTAACCTGAAGGAAATTCCCAAGCTGCGCGTTCCGATTGTGCCCATTATTCACGGCGAAGGCGGCAGTGGCGGTGCTCTGGCCATCTCTGTAGGCGACCGCGTTCTGATGCTCGAAAATGCCGTCTACTCGGTGATTGCTCCGGAGAGTTGCTCTTCCATCCTCTGGCGCGACTGGGAACACAAAGAGGACGCCGCGCGCATCCTGAAGCTGACGGCTGAAGACCTCCTCGGCTTCAAAATCATCGATGAGATCGTGCCTGAACCCCCGGAAGGTGCTCATGCAGATCCGCAGGCTACCGCCGCCGCGATGCGCACCGCTCTGGAGCGTTGCCTTGCCGAACTGGAAGCGATTTCCTGCGACGAGCGGCTGCGCCGGCGCAACGAGAGACTGCGCGCGCTCGGAACTCTCGTCCATGAAAGCTGAACGGCTTCAGATCTGAACCATCCCACACTCCTCCGCATCCATTCAGGATATGGTCAGCATCATTATCCCGGCGTACAACGAAGCGACTTCCATCCTTTCTGTGCTCGAGCCGCTGAAGCAGGTGCGCGGTGACTTTGAGGTGCTGGTTGCCGACGGCAGCAGCACTGATCGCACCCGGGAAATTGTTCGCCAGGCTGCGGCCAACTTTCCTCAACCTTTGCGGCTGGTTGAGAGCATTCGCAACGGTGCCATCCAGTGCAACCGCGCTACCGAGCAGGCCTCAGGCGGTGTCTTTCTCTTCCTTCACGCAGACATTGTTGCGCCACCGGAAACCGTTGAGTCGGTCGAAGACAGCCTGCGCAATCCTTCCGTGATCGGCGGAAATTTTCAGATCGTGTTCGATGGCGAGACACCCGTAGAAAAGTTCTTTACGTGGTGCTACCGGGTGCGGCGGCCTTTCGGAATTTATTACGGGGACTCAGGAATGTTCGTGCGCCGCGAAGTTTTTGAGCGCCTCGGAGGTTTCAAGCCGATTCCCATCATGGACGACTACGAATTCATTCGCCGCCTGGAAGGCGCTGGGCGCACGGTCTGCCTGAATCCGCCGATGCTGGTTTCCGACCGGCGCTGGCGTGTCCAGGGCTTGCTTCCCACGTTGTTTAGTTGGGTCTGGATCCAGACGCTCTATTCGCTGGGCGTCCCAGCCGAACACCTCGCCCGTTGGTACGCCCCGGTGCGAAATGGCCGGGGGCCAGCATAAAACGGGACCTCTGGAATTTCGTTTCGCTTCAAAAGGCACCCAATGTTGTTCTTGACAAGGCATTGCTCCATAGGATATTAGACTTTCTATTAGATTTACCCGATAGTTCCTGCCACTAAGGGTTGGCCATGCCGAGCCAAGGGATTTCTTCCGCTGATCCGCACCGAAGGGACTTCGCTAATAGCAGTATGGGCATAGCCGGGGCCGGTGTCGACTTTAAGGGAGTTACGGACACGAGGATAAGGGCCGCGCTCGGACTGATTGGAACCAGCCTGCGGGCGAGGGTGAACGCTTCGGCTACCGCATCACGAGTTGGCCTCAGCCGGTCTCGCTTCGAGCACCTGTTCAAAGCTCAGACAGGGACAACGTTTAAGACCTACCTCCGGTGGGTCCGGCTCTCAGCGGCCCAGCAACTCTTGGCAGACCCCTGCATGCGCATTAAGGAAGTTTCCGCGCAGTGCGGCTATGCTGGTACGTCAAACCTCACTCGGGAGTTCAAGCGCCGGTTCGGTATAACGCCCTCTGAATACCGCCGTAGCACATCAAGGCAACAAATAGCACATTAAGGAAACGGAACCAGATTGACTCGGTTCGCGTGACGGATTAGTTTGCTTTCAAGCAGCGCTCATCCTGCCCGTCGCTGCGCGGAGGTTTAAATGAATATCCGTGGCAAGCTTGAAACGGCCGCGAATGCGGCCACGATCATGGCCGCTCTGCTGCTTTCGGTGGTTCTTGTAAAGGTTTATCTTCTTCCCGCTGCGCCACACCGGCCAAGCCTACTTGCCCCTTCAATAGCCCTCGGCACAGGCATGAAAGGCCTCGTCGATGGAGTGGATTGGCAGAAGAACGGTCGCACTCTTGTCCTGGCTCTATCAACTCAATGTCACTTCTGCACAGCAAGCGCGCCGTTTTTCCGCACGCTGGTCGCGCAAGCAGGTAAGAACGTGAAGATCGTGGCTGTATTCCCCCAGCCGGTTGACGAAGCGCAAAGATATCTCATGAGTGAGGGCGTGCGCGTGGATCAGATAGAGCGGGCCGACCTAAATAGGATTGGTGTCCGAGGTACGCCCACCATGCTCCTCGTCGACAGTGGGGGAATCGTGACCAACGTCTGGGTTGGGAAGCTTCAGCAGAACCAGCAGGAGAAAGTCCTGGCCATCATCACCGACGCACACTCTGCAGCCAGACTTCTGCCCTTGCTCCGAACTCTTGCAAGGCAGCCGTGACTGCTGGCTTGGAGGCACAGACGATTCGATGGCGGACGGAGATCAAATTATGAAAAAGGCATTCAATATTACCTTTGTTGCTGTTGTCGTTATCGTAGCCAGCGTCGCGCTCTATACGCCCGCATTAAGTGGAAAACGGGCCGTGGGCGCCGTCAACCCTGTTATCGTGCGGGCCGAGCCTGACCATGCTGTCGACGTTGGGTACAAGACCCTGACGGTCATGACCGGCTATCTCTACTCAGCGATTTTCATAACGAAAGTAACCGTAGGCGAAAAGCAGATGGTGATTTGGCCGATTTCCGCCCCCCTGCTGCGCTCGACTCCAAATCTCATTGTCAATGCCAGGCCCTTCCAGGAGGGTAACGACTGGATTGCCAACACGACCCTTTACATCAAGAACATTACCGACAAGCCGATCGCGTGGGCGGGCATCGATATCTGGTTTCCCGAAACCGGGAACGGGTCTCCAGGCCAGCCGATGGCACTCCTGCCCATCTCGCTAGGCCGCATTCCCGACGCGGACCTTCCCATCATCCGGACAAGGAGCGGCAAGCCGCTTCAAATTCCTGCAACCATGAAGCCGCTTAATCTTCAACCCGGTCAGGTAATCGCAGTCCACCTCAGCGGATACATGGGCAGAATCAGGTCGTTAGTTGAGAACGCCATGCCACTCATGATGGTCACGAAGTTGAAAGTTGAGGTTGGCACGTGCTACTTCGAGGACGGGATGCGCTGGGGTGGAGGCGGCTACGTCGTGCCCGACCCCGCGCACCCAGGAGGCGTCAACCACATGCCATCCAATTTTTTTCCAGGCGACCCACGCCGTTACTGGAGGCGTGGCCTACAGCCCTGAGGCGCTACCTGGCACTCGACGGAGGTTCCCATGAGAGCGAACGCAAGGTTTCTAACAATCGTGCTGTTTCTCGCAGGCGTGAGTCTACTTCCACCCCCGTTACCGGACGTCCAGGCCCAATATCCGAACAACGTCTGCAAGAGGCAAATTGATTACATACAGGAGTTCCCTTGCTCCAATTGCTGCGCAGGTGGGCCTGGCGAATCCTACAATGAGTACACAGGCATTCTGGACAGCTCTCCAGGCTACATGAGTGTTGAAACTGCATCTGTGGACTGCGGCGGTGCGGCCTCTCCTCCTTGTACTTCTTCGGACTGCGGCACCCAGACATATGACGACGGGGTCGTTACCGACGATTCGAACTGCTGCAGTGATTTCACCATGCAGTGTACGAACGACTCAGCCTGTTGCTTAGGCATGGCGTGCGATATTACGCCGGGCGTGGACGAGTGCGTGGGTTGCGTGGGCTACGGTGACTACGCGTGGAGCCAAAGCGACTGCTGCTCGGGAATGGGAAGCTACGATAACGATATGTACCAGTGTGAGTAGCGCTGGGGAACTGGGTCGCTAGACACCAGCTATTCCAGCGCGCCGACCACGGCGGTGGTGAATTCTTCGGTGGTGGCTTTGCCGCCGACATCGTGCGTGAGGTATTTTCCTTGGCTGTAAACTTTGTGGATGGCGCGTTCCGCGCGGTTCGCAACCGCAGTCTGTCCGATGTAGCGCATCATCAGGATTGCCGAGAGCATCATGGCCGTAGGGTTGGCCAGGTGTTTGCCGGCGATGTCGGGGGCGCTGCCGTGGACGGCTTCAAACAGTGAACAATCCGTGCCGATGTTGGCTCCGGGAACCAGCCCCAGTCCGCCCACCAGTCCTGCGCACAAGTCGGAAACAATATCGCCATACAGATTTTCGAGCAGCAAGACATCAAACCTTTCCGGGCGCATCACAAGCTGCATGCAGCAGTTGTCAATGATGTAATCATTCAATTCAATTTCCGGATACTCGCGTGCCACTTCGCGAATGGAGTGCAGAAACAGGCCGTCAGAGAGCTTCATGATGTTGGCCTTATGGATGGCCGTGACTTTCTTGCGGCCCATGCGGCGTGCGTAATCAAACGCAAAATGGGCAATGCGCTTGGAGGCGTACTCGGTGATGACCTTCAGGCTTTCTACTACGCCGGGGGTAACTTCGTGCTCGAGGCCTGCGTAGAGGTCTTCGGTATTCTCGCGAACGATCACCAGGTCAACCTGTTCAAACGGGGTTTTGATGCCGGGCAGGTGCGTTACCGGCCGCAGGTTGGCATAGAGATCAAGCGCCTTGCGCAGGGCCACATTGATGCTCCGGTGGCCGGTGCCGACAGGCGTCGTAATCGGGCCTTTCAGGGCCACATGTGTCTTGCGGATGGATTCCACAATGGGGTTCATTTCGGTTTCGCCCTTGCGCCTGCCCACCACGGGAGTGGCGTCCATTTCAATCCAGTCGATTTGGGCTCCTGCGGCTTCAAGCAATCGCAAGGTGGCTTTGGAAACTTCGGGACCGATACCGTCCCCGGGAATGAGGGTCACTTTAGTATTCATATTTTTCCCTTCGGGAACTTCATGTTTGAATTTAGTGCAAAGAAATTACTGCTGGCCCGGGGTTGACTCCGGGGCATTTAGAAGTTGCGTGAGTTCGTTGATGGATGTCGAGGCAACCAGCGTCAATTTTGAACCGTCCACCTGGACATTCAGGTTCTGCAGGACCTGCGAAAGCGCAGGTGATATATTCTTGGTCATTGCCGGCGGAGCACTGCGTAACAGAGTTAGAAGCTGGCTGAATCCGTTTGCCGCTTCCGCGTTCTGGCAGTGGATCGAAAGATGTGCCATCACCTGGCTGCCCCAGTCCACGCGATAAAGCACCGCCTTGACTGCCCCGAACAGCGCGCTGGGGTCCACCTGAATTTTCTTGCCCTGAGTCAGCCATGGAATCGCCTGATTGGCTGCGGCTTGGCCCGTGCAGATCCCCCATTGCGGGGAAATGCCGTCCAAGTCGCCCTCCCAGCGGCGAAAGTCTTCATTGGAGCTGAGCGCGGGCTTCCCGGCATTGCGAACGTCAAGCAAAGCTTTGAGGTCATCCAGGCGTCCGAATTCTGCGGTGGAACTGTCAATAAACGTGAAGAACATGTCAGTCCGGGCGGAGCCGGAACCAAACGCGTATAAGTCGTAGCCGCCGTACCGTTGAATCATCATCCGATTGTTGGCAAAAAAATCGTGGATCCGGTCAGGGTCAAAAGAACCTTCGGCCAGTCCAAAAAAACGAGTGGTGTCCTGCGCCTGTCCCCGCCAGCCAAGAACAAGTTCGTTAACATCCTTATCAGGGTCAACGCCAGCCGCTCTCAATAGCGTTTCAAGATTGCGCAGCTGCGGGCTCAACAGATGGTCTTCAATCAAGGGATATTGTGGAACGGCGCGAAGCGTTGCCAGATTCGTATATGCCATTTGCTGCGTGTCAGCGGGAAAGGCAGCCAGCGCATCCTGCCCGGCATACTGGGCGTATAGTGGCGCGGCCAAAAAGAACACCAAAGCAAGAACCATGCTGTAGTAGACGGCCCGTAAGAATGACTGTCGCATAACTTTCAACACATACCCCCGGAACACGAAATGATCACAATGCCTTGCAAGCAGCGGCATCAAACTCCTCGCAGGGTTGCTCATGCGGCCTGCCCATGGCCACCTTCCAGGATTCTCGACAAGCTACTCGGATATACGCCCCATTTTGTGTCACGACACACCGCGGCATCTGCAAGACTCTATTATCGCCGCTAAGGAGCTATGAGTCCACCTCCTCATGCCTTCCGCAGCGACAGGAACTTGATTTTTGGCGGTTGCTTTGCTAGGTTAATTAAGAGTGAGTTGTTAATCCGAGATTCAATATTCGACAAGCCAAAGGAGTGGATAATGGCTATTGAACTGACGCCGCACGCAGTCGACAAGGTGAAGGAAATTCTTGCGCAACAGGCACCGACGCCTGCGGGACTTCGAGTCTCCGTTGTGGGTGGAGGCTGTTCCGGGTTTTCATACCAGATGAACTTTGAGACCCAGACCAACGCGGTCGACAAGGTCTATGAGTTTGACGGGCTGAAGGTTTTTGTTGATCAGGCTTCCCTGATGTATCTGAATGGGACCAAGATCGACTTTGTCGAAAGCCTGGAAGGATCGGGCTTCAAGTTCGATAACCCCAACGTGAAAACGACTTGCGGATGCGGAAGCTCCTTTAGCACATAACTAAAACTTTCAGCGGGCGCCTGTCTCTATACGAGCCGGGCGCGTCGCTCCCCATGTCTTTCTTCCCCACATCAGGAACCGTCTCGCATCAGGAACGAGGCGATACGTGTGTGGCCCCGCAGCCAAGCCCATTGCTTGTTCGCTTTGAAAAGCACCTTCCGCAGAGCGGGCTGGCGCTGGATGTAGCATGCGGTTACGGCCAAAACACACTGTACATGGCTCAGCGCGGCCTGATTTCAACGGGATTTGATCTCTCAATGAAAGCACTGGCGGCGGGCAGGGAAGCCGCAGCACGATCAAACCTGACGGTCTCTTTTGTTCAAGTGGATTTGACTCGATTCTCCCTGCCGCGCAACACGTTCTCAGTTGTAATCTGCTTCAAATATCGCGACCCGCAATTGTACCCCACCCTTCGCGCAACTCTCCGGCCAGGAGGACTGTTGGTCTACGAAACCTACACCATCGAACACTTGAAGTATGGACGCAAGCCGCTGAACCCCGCGCACCTGCTCGGACGGAACGAATTGCGGGACGCGTTCGGGGACTGGGAAATCATCTTCTATCACGAAGCCTGGACAGGGCGAGGAGTAGCGTCGCTGGTGGCCCGAAAACCGTTTTCGGCGGCGGGAAGCTGATTCCGTGCGCCAGCTTCAGTATAATTGGAGTTTTATTCATCAGAGAGGGGTTCTGGCTTTCGCACTTGAGTTATGAAAATCGCGCTGGCGCAAATCAATACAACAGTTGGAGACTTTGAAGGAAATGTTGCGAAAATCCTGCAATACGCCAGGATGGCCTTAGATCGCAAGGCCGACCTAGTGATCTTTCCGGAAATGGCTGTTTGCGGATACCCGCCGCGGGATCTTGTCGAAAGGCAGGACTTTATTGAGCGTTCGGAGGCTGAACTTTCACGCCTGAGTCACCTTCTGCCGGAGGTTCCTGCTCTGATCGGCTATGTTCGCGCCTCACGAGCCCAGACAGGCAAGGGTGTATCCAATGCTGCGGCGATTGTCTATCGCGGCAAGGTATTGCTCGACTATGTCAAAATCCTACTGCCGTTCTACGATGTGTTCGATGAATCGCGTTACTTTGAACCCGGAAGCGCGATCGGGATTTTTGATCTCGAGGGCGTACGGATCGGAGTCACGATTTGCGAGGACATCTGGAACGACAAGAACTTTTGGCGCAAGCGGCTCTACTCGCGCGATCCGGTAGAGGAGATCAAGCAGGCGGGAGCCAAGATATTGCTGAACATCGCTTCTTCTCCTTACAACATGGAAAAAATTCAGCTCCGCTACGACATGCTGCGGACCATTGCGGTGGAGCAGAAAATGCCCGTCGCCTACGTCAACCACGTGGGTGGCAACGACCAACTTGTCCTTGACGGCTCAAGCATGGCTTTTGCCTCGGGCGGCACTCTGATCGCGCGTGCCAGATCATTTGAGGAAGACCTGGTCGTTTTTGACACCTCGGGAACCACGGCTGATATTCACGAAGCTCCCGCATCTGAAATCGAGGCCGTTTATACGGCCCTCCTTCTGGGCACACGCGATTACATGCGAAAGTGTGGCTTTAAAGAAGCGATTGTTGGACTCAGCGGAGGGATTGATTCCGCCGTAGTTTCGACGCTTGCGGCCGACGCTCTTGGTCCGCAAAACGTGCATGCCATCGCCATGCCGGGTCCATTCTCATCATCCGACAGCCTGACCGACGCCGAGGAACTGGCCAAGCGTCTCACGATCGACTTCCGCGTCATTCCCATTTCGTCCATCTACGAAAATTATCTTCAAACTCTGGCACCGTCGTTCAAAGGTCGGACGGCTGATGTGACGGAAGAGAATATTCAGGCTCGCATTCGCGGAAATATTCTAATGGCTCTTTCGAACAAACTGGGAGCAATGGTTTTGAGCACCGGCAACAAGTCGGAGCTTGCGGTTGGTTATTGTACGCTCTATGGGGACATGGCTGGCGGACTGTCCGTGATTGCCGACCTTCCTAAGACAACGGTCTATGAGCTGGCGCGTTTCCTCAACCGCGAGAAAGACCGCATTCCGCGCTCCTGTCTGGAGAAATCGCCATCCGCTGAACTTAGGGCGAATCAGACCGATCAGGACACGTTGCCGCCCTACGAAACTCTGGACGTGATTCTGAAGAGCATCATCGAGGAGCGGTTGTGCGCCAAAGACATTGCGGCAAAGTATAAGATTGATCTCTCCCTGGTTGAGGATGTCATGCGTCGGGTGACGCGCGCCGAGTACAAGCGCCAGCAAGCCGCTCCCGCGCTCAAAGTGACGGCCAAGGCCTTTGGGATGGGGCGCCGTTATCCCATTGCCCAGAAGTTTATTGGTTAATTGAATGGCCGGGGTTTGTTTGGCCATCTCCAATTCCGGCGTTAGGGCTGCGGAGCCATCGCAGTCGAGGCAGGGAAGTCGTTCATTGCGGAAATACGCCGCACCAGGAATTAGAATTTGGACCGCTCGTGGCCGGGGCAATTGCAATCGAGGCAGATTGAAGAGCCGTCTCATTAAGGTCATTTCCCGTATCAGCGCGACCCTCGTGCTGGTGTTGTTCTTTGCTCCTTATGCGCCCTCGGCTGGCGTCACGCTGCCCCCGCTCGATATCCACACGCTTGAACTGCCCAACGGTTTGCACGCCGTATTGGTGAATCGCGGTGACGCACCGGTAATTACCGTGGAAGTCTGGTATCACGTCGGATCGCGTAACGAGCAACCCGGCAAAACAGGGTTTGCCCACTTGCTCGAACACATGATGTTCGACGGCACGCGGACCATCGGCAGGCATTTCTCCGATTACATCGTTCGCGTGGGCGGAATCGATAACGCCTACACGACAACCGACGCCACCGTTTACTGGGAGACCATGCCTACCTCAAACCTTCCGGTGGCCCTGTGGCTCGAAGCCGACAGGATGCGCAACCTGGACATCAATCAGAGCGCCCTTGATAACGAAAGGCGGGTTGTTGCAGAAGAACGCCGGCGGCGGTATGAAAATCCTCCCTACGGATCCGTGATTCCGACTCTCTACGCAAGCGCCTTCACTGTCAGTCCCTATCGTCACCTGCCGATCGGCCATTCGGAGGACGTGGCCCGTGCCACGGTTAAAGATATTCGGGATTTCTACAACACCTATTATGTGCCCAACAACGCGACAATCGTGATTGCCGGCAAGTTCTCCATCGACGAGGCTGAACGGGACATCAAAAAGTATTTCGGCCCGCTCGATGCCGGGACGCGCCCGATCTCGCCCGCGATACCCGCCGAGCCTCCGCAAACGTCCGAGCGTATTGTTAATATGACGCGCGATGTGGCACTGCCGGCGTTTATCGAGGCATTCCATATTCCAGCCGACGGCACGCCGGACTCCTATCCTTTGCGCCTTGCGTCAAGAATACTCTCAGCCGGCGACAGCGGCTGGATCTATCACGAACTGGTCTATGAAAAACAGATTGCGCTTGATGCAGAAAGCTCCGCTAACTTCAGCGAGGACCCCAACCTCTTTTTTGTTTTTGCCGTCATGAACAGCGGCTACAAGTTGGCCGAGGGCGAAGCTGCCGTTGCTGCAATTCTTAAGCGGTTGCAGGACAAACCCCTCTCCCCGAAGGACCTTGAGAAGGCCAAGGATCAAGTGCTTTTCGAGCTTGCGGCTGACCGGGAAGACTCCAAGGACCTGGCCGAACAACTGGGCTACGATGCGGTGGTCCTCAACAACCCGCAGGCGATTTACACGGAGCCGATCCGCTTCCTGTCCGTTACGGCAGAAGAGGTTCAGGCCGCGGCGCGGAAATACTTTGTCCCACGGAACATGACGCTCCTGGAAGTCCGCACCGGCCAGGCAGGCACTACCAGTTCAAATTTGCAGGCAGGTGAAAAGTGAACCTGAAGATACAGCGCCGCAAATTGATCATTCTGTGCTTGGCGGCTATCCTGGGTGGCTGCATCGCACAGCCATTCATCTTTGCGCGCGACTATCCGCCAACGGTCCCTCCGCCGGAAGCGATCAATTTTCACATGCCCGCAGTCCATCAACTGCCGAACGGACTGCGCATCATTCTGGTTGAGCGGCACGACGTTCCGATTGTCAGGCTGTATGCAATCGTCCAAGTTGGAGCCGAGGCTGATCCGACAAAACTCCCAGGGACCGCAAGCATGGTGGCAGGACTTCTGCCCGAAGGCACACAACACCGGAGCGCATATCAGATCGCCCAGGCCATTGACCGGGCCGGAGGATCCATCGATACGGGCGCCGGCTGGAACCAGTCTTATGCTAACGTCAGCGTTCTTTCAAACCACACCGCGCTTGCGTTTGACCTGCTGGCCGATCTTCTGATTCACGCGGCTTTTGCGCCTGACGAAGTTAAGCGCATTCGCAAGCAGACTCTCTCCGCTCTCGACATTGCGAACAAGGACTCCGGTTACGTAGCCGACCAAGTGTTGCGCGAGACCCTGTTTGCTGGCACAGACTATGCTCACTCCGAGGACGGCACGCATAAATCAATTGAGCGCATTACGCGCAAAGATCTGATTGAATTCCACACACAATACTACGTTCCCTCACGCACAATCCTTGCCGTCGTGGGAGACATTGACGAACCCGAATGCCTCCGCCTCGCGACACGCTTTCTGGGTGGATGGAAAAACGAAAGTAACGCACCGCCCGCGCCTCGTGCCAGGCCGCACACCTTGCATGAGCGGCAGGTGATCGTGGTTGACGACCCCGATGCCGTTCAAACGGTAATCCGCGTGGCCAACCTCGGCGTTCCGCGCTCAAGCCCTGATTATTTCGCGCTGACGATTGCCAACCAAGTCCTCGGAGGCCCAGCCGCCAATCGGCTCTTTGAAGTCCTGCGAACTGAGCACGGCCTGGTCTACGGTGCATCGAGTGATCTCGATTGCTATACTTCGCTGGGCTCATGGCTAGCGAAAACATCCACGCGGTCCGCTGACACCATCAAGGCCACAGAGTTGGTACTATCAGAGGTTGCGCGAATGCGCGACCGACCGGTTCAACAGTGGGAACTCCAGAACGCTCGCGACTATCTGGTGGGGCATGAGGCGCTCCAGTTTGAGTCCGCCAGCCAGGTGGCTAACCAGGTCCTGGAGATGATGCTAAACCATCTTCCGGATGATTATTGGAACAAGTACGCACAACAGATCCGCTCGCTGAGCGCCGACGACGTACTCGCCGCAACCAGGAAGTATCTGAATCCCGACGATGACGTCGTCGTTCTTGTGGGCAACCTGGCGGCTTTCAATAACGGCCTCAAAAAACTTGGGCACGTGCGTGTAGTTCCCATCTCCGAGGCCAGCCGCGCATTCGTCAAACCTCAAAAGGGAATTGCGGACTATCCAACTGGCGGGGATTAAACAGATGAAAAAGGCCATCCTCGCCATCGCAGGACTCACGCTTGCAGCAGCCATTGCGGAAGCCATCCTGCGGGTACGGGTGCACCTGGACATGTGGCGCCTGGCGGCATTATTTGAATCCATGGCCCTGCTGCTGGGTATATTTGTTGCCTTCACATACACAGACTTTATCCACGCGCTCAGGAAATGGACACATGCTTCACTTATCCTGGCCATTCTGATGCCGTTCGCGCTTCTCTTTCCATATTTCATTCTGGCTTTCGGCACCGGTACGTTTTCGTATCTGGCTCTGGCAAAACTCACCGCCTACATTGCGGTCCCAACGCTGTTGCTCCTTCCCAACCGCATTTACTACGCCGAAGGCGCCAGCTGGCGCGATTTTGCGGCCATGCTTAGCTTGGGGTTGCCTGTCAGCGCGGGGTGGCTGCAGGGCATCTGGGTCTGGCCTGAAGACATTTACATCTTCCGTCCCATATTCTGCGTGTGCGTGGGTGCCTATGCTTTTCTCGTAGTTCGCAACCTGAAAGACGCGGGGTTCAAACTGCTTCCGAAGAAAGGCGACCTCACCGAAGGTAGCATTAATTTCATCGCTTTTTTCATCCTGGCCATACCGCTTGGCCTGGCACTGCAATTCATTCATCCGCATATGCGGTCCGTCAGCGTACCCGGCTTCGCAGCGGACTATTTGGGTGTCTATCTGACAGTGGCAATCCCAGAGGAATTTCTGTTCCGGGGAATCCTGCAGAACCTGCTGGTCAAGACTTTTAAATCACCCCATCACGGAAAGTACGGACTGATCGTTGCCTCTGTCATCTTTGGGCTCTCACACTTTCATCACGCGCCCGTGCCCAACTGGCGATACGCCATCATGGCAACTGTGGCGGGAGTCTTTTACGGCAACGCGTGGCGCGTTCGCAAGCGTACCTCGTCCTCAGCCTTCACCCACGCCATGGTCGATACTGTGTGGCACTTCTGGTTTTGAGACCCATTGATAATTAGCGAAAAGTGATTCGCGATTCCGATTGGGGGTAGGACAGCACCTGCTTTGGAGCTGTTCTTCAATCGCCCGGCCGGAATCTTGAACGCCTAGCGCGCTTCCTTGGGGTGCTTTCCGCCTAGCAATTGAATCGCCGCCGAAGACAATTTTGACTTCTTTTGTAGTATCCTATCGCATCAGGGACCATACGGTTTCCCCCCTGCACAACAAGGAGGTTCGATGAAACGTTATGCGATCGTACCAGTTCTGTGTATCCTGGCTTTCTGTGTTGCACTGAGAGCCGCGGATAAAACCAAGACCAATCCATTGGTCGGCACGTGGAATTGCACCGCCCACGACCCCCAAAACGGTGATATTGGCTTTACGCTCACCTTCGAGCAATCCTCTGAAGGATTGACCGGGTCGGTATCCGCTCCGCAGGGTGATGCAGACTTTACTTCGGTAAGCTTCAAGGAAAATCATTTGAAAATTGACATCGATACGGGTGACACTGATTACTCGCTGACGGCAACTTACGCCGATGGCAAGCTGAGCGGCGAATGGTTCCGCGACAACGAGAAGCAGGGGAGTTGGGACGGCAAGAAATAGCCGGATCCTCGAGCTATTCACCGCATTGCACACCGACCGCTGAAGGCCGCAATTCGCTGCAGACCCCTCGAACCAGCCTTCAGCGGAATGGCCAACCTCTCGATGCACAAAGCCCTCGCTACCGCTTCAGATCAGCAACACCTATATGCCACTCAGAAGGTGAACGCAAGAAATAATAAACAGGAAACTCGTCGTTGGCCCTTGAGCGATAAATAATTTCCATGCGCTTCACCGACAGAAGTCCTTGCCACACGTTGCCAGAACCCGTGCGAGAACCCAACACTGACCTTCATGGAGCTGCAAGTTCGGTCGTGGGACTCCGCCAAGCGGGAAATGAAGCGAGCAATCATTTGGGTTGGGCTTTCCGGTGGTCCGGAAGGAATCTTTTCATTAGTTAACATAACATACCTTATCAGACTCCTAAAATAACCAAAACTGCCCAATTCAAGGTGTTCCCTTGTTTCCCATACGGCTTCCCTCGCAACGAAACGTCCATCCGGCGTCATTCAAATGGTCGGGCAGTTCATCCCGATAGTGCTAGTCACTAGGAATTATAAGTTCTTTTTCTATCAGAGGACTACGCCTGATACTTCATCTGATTTGTAAGGTCATAGGCCGTATTCGGAATTGCTCGCTATGGTTTGTGGTGATTCAGTTGATGGTGAACACTTGCAGAGACGAGTGGATGCTCAGTCACCGCCTTCGCGTCGCTCGGCGGTTGAGGCGTAGACCGGTCCTGACGGCCGGATCCGGTAGGCCGTGCACGTGAACTTCCTGCGTCTGAGTTGCCGACAGGCGTCAAGCGCAGTGGATTCATCAAGGTCGGAAAATCTTGCCATATAGCTTGTCCTGCCAAGTCGAACAACCAAGGGGTTGGCATCTTTCAGGGCTTCGGGGACCGTATGGCGAGCGCTTTCGAGGGCTCTTCGTCCACGCACTACAGTCCGGAATCGGCCACCGATCTGAACAAACCAGCTGGAGTCGGGCCGCGCGGCTTCGGCCTCTTCGGTGTCATCCTGTGAGATTTCTTTGTACCTGGCGACGGGACCGACCGGCCCAGTTTCGACTTGAGCGGTCCTCACCTTTCCCGCTCTTATCTGCGCGAAACCGTGGTTCAGGAGCGCCATCATCGTCCGGTCGCGCGAGGACGCCGTCCGTCCTCCCATCACAACACCCAGCAACCGCTGGTTGTTCCTTACCGCCGAAGTCACGATATTGAATCCGGATGCCATCGTATAACCGGTCTTCATGCCGTCCACGCCGGGATAGCACGCCAGCAAGTGATCGTGCCCGTAGATCGTATTTCCGCGAAAGTCGAAGCTGCGCGCACTGAAGAAGTGGTAGTACTGCGGAAAGTCCTCCATCACGGCCAAAGCGAGTCTGGACATATTCCGGGCAGTGGTCTTTTGCCACGGATTCGGCAGCCCGGAGGCATTGCGGAAAGTTGTTCGGGTCAGGCCCAGTGTGCGGGCTGTCTGGTTCATCATCTGGGCAAATTTCCACTCGCTTCCGCCTATGGCTTCCGCCAGTACCACAGCGGCATCGTTCGCTGACCTGGTGGTAATGGCCAGGATGGCCGAGCGCACGGAAATCCGCTCCCCGGGATGAAGATAAAGCTTGGTTGGCGCCTGGGCAGCCGCGTGCTCGGAGACAGGCAACTCCTGCCCCATTGTTAGCTTGCCGGTACTGAGCTGTCGGAAGGTGATGTAAAGCGTCATCAGCTTCGTCAGCGAGGCGGGATAGCATCGGGCATCGGCGTTGCGCGCTTCCAGGACCTTCCCGGTCTGGACGTCCAGCAGAATGGATGACTGTACGCGGGCGCTGGCGGCTATCGACGTAGCGGCTATCGCAACAGTCACCAGAGCCAGCCAGTTGGCAATGGTTCGCAGGCGCCGCCAGTACTGCAAGGATAAACTTCTAGAGTCAGGACCCTTCCACAATCTCATCAATCCCCCTGTGCACGTGAATGCTGCCTGAGACCAACTGGCGATGATCTCACGTTCAAGAATCGTTTCACGCCCCGCCGGCGTGAAGGTCAACCACAACAACTTCCCCGGATTCCCGCGCTTTGACGAATTACGCGGATCAGCAACAATCGTTTGACTCTATCACAATTAACAATACGGAATTCGCCCTCGGCATGAGAGCTTTGATACGGATTTTCCCTCCCGCTTTCAAAAACATACTTGGGAACTTCGCTTACCGTACCCTCCGACTCCTGATTGCCACACGCTTTGGCAATCAGCGAGCCCATTGTACCAAATAGTCATTTCCGGACCAAGCAGGAAATTGAGGTAACCTACCAGCCTGCTAGCTTACAGTCCGGAACAGGCCGCAATGGGAATGCGCAAGCTGGTTGCCGCTCCGCGTAAGACACGGACCATCCCCATTTCAAGCTAATTTCTCAAAAAGTGGTGCGATTTGCCCGCACGACAAGTTCCACCATCGGAGTTTTCATGTAAAATCGTTACATGCGAACACGAATTGAGCACGATTCTCTTGGTGATGTACAAGTTCCTGCCCATGCATTTTACGGAGCCCAGACGGCCCGGGCCGTTGCGAATTATCCGATCAGTGGCATACGGGCCCATCGGGTCCTCATCAAGGCGTACGGGCTGCTGAAGCAGGCCTGTGCAGAGACGAACCTTCAACTCAAAATGATTCCGCCGCGCGCGGGGCGAGCTGTAGTCCGGGCTGCCGCGGACGTGGCGGCGGGCCAACTCGACGACCAGTTTGTAGTGGACGTTTACCAGGCGGGTGCCGGCGTCAGCTTCCACATGAACGTCAATGAAGTGATTGCCAACCGCGCCATCTGGTATCTGACCGGGAAGCGCCCGGACAAGCTCGGAACTTATTCCATCGTTCATCCTAATGACCATGTCAATTTCGGCCAGTCAACGAATGATACCTTCCCGACGGCGATGCGCCTCGCTTCCCTGCTCCTGCTGGAAGAATTTTACCCCGCGCTCAAGGAACTGGAGACGGCATTTCGCAGCAAGGGCCGTGAGTTTGACAAAATCCTCAAGAGCGGCCGCACGCACATGCAGGATGCCGTGCCGGTGCGTCTGGGCCAGGAATTCACCGCCTATGCTGTGGCGCTCGGACAACTGCGCGAGCACATCCGTCAAAATGCCGAGCCGCTTGCTGATCTTGGCATCGGTGGCAGCGCCGTGGGAACCGGCCTGAACGCGCATCCCAAATTTCCGCGCCTGGTGGTCAAGCGGCTTTCTGCTCTGACGGGTTTGCGGCTGCATCCGGCGGCGGACCTGCGCGCAGCCATGCAATCGCAGTTTCCGCTGGCTTCGGTTTCCAGCGGGCTCCGCAACCTGGCGCTCGAGCTGA
This sequence comes from Acidobacteriota bacterium, assembly GCA_021787735.1. Taxonomy (GTDB): domain Bacteria; phylum Acidobacteriota; class Terriglobia; order UBA7540; family UBA7540; genus SCRD01. The sequence goes on along the minus strand of JAJYLL010000001.1, from coordinate 2,922 downwards.
TCCGCATTGCCAACGACCTGCGGTTGCTCACCAGCGGCCCGTTGACAGGTTTCAACGAAATCGTGCTGCCTGCGCTCCAGCCGGGTTCCAGCATCATGCCGGGCAAGGTGAATCCCGTGATGGGCGAATTGCTCGACATGGTAGCTTTCCAGGTGGTTGGCTGCGACACTGTGGTGGCGCTCGCGGTCCAGGCCGGCCAACTGGAACTGAACGTGATGATGCCGGCTATGATTTGGAACGTGCTGCACGCCACGGAAATCCTGAAGAACACCTGCCACGTAGTCGCCAAGCGCTGCATCGAGGGCATCCGGGCCAATCGCGAGGTGTGCGAGCGGTACGCCTACCTTTCGCCTTCGATTGCCACGGCGCTGAACCCCGTGATCGGCTATTCACGCGCGGCCGAGGTGGTCAAGAAGTCTCTCAAAACCGGCAAGACCATTCCGGAGGTCTGCCTGGAAGACAAGGTGCTGACCGAAAAGGAGCTGAAGGAGATCCTCGATCCGCACCGCATGACCGAACCGGGCCTTCCGCCCACCCGCCGGAAGTAATGAGCGGCAACACTCACGCCGGGCGTACGCAGCTTGGTCACCGAGCCACCGTGCGCCCTCAGCGGGATTCAAAGCTGCGCCAGGAGATCTCGAGTTTCATTGAAATACCGATTACGGGGGCAGCCTCAACGCTCGGCTAGCCCTGTAAAGCTCCGGTTCGTTTTGGGTTCGTTTTTTTCGTCACCGTGTATTATCAACAAGATGGCCGGGTTCGTTTTCGGGTTCGCTTTTTCCACAGCTACCTGTTTTCAACAACTTCCCGGCTTCGCTTTTGGGTTCGGTTGGGTTCGTTTTTTTCGCCGATCCTTTGTTTTCAATAGCATCTCGGGTTCGTTTTTCAAAATAACATCTTTTTTCTGTCCCATTTGTCCCATTTGCCACCTAAAACCGCCCCGCCAAGCTGAAACAGAGGCTATCATACTAGGCCACTTCTGTCAAGCAAAATCGGCTCAAAGCCCCGCATGCCCTCCCTGCCCCGCGTAATTGTTAATGAATGAACCAACAATTCGGCTCTGGCGCGGTCTTTACCTCCGACTGGCACGTTGGCGACACGCCCGCAGATTCAAATGCCATCGTGCTGGGCTTCATCGTTCCGGATGATCCCAGTACAACAACCGGCGCCGTGGTGGTGGTTGCCCTTGCGGTTTCCGTGTCACGGAGTGGGAGGAGTGACCAGGAAGTCCCTCAGATAAAAGGTTCCGGGATCGGAACCGTCGATGGCAACACCGCTTGCATAGCTAACCGCGCTGCCAAACGCCAGGCCCACCTGCTTGACCTGTTCTCCCGCCTGGGTGAAGCCGTCATAGGCCGAAACCGTTACGGGTTCCCCGGTCATGCAGTCCGTATAGCCCGTGCTTTGGTCGGTCGCCAGCCTGCCGCAGAGATTGGACCACAGCGACCGGTCAGCGAGTGTGGCGTCAAGAGTCCCGCTTGTTGAAGCGTTCAGGTTCAGGTTAGTGCCCGAAGTGATACTTGTGCCCGTTGACCACCAATAATCGTTCTGATTATAAGGTCCCGATGATACATCCTGAAATTCGAACCTTACATAAGCTCCGCAGCTTTCACTCCCATTGCCGCAGGTAGGTGCGTGGCGGGTTTCGAACGACCCTTGCGTCCACGAGGCGTCCGCGGTCAGGGTTGAGTCGGTCAGGTCAAAGTTGTAGTTGTTCGACAGGTACACTACAAATGATCCGGTCGTGGTTGACTGGAACGGCTGGATCGGGAACTGAAGCAGTCCGCCGGGATTGGCCTGAGGTCTGTCAATGTTCCAAAGGAAGTTTGTGCTGGGCTCGATGTTGAAAACCCGCCAGTTCGATCCGAGCTTTGGTGAGACGGCGGGGGTGATTGCAACCGAAGCTAAAAAGAAACCTGTGGCGGTCAGCGCGATAAGGCCGCCAATAATCTTCCTACAGCTCTTTGCTGTCATGGTTTGGGTCTCCTTCCATGGACTGCGAGATACTTGCAGGTAATGATTCTGGCGAGACTTTCCGGTGTTGGCCTATCCCCCTGCGAGAAATATGCACCTGTGACTTTCCGCGGTCAACAAAAATCGTACGAGACGCTGATGCCGGATATAAACGCGTGCGGACAAAATGGCAGCGACGTCCGGCCGATCCCTTGCCGGGCAGCGGGCGGCTCGTCAGGAATACGTGATGGCATACTCTCCGTCGGTCATCCGGAAGCGGACATAACTCTGCGAAGCTCGGCTAACGAGAATATCGGCTTCCACCGCATCCCTCTCTGCGCCACGGGTGTAGTGACACAGATCACTGCACGTGGTTCGTGGCTGGTTCATAAGGTTAGACACCAGCCCGAAACGGTTCCCGGTTCCCGCACGTCCGGGGCTGGCGGAATTCTTGATGACAGAGCCGCCCGATGCGGCGTAATCCAGGTTAAAGCCTCGCTGGGCAAGGAGGTTCCAATGGTCACTCGAAGGGATTTTCTCAAGTCTTCGGCAGTTCTCACCGGCAGCCTGGGCCTGATTGGCCGGCAGGCTCCTGTTTATGCCGTGGGGGCAAAACCGTCCCAATATTTCGGCGTGCATCCGTTTGTGGAACTTCATCCGGAAGCAGTCTTTATCCTGCGGACCCATGTGGATTACAAGACGAATTCCACGGCGTGCAAGCGGGCCGGACTCGAACTGGGCCGCACGCTATTTGTTCCCATGGACAACACGGGCGTTCCGGTAACCCACTACGTCGCGACCAAGCCGAACCTGACCGCTCATAGGGCCGTGGACCCCAAGAGGGGCTTTACGCTTGAGGACACGATGGGCATTGCCACCGATCCAAATTTCGTTGAGGGCCTGCTGGACTCCCTGAAGGACCTGGGTGTTGCGGGCAGCCGGATCCACATGCGCGATACGAACGGCGCC
>JAJYLL010000043.1 GCA_021787735.1 Acidobacteriota bacterium | reverse complement strand
GGAAGGAAGTAGCAGAATGAATTCCGGCGAAACAGGCAAGGCCGTGGTTGTAAAAGACCTTGAACGGCGGTTCAACTCATTTGTGGCTGTTAACCGCATCAGCCTTGAGGTCGCGAAGGGAGAGATCTTTGGGTTTCTCGGCCCGAACGGGGCGGGCAAATCCACCACGATTCGAATGTTGTGCGGCATTCTGGCGCCGAGCGGCGGCAGTGGAATGGTGGCCGGCTTTGACATTCGCACTCAGTCGGAAGAGATCAAGAGCCACATCGGTTACATGAGCCAGAAATTCTCTCTTTACGAGGACTTGACGGTCGAAGAAAACATCGATTTCTACAGCGGCATCTATCGCATCCCGCCCGAGAAGAAACAGGCGCGCAAAGAATGGGTGATCAAAATGGCAGGGCTCGAGGGGCACCGCAACGCGCGTACTGGCACGCTTTCAGGCGGTTGGAAACAGAGGCTGGCGCTCGGTTGCGCCACGATGCATGAGCCGGCCATCATTTTTCTCGACGAGCCGACCTCGGGTGTTGATCCCAACAGCCGCCGTCAGTTCTGGGACCTGATCTACGACCTTTCCAGCCGCGGCGTCACGGTCTTTGTTACCACCCACTACATGGATGAGGCGGAATACTGCGACCGCGTGGCAATGATTTACCGCGGCGAACTGATCGCCGAGGGAACGCCTGAATTGCTGAAAACAAGATTCATGCAGGAGGATGTGCTCGAGATGATTTGCGACCGGCCCCAGGACGCCATGGAAGGAATCCGGGAACTCGCCGGCGTGAAAGAGGTCGCATTGTTCGGCACGCGCCTCCACGTTGTTGCTGACGACGGCGCGACTGTGGCGCGCTCATTGAAGGACATACTGCCTAAAAAGGGGTTCCCGGTTGAGAGGATCGAAAAGATTGTTCCATCCATGGAGGACGTGTTCGTGTCGTTGATCGAAGCCCGCGACAATGGCAAACATCCCACGCGGGAGGTTGGACGATGAATCATCGCCGTGCCTGGGCCATTGCCCGTAAAGAGTTTCTGCACGTTATTCGCGATCCGCGAAGCCTGGCAATGGCGATCGCCATGCCCATGTTTCTGCTGTTCCTCTACGGCTATGCACTGACGCTCGACGTAGATAACGTCCCCATGATCGTCTGGGACCAGAGCCAGACTGCCGCGAGCCGCGACTTTATCAGCCGCTTTGGAGGTTCGCGGTATTTTGCCATTGAAGGCTACGGCTGGAACTACCACGAGCTGGAGCATGAAATTGATTCCGGCCACGCTCTGGTTGCGATGGTGGTCCCGAGGGATTTTGCGGACCAGGTGCGGTCTGGACGGACCGCTGCCGTCCAGTTGATTGTGGACGGCAGCGATTCCAACACTGCCACACTTGCTGTCAACTATGCGGACGCCGTCACCCGGGCTTATTCCCAGTCGCTCCAACTACAGGAGATGCGCCGGCTGTACGGAACGTCGATCACAATGCCGGTGGACTATCGTCCGCGTGTCTGGTTTAACCCGGAACTCGAATCCCGCTACTACATTATCCCGGGGCAAATCGCCGTGATCATGATGGTGATTGCCGCACTGCTGACCTCTCTCACCGTGGCGCGCGAGTGGGAACGCGGCACCATGGAACAACTCATCTCCACACCGGTAACCGGCCGCGAGATAATCCTGGGAAAACTGCTGCCGTACTTCACGATTGGTATGGTCGACATGGTGCTCGCTGTGCTGATGGGCGAGTTCCTTTTCCACGTGCCGTTGCGCGGCAGTGTAATCCTCCTCTTTGCTTCGGCAGCGATTTTTCTGGTAGGAACCATGGCGCTCGGAATCCTGATTAGCGTGTTCGCCAAGAATCAGCTCCTGGCCAACCAGTTGGCGATGGTTCTGACCTTCGTCCCCTCATTCCTGCTTTCAGGCTTCGTTTTTCCGATCAGCAATATGCCGACCGTTGTCCAGTGGGTTACTTACCTTGTTCCGGCGCGCTACTTCATTATCCTGCTTAAGGCAATTTACCTGAAGGGGGCTGGTTTTTCGGTGCTGGCGGGCGATGGGTTGTTGCTGGTCGTTTATGCCATCGGCACGATTGTGCTGGCAGTGGTGATTTTCAAGAAGAAGCTGGTGTAACCATGTGGGAACGCATCCGGCACATGCTCGTTAAGGAATTCATTGAGGTCTTCCGTGACCCGCGCATGAGAGCCCTGATTTTCGTGGTTCCAGTCCTGCAGCTTTTCATTTTTGGTTACGCGGCAAACACCGACGTTCGCAACATCTCGACCGCGGTGTACGACCTTGATAACACTGTCAGCAGCCGCGAACTGGTCAGCCGGTTCGTGAAGTCGGGTTACTTCAACGTGGTTGCATACATTTCAAACGACACCCGCGAACGCCAATTGCTTGACGAAGGCCGGGCCCAGGTTGTGCTGCACATGGATAACGGTTTCGAGGGTGATCTTCTCGCGGGACGTCCTGCCCCATTCCAGATGGTCGTGGACGGAACGGACTCCAACACGGCCGGAATCGTTCTCGGGTACAGCAACACTATCGTACACAAATTTTCGCAGGACATCCTTTCACAACGTATCCTCCGCCTGCGTGGCAATATTGTGATGCCCGGCCAGGTTGTTTTAAAGACTCGCACCTGGTTCAACGAAAACCTCGAGAGCCGAACCTATTTCGTACCTGGCGTCATTGCCCTGATGATCACTCTGTTGACGCTGCTTCTGACCAGCCTGGCAATTGTGCGCGAGAAAGAGATCGGAACCATGGAACAAATCATGGTTACACCCATCCGCCCGGTGGAGTTCATCCTGGGCAAAACCGTGCCATTCGCCCTGATTAGTTTCGTCGATCTCGCAGTTGTGTCGCTGGTTGGCGTTTACTGGTTCGAAATTCCAGTCCGCGGAAGTTTTGTTCTGCTGGTGTTCGCTATGTCTGTCTACCTGATGAGCACGCTCGGCATAGGGCTGCTGATTTCAACCGTGAGCCAGACACAGCAGCAGGCGATGATCAGTACATTCTTCTTCTTTATGCCGGCAGTGCTGCTTTCAGGCTTCATGTTTCCCATCGCCAATATGCCGGTCGTTGTGCAGTGGCTGACACTTCTGAATCCCATGCGCTACGTCATGGTCATTCTGCGCGGCATTTTTCTGAAGGGCGTGGGATTCGGCATCCTGTGGCCCCAGATTGCGGTGCTGGCTGTAATTGGAGCATTAACGCTGGCGCTGGCCTCGCGGCGATTCCGAAAGACGCTGGCATGATGCCTGCGCACCCACCTCCGAACCAGGTGCACGGTGGAGAGGAATTGAACCTAACAGAAGGGAAAGTGAAATGAGCAGAACACATCGCTTGATCAGGATGGCAGTTTTATTGGCACTTACGAGTTCGAGCTCGTTGCTTGCCCAGGAAAAGCCGGCCTTGAAGCTGACGCTTCAGGAAGCAGTGCGAATGGCGCTGCGGCAGAATCCCGAGGTGCAAATTGCCAACCTAAACGTGGTTGAGAGCCTTGAGGACCGCACGATCGCGCGATCGGCCTTGCTGCCGCAGGCGAGCATTCAAGCATCCGACGCGGTGACACGGCGCAACCTTGAAACTTTTTTCGGCCGGCGCATTCCGGGATTCCCCCAGCACATTGGGCCGTTCCAGACCTTCCAGGCCGGCCCCGGATTTTCCGCGCCGATTTTTGATCTAACGTTGTGGCGGCAACTTCAAGCCTCAAGTCACAATGTAACCGGAATCCGCGCGCAGGAGTTGACGGTGCGTGAGCGGACCGCTTTACTGGTGGTTTCGCAGTACCTTGGTTGCCTGCGTGCGGCAGCGGAAGTCCAGGCGGCCCAGTCGCGAGTACAGCTTGCCCTGGCACTCTACGACCAGGCCGTTGAATTGCAGAAACAGGGCATCAGCACCGCGCTCGACACATTGCGGTCGAACGTGGAACTGCAGAATGAGAAGCAGCGGCTGATCGTGGCAGAGACCCAGCGCAATACGTCCCTATACGGCCTTGAGCAACTGTTGAATCTGGATCCGCACCAATCGGTCGATCTAAGTGACGAAGGAAGTTTCTTTTCTATGCCTGAATTCGGCCTGGAGGAAAGCATCAACAGCGCCTTCGCCCGCCGGCCCGAAATTAAAGCTCTTGTGGCTCAGGAGACAGCAGCCCATCTGCGACAAAAGGCGGCAGGAGAAGAACGCCTGCCCAGAGTGTCGGTGGATGGAAATTGGGGCTACCAGGGGACCTCCGTTCCTGCCTCAATTCCGGCTTACGAGTTCGCGGTGACACTGCAGGTTCCCCTATTTACGGGCGGACGGATTCATGCCGAAACTGCCAAAGCCGGAATCGAGCTGAAAAAGATAGGCCGGCAGATGGAGGAGACAAAAAGCCGCGTCGCGCTCGAGGTGAAATCAGCGGTCGAACAACTGAACGCCGCCCGGAACGAAGTGCAGGTTGCCAACCTTGGCGTCAAGCTGGCAAACGACGAAGTCAGCGATGCGCGGGAACGCTTCCAAGCCGGAGTGGCAAACAACATTGAAGTGATCACCGCCCAGGACGCGCTGGCACGAGCAAATGACAATCAGATTGCCGCGCTTTATCGCTACAACCAGGCCCGCGCAGATTTGGCGCATGCGACAGGTCAGATCGAGAATCTCTACACTCACTGAGGTACTTCCGGAGGCAAAGCCAGACCGCAAGGCCCGTCGTTGAGCCAGTTCTGACCCTGGAAATCAAAGAGTCATGACGCTGACCCCCGACCTTGCAGGCGGTTCAAGATTCCGGAAGGATACGAGTTTAGTGAGGGGCCTGCCCGCCCTTACCGGCTCCGGAGGCTCCCGAAAAAGCTTTGCGACCCGGCTGGAGGTGCAGCGTCCGGCCATTGGAAGGGCGGCATCTTCAGTGTTCTATGCAAGCAGATGGAGGACGTCGCCGAGGCCTGCCGGCGGTGGGCTGGCGCATCTTGATGTTGGAGCCTCCCCATGAAGGCGCGTCATCCACATCACCTCCAGACAATGCAGCCGATCAAAACCTGCGTCGCGCCCGCTGACACCGGTCTCGATTCACTTTTGTTGCGAAATGCTGCCCTACCCTTCGACCGGTGCGGGCGCAGGCCCACCCCATCGCTCGGAAACAACCATCCCTGTCAAAATGAGGGCGAAACCAAGAACCTCCTTCCCGCCAAGATGTTCACCGGTAACAACCAGTGAAGTCAGCAAGGCGAAAACGGGCTCCAGCGAAAAGATCAGGGCCGTGTGGGCCGGCGGAGTGTATCGCTGCGCCCACACCTGGGCGCTGAAGGCAAAAGCGGTGGCGAAGACCGCTGTCACAACAATGGCGAAAACCAGACCTCCGGTCCAATGCAGTGCCACGGCGGGGGCAAACGGCACTGCCAGGATGGCGATCATGCCAACCACCATGATCTGGCCCGGCGCAAACTGCATAAACGAAATGCGGCGCGACCAGACGCCGAGCAGTACAATGTGAAAGGCGAATGAAATCGCCCCCAACAGGGTCAGCAGATCGCCGCGATTCACAGCTCCCATGCCGGAAGGCATAACGAGGAAGTAGAGTCCCGCCAGGCCCAAGGCCGCCGCCACCGCGTTTCCACGGCCCAGGCGGTATCCGGAAAAATGCGAAATCAAGGGCACCAGGATCACACTGAATCCCGTGACGAAGGCGCTCCTGGAAGGAGTGGTGTAAAGCAGTCCCCAGGTTTGAAAGGCGAAGCCGGCAAAGAGCACTATTCCCAGCAGCAGGCTGGGCAGCACAGCTCTGTGCTCGATTCGTCCCCGCGCCATCACCAGCCACATCAGCAACCCCGCCAGGAGGAAACGCAGGGCGATAAACAGGAGCGGCGAGGTGTCAGACAGCGCCCCTTTGACGATCACAAAGGTTGCGCCCCATATGAAGGTCGCCACCACCAGGAGCAGTTCTGCTTTCGTTCGCTTACTCAAATCGGATAACCTCTTATTATTCTGGGCATGCGGTGACGCCGGTGAGACACCAATCACCACAGACTCCAACCAGCAAGTATAATCGACCGAGCGGAACCGTCTTCATGGTGCCCGCCTTGAATTGCAGCCCGTGCTCTTTGTGCCTGCCTCCAGCCATCCTCGATCGAGGGGATTCCTCGTGGTCTTTGATCCTTCAAACGCCAAGGGCAAGATGGCGTACAACATGCTATCGTAGATTTTCGCATCATTGCTGTTGGGCCTCTATGTGCTTTGCCCATCAAAACTTAGTAGAAATCCCGCAGAACTCTACGTACTTTTGTGGCAAATTTAACCATGCGTCCCCGCCTTTACTTCATAGTTGGTCTCATGTATTGTTATCCTCTATGAAAATTACAACCGCTTCGGTCGTCCGATGGTCGTCCATTGGATACGTCATTCTTTTCGTATTAATTTCCTATGCCGCTCGTCCGGTGTTCGCGCAGCGTCACGACAGCGAGCAGGCCGCCAAACAAACTGCCGCCCAAGCTTCTGAAAAATCTACCAAACCCTCGAAGGAAAGCTCTGCGAAGAACGAATTGCCACCCCTGCCGCCCAATAAGAGCATCGAGCAGTCCACCGTGCTCGACGGGCAGACGCTGCACTATAAGGTCACCGTTGGCACCATCGACGTACGCGACTCCAGCGGCAAGATTGCCGGCAAGGTTGTGTACACCAGCTACACAATTCCCGGCAAGGACCGCCCCGTCACATTCGCCGTCAACGGTGGTCCAGGCGCATCATCGGTATTCCTGAACTTCGGGGCCATCGGCCCCAAGCATCTCGATGGCATCGGCAACAAAGACGACAGTGCCTCCGGCCGCATCATCATGAGCGACAACCAGGGCACATGGCTGGACTTCACGGATTTGGTCTTCATAGACCCCATCGGCACCGGTTTCAGCCGTTCGCTCGTTCCCGAGGCAGAGGCAAAGAAGCTCTTCTACAGCACCGTTCCCGACATTCAATACCTCTCCACCGTGATCTACAAGTGGCTCGTCCAGAATGGCCGAATGACCTCGCCCAAATACATCATTGGCGAGAGCTACGGCGGCTTCCGCGGCCCGCGTCTCACCTATTACCTACAGTCGCAACTCGGCGTTGGTATCAATGGCCTCATTCTAGTTTCTCCGTACCTCAATCCCACGGACGAGAGTAACGGCTACATTTACTCTCCCATTCCCTGGATGATTACGCTGCCGCCCATCGTCGCCGCGCATCTTGAGCGCGAGGGCAAGCTGACGCCTGAAGCCATGCAATCGGTCATCGCCTACGACGAAGGCCCTTACGCCAGTGCGCTCATCGCCGGCAACTCCAATCCCGCTCTGGAGCAGGCCATGATCCAAAAAGTCACGCAGATGACGGGCCTCGATCCAACCTACGTCAAGGAATCCGGCGGCCGGCTTGAGACCGGATCCTATCTGCGCGAAGTCGGGCGTGAGCAAGGCAAGATCGGCTCTATCTACGACTCGAATGTAACCATGCTGGACCCTTTTCCCTGGTCGCCCGAGCGGCGCGCCAGCGATCCCATCCTTGCCTCGATCATCGCGCCCACCACGGAGGCTATGGTCAACTTCGTCACGAACGTCGTCGGCTGGAAGACCGATGCGCCCTACCACACGCTTTCATATGAAGTGGGCAGAGATTGGAACCGTGATCAGAGCCTACGCAGCGGCTCGGTGACGCAGCTTCGCCAAGCCGTGGCCGCCGATCCTGGTCTCAAGGTGTTCATTGGTCACGGATGGAACGATCTTTCCTGTCCGTTCATGGGGTCGATCCTGAGCCGTAACCAGATGCCCGATGCGCTGCGCGAGCGGATCAGCATCCATGAGTTCCCCGGCGGGCACATGTTCTACACCCGGAAGGACAGCCGCATCGCCTTTCGCAAGGCCGTTAAGGCGGACCTCTTCAGCACCCAGTAATCACTCGAATCGTTGTGAGTGAACTGAATCCCGATTTGGCTTGAGCAGTTCCATAAATAATACGGCTTGCCGAACGCTACCACTTGTGGCAAAGCGCGGGCATGCACGCCATAATGATTCCGATCCGCAAGCGCATTCTGGAATTTTACGAGCAGGGCCAGAGCACACGGGAGATTGGGCAGTTTTCCGGCTTCTGCGTGGCGGCGGTGCGGCGCGTGCGCCAGCAGTTTCGAGAGCGCGGCACGCTGGAATCCCAGACCCATTTATGTGGACGCAAGGCGCTGCTCACCGAAATGCGAAGTCAACTTCCGCACCAACTTCTCTCCGAACAGCCCACGCTACGCTGGCCGAGTTAGGTGCGGCACTGGCCCGCAATGACAGTTGCCCAAGACCTTGAAAGCGCGGACATGCGTTCGCAACTGCACGATGTTGGAGTTTTTGCGCTTATTGTGCTTTCTTGCTGCGGAAGGTTTCATTTGCGATGAGGGGTTTCGCCCAGAAGGGAATACACAAGACCCAACCGAACGTGCAGTATAGAAACATCATGCCGTTGCGAAGCCCGAAGGCGTCTCCGATTCGCCCCACAATCAACGGCACGATTGCTCCGCCCATGATACCTGCACAAAGGATGCCCGCAAGCGGCCCATGGTACTCTGCAACAGAATTCAGTCCCAGCGAGATGATGACCGGCCACATGACCGATGCAAAAAAGCCCGTGAGCGGGAATGCGAGTCTCGCCGCCGCGCCGGGGCCGAACAAGGCGACGGTCAGGCTGGCGATGGCACCAAGGCTAAAAAACAGTAATACCTTGCGGCTGTCAAACAGCTTAAGCAGCAGCATGCCCAGGCCGCAGCCTGCGGTCATTAATCCCCAGAACCAGGCGACCGCTGTTGCGCCTATAGTATGCGGATCGTATCCGTGATACTGCGAGAGAAACTGTGAGATCCAGTCCGCAGTCCCTTGTTCTGAACCGACATACATGAACACGCTGGCAAAGAACAGAAGGGCAGCCGACTTCGTCAGAAGATGGCTGTACATACTGGCCGTACCCGCCTGCTCCTCCTCGGTCCTGTTCACCCTGGGGAACCTGGATGCTGCGAGCGTAACCAGCATCAGAATGATTACGCCGCTGAAAATCCAGTACATGGAAACCCACGGAAGACCAGACGGAACAAGCTTTTGCAGAGCCAGCAGCGGGAAACTTGCTTTGCCAGTCGGGTGTCTAAGATGAAGAACCACGTAGGAGTAAAGCAGCGGACTGACAAATGAAGCAGAACCGAAGATCAACTGGGCCAATGCTTCATTGAAGGCAAAATGTTCTTCGCCGCCCGCCACACGCAAAAGCGGATTGATCGCGACCTGCAGCGCGGCCATGCTTCCACCGATCAGAAACAGGGACACAAGGAAAACGTGATAGCCGGGCAACAGGGCGAAGAACAGAGCACCCGCGAGCGCCACGGCGAAGGACACAATCATAACCTTCTTCTCACCCCACAACTCCACCAGAAAACCGACTGGAACGGAGAATATTCCGTAAGCAATGAAGAAGGAAAACGGCAGCAAGGCAGCGTCTGTCAGGCTGACATGAAAGCTGCGGATAACGTCGGGTATGAGAGGTCCCAGGATATTCGTAAGAAGCGACATGACAAAGAAAGTCAGTAAGACCAGGCCGACAATGTAACTGCTACGCTTCATGTGGAATAACCACTTCCTCTCTTGAGGCCTTCACTCGATTGTCGTAACCTTGGACGCCAGGGAAAACCGGCCTGCTTCAATCCCGGTCCGGGCTGCCAATGCCAGTGTGATCACTTCCAGGGGGAGGATTTCCAGAATGGGGAGCACACTATCCGGCACGGCAGCAATCCGCAGAGACAAGAGCCTTGCATCTGTTCCGAGCAGTTCAGCTCTGCCGCCCTTCCGGCGGATGTCTTCAAGCAATCTGGTGTTTAATGTCTTCGTTCTTTCCTCGCCCGCGAGAACGACCACGAAGGTGTCTTCGCTCACCATTTCAAGAGGGCCATGCCGAAACGCGGCGCTGCTCATGCCTTCGGCATGATAGTGGACGGACTCCTTGATGATAAGTCCTCCTGTTCCTGCCGCAGCGAGCGAGGGTCCTCGCCCTGCCACGAAAATATGACGAACTCCTGCCAGGCTGTCTGCCAGTTCCATGACATGGTCCCGCCAGGAATGAAGGTAGTCAGATGCCGACGGGACGACTTCCGCCAATTCAGAATCCATCTCCTCGCGATTCATGTTGCAGAGAAGCGTTCCAACCTGGTGCAGCACCATAAGCGCCGTTACATAGGTTTTGCAGGAAACCGAGAACTCCTGTCCTGCTCTTGTCAGGAAAGCGGCATCTGCCTCCAAAGCCAGGGGGCTGTCGTCTGTATTGGTGACGGCAATGATCGCGGCGCGCCGCCGGTTCTCGGCCAGGAGCCGAACGATTTCCGCACTCCGCCCCGATTGCGAAACAACAATCATCAGGGTCCGTGGATCAAACAGCTTTGGAAGGTAATGAAGCAGTTCCGAAGTTTCAGCCATGACGACGGTATAGCCATGGGAAGTGAGCAGCGTCCGCAACGGATAAAGGACATGAAAAGACGATCCCATCCCTGTGAGAACAATTCTTCGGAACTCTTCCCGGCCTAATCGCTGCAGAATTATCTGCAGGCCGCTGGGGACACTCAGTCCTTGCAGTGTGTCTGCCAGAGCGCGGGGCTGGTTCAGGATGTCCCTGACATATTCGTTTTCGATAATCCGGTAATCATCTCGAGTAGCGATGGTGTCCTCCTCATAACTGGAAGTGATGGTGCCAGACCTGTGCGGCGCCAATCAGCCCTACGTCCGGTCCCAGTGATGCCAGCGAGATCTCCACACGTTCAAAAGGAACAAGACCACAATTCTGACGGATGATCTCATGAATGCGGTCGAGGAACAGATGTGCGCTTTTCGCCACGCTTCCGCCCAGAACGATGGCATCCGGAGCAAACAGAGTAACCAGATTGGCAAAACCGAGGCCCAGGTAGTAGGCCTCACGCTCCACAGCGCGCTGTGCCCACTTTTCCCCCTCCTGCGCCCGCTGGCAAATTCCCTTGGCGCCCAGATTGGCGCTCTGGTAACCCTCCGGCGCGCTTGCTTTGGCGTACTCCGCCATGGAGGGTCCGCTGGCAAGGCTCTCCCAGCAGCCGTGCGCGCCACATGAGCAAGGCGGGCCTGAAGGGTCGATCACGTGGTGGCCGACTTCAGGATGACATCCGCCGGCGCCGCGATAAACCCTTTCGTCCAGAATCAAACTACCGCCAATGCCTGTGCCGATGGTAACGTAAAGCAACCGCGCCTTTCCTTTTCCGGCGCCCCAGACGGCTTCAGCGAGTGCCGCTGCGTCAGCATCGTTTTCCATGGCTGCCGATACCCCAAATTCGGCTGACAGCCTCTGCACAGGATTACTTCCCTCCCACCGCGGCAGGAAGTTCACATTGCCCAGCAAGCCTGTGATGGGATCTACCGGTCCCGTACACCCGATCCCGATTCCCTGCAGCTTAACTCCAGCCCGGCCCGCACCCTCAGTAAGCATCTCAACCACTCTTTGCATGGCATCGTCAAATCCCCGAGAGACATCGGTTGGGCACTCAGCCTTCGCCAGAACTCGCCCTTCTTCGTCCACCACTCCGGCCGCAATTTTTGTTCCGCCGATATCAACCGCGCCGATCATGCAACATCCCTCCACCAAATCCTCGAAGGTCAACGTGCAGCCATCACTTCCAGCCGAAAACGGCTGCGTCATACGGTTGCAAATCCAGATGCCACTGCGGCCCATTCAACGAGATTGGACGTTCGCCGTCTGGCATGATCCGTCGAATCGACTTCAAGTGCAATGTGGAATTCACAACCACAGGCTGGGGTTTCGAACTGTGATTGACAACGACGACATAGCCATGGTCTTGCGCATCCAGCGAAACAGCTTCAGCAGAGGGTTGGTTGGTCCAGAACCGTGGGCTGACTCCCGCCCATTCGCGAAACGCCTGATAAACGCGCCAAGTGTTCTCTGCTTTTTCGAATGCCGCAGGGAGACTGGCCAAATAGCTTTCGACGGGATAGGCACAGAGCAGTGTCTTGCCTTTACCCAGACGATTCGCAACCAGCGCCGGGCGGCCGTCCTGGTCGACAGCAATGACAGTCCCGCCGCGCACGCTCAGCGTCGCTGCCCAGTGGCGGGAATTGCCCGCACTTGCGGAATAATCGAAGACGTCACCGCGATTGAGGCTTCCCCAGGTGTTTACAACCTTCAGTTGCACGTTGTTGACGGGCGCATGATCCATCAGTCGAGCCCCGAATAGACTCTCCATTTCCGGAATCGCAGTGTCGCCGCAGAGGGAAGCGTAAAGTACTCCACCGTTCTCAACGTATTCCCTGGCCTTTTCCCAGAAATCGGTGTGCACGTGAACCAGAAATCTGTTTGTGCCGGTCAAGGGTGACGGCAGCAAAAGCACAGGATAGTTCTGCCAATCTGAATACTCGCGAGGAAACCCGGCCTTCAATCCCGCCTGTCGCGCCAGAATGAAGGAAGACAACCAACTCCCCGTTAACCACAGATTGTCCTCAGAGAAATCGGGAAGTTTCTGCCCAGCCACGGATCCCCCCTCGTCGGTAGATGTGTAAGGGACGATCTCGGGCCCTCTAAGGCCGAAACGGGAGTCGTCGCCGTAAGGCTTCGACCACTCGTTGGGAACGATGATCCCAGCCTCGGCGGGGGCTGGTGCGATGCCGGCCAGATCAAGCCTGCCCACAGTCTTTTCGAAATCCTCAAGCATTTTTGCGGCTGGACGAAGCTTCCCGTCCCAGGTTGTCAGCCCAAACTGGGTTTCATGCGGCGAGCGCAGATAGGGGACCATGTGGAACTGCCTGGGTGCAGCGTCCGTGTAGCACCAGATCAGGAAACCGTTTGCCCCTGCTCCAAGCGCCGAGTAGAGATTTGCCCGAAGGTACCTGGCAATCGACTCCGGATCGTATTGCGCCGAAGAGGCTCCGATCTCCTGCACCATCACCGGGCGTCCGGCGCTTCCCGAAAGGACTGTTTCAAACGCTGCGCAATAGGATCCACGAACGGACAGCATGGGATCGGGGAAGAGCCCCGGGGCGTAGATCGAGTAAGGGTGCACGCTGAAGAAGTCTACATCGTCCCGAAGGTTGTCGGGACGGAAGGGACCGCGCCCCACGTCCTGCATGCTGGTACCCACCACCAGCGGGTGCAAGGAGTCGTGACGACGAATAGCACCGGCCAGCAGCCGTGTCCAGTTAATGGCCATGGAATCGGTCGTCTGATCGGTAATCCAGAACGGAGGCTCATCGGTCAAGTCCCAGGCCAGAATAGCGGTCTCGTTGCCGTACCGGCGCGCAAACTCGGCTGCAAAGCCTGTCTCCAGGCGCAACATATAAGGATCGGATTGAGGATCTCGTCCGTTGCGATAGGATACGTCCCAGTACGCTTCCCCTACCTCGCCTCCAACCAGCAGAATCGGATGAAGGTAGATGTGATAACGGTGGGCGAGCGAAATCAAAAAATCGAACCGGCGGAAGGCCTCGGGATTGAAATCGTCCGGCCGAGGTTCGAACCATGCCCAGACAAGATCCAGTCGAATCGTATTGATACCCAATTCGCGCATACGCGCGAAGTCGGCTTCAATCGACTTGGGGTCCCACTCGTAAGGCCACTCCATTGCGGCTTTAGCGGGAACCCAGTTCGCACCTACGGGAATAAAGCGGTGTCCTCCACGCGAGAAGTAGTTGCCGTCCAGCCGAACTGGCAATAGATGTCCATCCTTCTGTTGAAATGCGGAAGGCGCCACAGCCGTCCCAGATGTTTTCTGCTCTGCTGCCACACCGGTCCCCAGTGGAATCAAGGCCGCCGGGGCAACAGCAAATGCCTTCAGCATATCGCGCCGTTTGAACGTGCCATCGCGTTTGCCGCCTTCGCTTTTGGACATGGTATCCGTCACCCTTCGTAAGAATTAAGTTCTTGCCATTGAGCATTGCATTTTAATCCTGTTCCGGAATGGACGCTGGCAGACGGAGGCGTCCTCCAACATTTACGCAGCTTTTGTTTCCAGACTAGGAGCCGGAGCCACACAAGGCGCATCACAAAACCCGGAAGTGGAAGTTGATTGTTTCATGGCATCGAACGAATCGCCAGCCTCAACTGAAGGATCTCTTGCCTCCGACTGCGTCACGACGTAAGCGAGCAGAAGAAGCCTCCCTAGGAGGCGGTGTGCTCTTGACATCGCCTTCGTTCTTGTTGGTAGTACCAAAAACCACGGTCAGCTCAGCCTGATGGCTGACGAGGTAAGTGCAGAATCGCTGGGACAAATTACCAACCAGGACCACTGCCTTTGCCGAAGATAATTACTTTTCGAGCAGATTGACTTCGCGGACGGCTCCCGCCTTTGAGATTCTCAAACTCTTGATTTCGAGTGGACGAAACTTTCCTGTCCATTTTAGCCCGGCGAATCCCAGATTCAGGGTGACCGTTGCCGGGCGCCCATCAGTCTCGTAGCAGCGAAGAATCAGGTCATCGCCCTCTTCGGCCATTTTGAGAGCTGTGACGACAATATTGTCGGCATCCACAGAGAGGAACGAGCCGGATTGCATCCTTGAGCCGCCATGGATGCCCTGATACAGCACGGGAACAGGGGCCGTATACTCCTCCGCCAATCGCACTATGCCCGCTGACTGCCAAGCGCCCGCGTGGGGCACCAGCCAAAGCCGGAACGTCTGAATGCCCTGGTCCTGCCAGATGTACTCGCCATTTGGTTTCAACTTGGCCGGTTGATGCTGCGCATACACGGCGCCGCGCGTGATTGAGACTCGCATGTCGTTGTTCAGCACGCTGTAACCGTATTTTGCGTCGTTAATTACGTCCAAGCCATAGTCCTGTCCGCCTCGCTGCCCCGTCAGATCAATCCAGCGCTGGCCGGGATTTTCGTCCCCATTTGGCTTCCGCTCGATAAAGCCAAAGGCCGTTTCATAAGTCGAGTGGGGATTTCCCACGTGAACCGGAAAAGAGAGCTTCAGCATTTTCAGATGTTCATGCCAATCGAGGGCGCAGCGAACCTCGATCGTTCGGCTGCCGACATAGAGAATCCAGTCGGTCTGGAAAATGGAAGCTCCGTAATGCGTACGCATCCGCACCGAGCCGCGAAGAGGGCCGTTTTCCAGTACACGAAATTCAGCGCCCTTAAAAACCCCGATCTCGTCGCTGTACGACACGACGTCATGGCTCCAGGTGTCACTGGGATCATTCAGCACTACGGCACGAGCGCCATCAGTCGGACCTTCAAAAACTTCCTGCCCGGCGTCCTTATCAAAGATGCCGACGGTGCCGTTCGGCGAGAAGCTCACGCGAAGATGATCGTTTTCAAGGGCTGCCGATGTGGCTCGCACGACCGAACGATCGGCACTCGCCGCAGGTGACTTTCGCAGGCGAAACTGCCGGTACCCAAACGCCGGAAGTGGCGCCTGGA
Organism: Acidobacteriota bacterium; assembly: GCA_021787735.1. GTDB lineage: Bacteria > Acidobacteriota > Terriglobia > UBA7540 > UBA7540 > SCRD01. The sequence goes on along the minus strand of JAJYLL010000043.1, from coordinate 22,848 downwards.
AAACCAGTGTGTGCCGGTCGCCTACAATGGTCGATCCCTGCACCCACTGGTGCGCAATCGCCTTTCCTTGTTCATCGGTCAATCCGGAAGGAACACCAGGATGCCAATTCAGGTCATACTCAACATTCAAGTGAGTACTCCAGGCATGCGGGTTGAATACCACTAGGTAGTCAGACTCCGGGTCTTCGGTCGGAATCTGCCAGGCCAGCCGTTCCAGTGAGAGATACATCGCCTGGTCGGCCACCTCCTGGGCGTATCCATAGGCATGGCGCGATTGCACATAATGCTCCGGCAGCGCAGTGCCAGCCAAGCTGTCGTGGAATTGTTGGAACAAAACCTTTTCCCAGGCAGAGCCGAATTCCGCGCGAGGATAGGCAGCACCCCACAAGGCAGAGCTAAGGCTTGCGAGTTTCTCGGCCGTCATCAGCGCCATCTCGGTGGTCCGGTTGTCTTTCTTTATTCGCGATTCCGCCGTGTAGCACCCCACGGAATGATGCTGCAAATCGCCCTGGACCACGGGCAAGTTCAGCGCCTTCATGGTACGAATCTCCGAAAAGTAGTTCTGCGGCGTGCTGTAGACCAGAGTCGGAGCTCCAGGCTCCGACATGATTTGCTGGATCGATCTGATGTTTTCATCGGTCGCGCCACCACCGTGATCGCCGGCCCCATAGAAAACCATCATGTCCTTGACCGGTTCGCGCAAGTCCATGACCTGGCGCACACGGCTTGCTAACGGACCTGAGTCACCATAGCTGAAAGGAATCCGATACGTGAGCGCACGGGTCCCGTCGGGCCCTTCCCACCAGAAGATGTCTGCCGGCAGATGCTTGGCGGCCTCATCCGGACGCATGAAGATATAGTCTTGCATCTCCTGCAATTTCAGGATTTGAGGCAGCGTGCCCGTATGGCCGAAAGAATCGGGATTGGCGGCTACCACGGCTTGGCGGCCCAACAATTGAGAAAAGAGACGCTGGCCATGTAGGCCCTGCCGGGCCAACGATTCTCCGTTAGGGATGTTGACGTCCGGTTCAACCCACCAACCGCCCGCCAGTTGCCACCGACCTTCGGCAACACGCTGGCGAATTTCTGCAAGCATTTCCGGATCGCTTTCAGCCACCCATTTGTAGAACTGAGCGGAGGTCTCCGTAAACGTAAAGTGCGGGTTGCTTTTCATGCGGTCAAGTGCCGAACGGAAAGTGCTTAGCACCACTGACATGGCCTCATTCCAGGGCCAAAGCCAGACGGCGTCGATATGTCCGTAGGCAATCATTTCAAGTCGATACTGTCCCGCCCCAGCCGGCCATTCCTGACTCGGCTGCCTGGCCGCATCCAGAGAGCCTCCACCGCTGCCGGCGCCCAACATCCTTTTCGCAGATTCGCCAATCGCCAGGCTGGCCATCCCGATCCCAGCCATCTTGATGAAGTCTCTTCGATCCAGATCGTTGCTCATGGATATTACTCCTCCCCCGAAGTTGGTCGTTCGTTAATTCCAACTTTCGACTGCCCGCTATACTCAGACCATCTTGAATGTATGCTCGTTGATCCGCTCAAAATCATCTCCCGCCGCAAGAGAAGAGATCTCCCCAAGCACACGCGGGCACCCCAACAGTGTATTTGCGCAGGTAGCATCTCTCAAGTTTTCCCGGTTTCATCCATCCAACAGCCAACTCCAGACCTGCCGGCGACCGAACCGACGCTCTCACTGATACATCAGCACAAGCGTTTGACACATGTCTTCCATGTGTCGAGGCTTGATCAGCACAGGCAGCGGCATTTCGCTTCGATAGATATCGCAACCGGAAAAGCTGGAGTAAATCAGGCGTTTGGGAGCAACACGGTGTCCCTACAGCCATTGTGTTCGAGTCTAGGCATACTTTTCCGTCTCGTCGCCATACCCGACGACCACGCAGTCGACCGCTTTGACGGGCCACTTTCCGCCATCCCCGTCCCGGACCCGGTAGCCGTCGGGCAGGCAGCAGAGCGATCCCGGATGGTAGTTCACTGCGACGATTCGGTTGGCAAACTCCTCCGCCTTGTCTGGCGGAAGGCCGTTCCGCAACAACCCGTCCCGGTCCGGAAGCTTGATCCGTCGCCTCCGCCAGTCGTGCGGAATCCTCCACAAGGCCCCTGACGGCCCCCGCCAGAACACCTTCGGGACTTCGCCAGGAGCTACCCTCACCTCGATCTCGGGCGCTCCCGGTGCGCCGCCGGGGCCCGGCACGTCATTGATGTTGATGTCCCCCAAGTCCCAAAGAGTCGGCGGAACCCAGCTTTCCGTCCACCCCGACGCGTGCGTGACCTCGTAGCGGCTGGCTTCGATCACGGGCGAGACGCCATCGGAAAGCCAATGCCGGGGCAGCCTCCACTCCCGCCCGTCCGGACCGGTGTAGACGACACGGACGGGCCAATGGCCGTTCCATGCGGTGCCGTCATCGTCCACAAATACCGACACGCCCACTGCCGGCGGGTCGTCCAAGTCGATGCGCAGTGTCCTGGGCGGCACCTCGGGCAGGATCTCGACGCCCACAGACTGGCCCTCAAGGGCCGCCACCAGTTCTTCGGGCATGTTGATTTCCTCAAGGCGGAACTTCTCAGCAGGAAGCGTGAACTGTTGGGTGGTCGATGCCATCACGGGCCTCTGGAATGGATTCGAATGCGCTGCATGCAGAGATGCGCATCGTTAACAACCTACCTCCTGAAGGAAGCGTGACCCAGGAAGGTCGTGGCGGCAGGGATGGCAGGGCTCATTTCAGGATCGATATTGTGTTCACGGACTGCACCGGGCTACGGCCTTCTCAGGGTTCTGAAATGTACTCGCTGAGCATAGTTGAGGCGCGGCCGTGTGCCAGCATCAGTGATGGCCGCCCGAAGCGGCCGCGGCCGGAGCTGCGGGCGCGCCAGCATGCACCCCACCCGTTGCTGGAGCCGACACGGTGCCGCGCATTGCCGGCGCGGCCCCCCCAAACCTGCCCATCGAAGGTTCCGCGGCGTGCAAACCACGGATGGAAGGCCCGGCGCCTTGGAAGCCGCCCATCGGTGCGCCCCGCACCGCACCCCGATTGCCAATTGCCTGAATCCCCATGGCATTTCCACCAGGGAGCGCGCTAAGGCCAGGCTGCCGCCCGACGAAGCCGGGGGCGCTGCCGTGCGGCAAGAAGACGGGATTCGCGCGCATCACTCCGCCCCGAAGCACCGGGCTGGAGGCAATCGAGCGGTTGACGATGGCGCGGGAACCGGCGGGCCGGAAGCCCAATCCGTCCCGCCCTGCTGCCTCCACGCGGAATTGGCCGCCTAAGGTGTTTCCGAGGCGGGCAAAAGCGGGGGTAGGGTGGCGTCCTCCAAGAACCCGATGAAAGAACGACGCATGCGGCGTGGCGCGGAGTTCTGCCGCCGCTTGCGTTGGAGTTTGTCCCATGAGAATGACCTTGGGCGCGACGGCGCCGAACGCCGTGGCTCGCCTCGCCGGGAGACTCGCCTTGGCGCCGCTACGAACGAGAGTGGATGGCGCCCCCGTGGCAACAGTCCGGGTCCTTGAGGCGGCCAAAGGTTGCGCACCCCCCCGCATTTCGACAGTTCTGAGATTTTCTTGCACGGGAGTACCTGAGAGCATGGCGGTTGCGCCGGGGGCGATGGCCGGAGCGCTTATGCGGGCAAGCTGCCCCGCCGCGATATGCACTCTTGTGTTCGAATTCACCTGAAGCCCGTTTTGCAGCGTTCCTGGCCTGACCGCAATGATGCAGTTGGCGGTCCGGCACGCCGGCGCGCCACCGGTACCCATCGGTGCCCAAGCTATGTACCCTGGGCCCGAGTACCAGTCAACCAGGGCCGGATACCACATGGAGAGATCTCCCGGTATCCAGAAGTAGCCGAATCCCGGATCGTAGTTCCAAAACCCGTCATGGAACGGCAGCCAGCCCCAAGGCTCGCCGGAAATCCAGGTGTAGCCAAACCCCGGATACCAGCTCCACTGCCCCAGAGCGTACGGAGTCCAGCCTGCTGGCTCAAAGGGGGCCCAGCCGTAACCGAAGCCCGGAAAGAAGGCCCATTCGCCATATGCATCAAGGTCGTTCCAGCCGTAAAGCTGGCTGTCAATGCCCACCGGGCTGTCGTTGTAGGCAAGCTCAGCCTGCTGGTCGCGCTTCTGGACCCAATTGTCCCAGGAATCCCCCCGGATTCCACGGCTGATGTCAAAAGCGGTGAGCGCTTGCCGGTTAAACTCCAGCGTCTTGCCCTTGGTTAACTTGGCAAGCTGATTTGGGTCCTTCACATCCACAGACCCGTCGAACACTTCCACTCGCAGGCGTCCGTCCGGCCTCACGTCGGTGCGGAATTCGGCCTTGCCGCGTGGCGTGATCTGCGTGTTTCCAGCGGCGATCGCGTACTCGTCGCCGTGCTGTGGGACGAGATGGAAGGTTCCATAGCCCTGGATAAAGCTGAAACGGTTGATCTTTGCCCCGCTCGCAGCCATGGCCAGTTCGTCAAAACGGAGCTTCGAGAGCTGGCCGAGGCGCGCCGTCGAGCCATTCTCGAACTGGACTTCGGCGAAGCTGCCGCCCGCCGTCGAAACCGTGAAGCCTTGCTCGATCGGAGTATTCACCGAGGCCTTGGCCCACTCGGCCGAGCCCGGGCGCTTGACGAGCACGGTGCCCTCCACAAAGCTGAGGCGCACAATGCGCACGTGCGAGTAGCCGTTGTTTGATTCGACACCTTTTGGCTGGCCAGCCAGCGCGACCGTTGCGAGGAACAAACACGTGGCAAGTATCAAAGCAAACTTGCAAAATTTGCCTGTCATGGAAAGGACCTCCCTCGGCGGTGACCGGCGCTAGGAGAGTATGAAGGACCGGCGTTGCCTGGTTCTTATAGTACCCCCGATGGCAAGACATTCCAACCGGGATTTCCGTTTTGCCATTCTGAGCTGTCAAGGACGGGGCGCGGGCCTTCGCTTTTGAGGGTCGCAGTTCTTCTGTATGGCTGTTTTGTGACCATCGGCCCCATCGCGCCTGGGGTAAGAACGGGAGCTAAGGACCGCCTCGTGAATCGGCTAGTGGCGCGTCTGCACACTTCGCCACCCCTTCAAGCATCTACAAACCTTCCACATGCCAGAGGGAAACATCAGGAATCCAGCCTATAATCGCGTCATGGGAAGAACGAAGGCTCTTTTCGCTGGTATTGGCATCATTCTCGCCGTTTCCTGTGGGGCGCAGGCGCAATCGTCTACGCAAGCGTCGCGGCCAATCCCTTCCATTGCTTCGCTGATGAAGGAAGTGCTGGGCAATCAGGACCGGGTTGACCGCCTGCGAGAGAATTACTCCTGCATGGACGCGCGCACCGTGCGGAAGCTCGGCAAGCATGGCCGTGTGAAGAAAACGGAGACGTACGTCTACCAGGTATCATTCTTCGGCCCGCTGGAGGTGGATCGGCTGACCGAGAAAAACGGACGAGCGCTCAGCCCCAACGCCCAGAAAAAGGAGGACGAGCGCGTCGCCAAGGAAATGAAGAAGTACGAAAAGAAACACGGCGCCGATGCCGGGGCGGTCGCGAAGGAAAGGCAGCGGGCGGCCCTCACCATTCAGGACTTCCTCCGCGCCGACCTGTTCACCCATCCTCGCCGGGAAAGCCGCGCGGGAGAGGAACTCATCGTCTTTGATTTTGCGCGCAACCCCAACTACAAGCCCAGAAACCTGATGGAGAAGGTAGCACAGGCGCTCGCCGGCACGATCTGGATCGACGAGAAGGCGCACGAGGTCGTGCAGCTTGACGCGCATCTTGAGGACAACGTCCAGGTCCGCGGCGGTCTGGTCGCCTCTCTGCACAGAGGCTCGGCGATTTCGTTCGTGCAGACGCTCGTGGACTGGCAGGTTTGGCTGCCCACCTATGTTTCCGTCCGGATCAGCGCTCGCGCCCTGCTCTTGTTCGGACTCAACTTGGATCAGACCGACAGCTATAGCGCCTACCAGAAGTTCCATGTCAACGTGCGCTCGATGGTTGCGCCCCCGGCCCAATCGCGCCCCTAGCGCGGCAATCCCAGAATCGAGAGTTCTTCTGACGGCATTGATTGTGGCCTCGCCAAGAAACGCCATCTCCATCGTGGCGACAGGATTCTCACCTGCCTGGCCAACAGTGCAGATATGTGCTGGAGCATCGCCGACATGCCCTTGATCTATCAGGAGAACTGCGACGTTGGCAAGAGAGGGCCAGAGCGCATTTCAGAATCTGTGTGGAGGCTGCGGAAGGCTCCAGGGATGTTGGAATTCGCCGAAATGTGCTCAGCAAGGACATTGAGTGCGGCGGGCCAGTCGATCGCGAGTCATGCAGGCAGCGCAATTCCCTGGTAGGTGTAAGTCACCGGGCGGGGCCCGGCGATATAAAACGTTGTCAGGCTGGCTATCCGGAATCCCGCATCCATGAGGAGGTTGTCAACGTTCCGGTTCAGGTGGCAGCCCCCGGCGACGCGCTTCCAGACTGGCGTCAGCCGGTCCTGCCACGCCGCAACGCCAGGATCGGGCGCGCGTCCGTGCTCGGCAAACACGAGGCGGCCGCTCGGCTTCAGCACCCGCCTCATCTGCCCGAGCGCCTTGGCGGGGTTCGTGATGGAACAGAGCGTCCAAGCCAGCACAACCGTGTCGATGCCAGCGGAAGGAAGCGGCAGCGGCTCTTCGGCGGACTGCGTCAGGAATCTAACCTCCATGGGCACGCCTCCGGCCCTCCTGCGCGCCATCTGCTGGAGCTCGACCGAGGGATCCACGCCGTAAACGCGCCGGACCTCGGAAGAATAAAAAGGCAGGTTCAGACCTGATCCGATGCCGACCTCAAGGACGTCGCCGCGGGCTTGGGGGACAAGGACAGCGCGCAGGCGCGCCACCTCCCTGTTCCTCATCGCAAGGTCCAGGAGGTGAGGCCAAACATGCTTTGAATAGAAGCCCATAAGCTCTTCCCGAACACTGACAACCGGCTTCGTTCGAACTCCCGGCGGGTCTCAACCCAAGCCGAGGCCGAAACATAACCGTTATAGTGCGTGCGGTTCCGATGCGCCGGGTCGCGCAGACGTCCCCGCGACGACGGCCTTCAGGCGTGTCTTCCCTTCTCGGTCCCGAAACCCACCGCGCAGTCGGCTGTCCTTACGGGCCAACGCCTTCCCCGTTCGTTGCAGGCCATGCCTCGAATAACTTCCTCCGGATGGAGGATGGCAGGTTAGCGTTCCTAAATGCTGCCGGCGGTAAGCGCCAGATACACGGCGAGAATCAGGCCGAACAGCGCAGTGATGATCCCCAGGAAAACGATGACGGTCTTGGCGGGCTTGAAATCACCGGCGTCGAGCCGCTGCTGCGTGGTGCGGTACCGGAAGAGCGCTACTACGGCCATGAAAACACCCATGGCCATGAAGGCAATCCCCATGCCGAGCGAAAGCCCACTTTCCTGCTTCGCGGACCCCGAAAACCGCAGAAACTCGCGCAACGTAATACCGAACTTTGCGACCACAAATCCGAAAACAATAATGCTGATGCTGGTACGAATCCAGGCGAGAAACGTCCGCTCGTTCGCAAGATGATCCCCGGCCTTGTGATCGCGCTCATTCATGGCATCCTGTAGCAGGCCTTGCCAGTGCAGCCAGCTGATTGTAAACCGCCGCTCGACGCCGCGCAAGACGCGAGGCAATATTTCAAGATGTGAGGTTTACTTCGTCCCCCTGCAATAGCGTGACAAAAGTCCTCGACCATCAGCGCCGACCATCGATACGCTTTATTTTGAAGTTGAATGGAGGATTTGCAATGAGTGAACTGATCGACAACCGGGCACGCCGAGTACAGACGCTGAAGAATGTAATTACCGAACTTCATAATGGTACGTCTCCCCTGGAGGTGAAAGCAAAACTCAGAGCTCTGGTTCGTGAAACCGATCATTCTGAAATCATGGCCATGGAGCAGGAACTGATGGCGCACGGCATGCCTGCGAGCGAAGTCCAGCGCATGTGCGATCTGCACTCCCAGGTCACCCGTGAGGTACTGGTTCCACTACCAGGGAAATCTCTGACTCCCGGCCACCCCATCGATAGTTTTCGCCGGGAAAATGAAGCTATAAAAGGCGCTCTCATGCACATGCGATTAGCGATAAAGGAAACTACAGAATCGTCAGGCCAAACGAATGCGAAGTCATCAATCTTGAAGGTGCAGCAGTCACTCAATGACCTGATGGACATTGAGAAGCACTACCAGCGGAAGGAACACCTGCTGTTCTCTTGCCTCGAAAGGCATGGAATCGCAGGCCCATCGACGGTGATGTGGGGCAAAGACGACGAGATTCGCGCGCTGCTGAAAAATCTCGCTCGTGCTCTACGCTCGGCGGGAGGCGGCGCTGATTGGAAACCAGCGGCAATGGAGGCTGGTGAGGCGGTGGCAAACGCCATCGAAGAGATGATTTATAAGGAGGAAAAGATCCTCTTCCCTCTATGCCTCGACAAGTTTACTGACGAGGAATGGGGTGAGATTTGGGAGTCCTCACCGCGTTATGGATGGTGCCTCGTGGAGCCCCGGGAGGGCTTTCGTCTTCCCAGTTCTACGCAAACGGACGCACCGCAAACAACACGCTCGGCTGGCATCCAGCTTCCGACTGGCCATCTGACCCTCGATCAACTGCGCAGCATTTTCTCGACGTTGCCTGTTGATATCACCTTCGTCGATGCCGATGACAGGGTTGCGTTTTACTCCGAAGGTCCCGACAGAGTTTTTGCCCGCAGCAAGGCGGTGATCGGCAGGAAGGTGCAGAACTGCCATCCTCCGCGCAGCGTGGAGATCGTCAATCGCATCCTGGGCGATCTTCGCGAAGGGAAGCAAAACGTTGCCGAGTTCTGGATCAACCTTCGCGGCCAGTTTGTTCACATCCGGTATTTCGCGGTTCGCGACACGAATGGTAGCTACTTAGGTACACTGGAAGTTACACAGGACATCACGAACCTTCGTGCCCTACAGGGGGAACGACGGCTGTTGCAGTATGAAACTGCGTAGGCCCAGAAGTCGCAGGTTGAGCAAGTGTTGCCGTCAAACCTGAATGATTGATGGTTGGAGAACCTGGTAGAGAGTATGTCTATTTTGCCTGACTACTGGCGTGACATTCATCCTGCACGGCGCTGGACGTTAGTCTGGCCTCATGAGCACGGTGCGTGGGGTATTCTGCTTGTTTCCCTGATCACTGGCTCTGCGATCGGCTTTTCGTCCGCCGCGGCCTTTTCCAGTTTATTGTGGTTGACGATGGCAGTCGTGGCAGTCTTTTGTCTTCGAACTCCGGTTGAAAACAGTCTGCCTGCATCGCCGTTTCGTGCGCGGGGCTCGGCCGAATGGCGCTGGGTGTTTGTTGTCGCGTCAATATACGCGCTTACGGCCGCGCTCGCCATAGCGATGCTAATACGCGCGGGGTTTTTGGGTCTCCTCTGGAAGCTGGGCTTGGTTGCGGCAGGAGTTTTTGTGCTGCAAGCAATCACCAAGAGATTGGGGCGTGCCAGCCGCCTGGCCGGTGAAGTTATCGGAGCTTTCGGTCTGACTCTCGCGGCCGTTGCAGGCTGGGCTGTTGCAGCAGGCGGGTTCAAACAGCAGGCCTTAGCTATATGGATTCTCAACGGCATCTTCGCTGCTGACCAGATTCTCTACGTTCAGCTTAGGATCGGTGAGGTACGTGCCGCCAAAGGCTCTTCAGGCTTTAGCGGCCGGATTCCCTTTCTGGCTACCGAAGCACTTATCGCCTTGTTTCTTATCGCCGGAGCACACGCTGGATTCATACCCTGGCTGGCACTTCTTGCCTTTCTGCCAATCCTCGTGAGGGGAGGAGCCTGGGCATTGAGGTCGGACCGTGACCGCCTGCAGATACATCGTCTCGGCAAGAGCGAATTGTTTAATTCCATCCTGTTTGGGCTCCTGCTCATCGCGGCTTTTCGTCTATGTATTCCCCTGATATAAACACACCGAAGTCTGGACCTAGCGTACGTCCTGAACACGCGATTGTACGGGCTGTGTGTCGTTACGAGCTGGCTGATACGCAGTGGTTATGAAGGATTCCAGGCGAAAGAGAGGCCCTGGACAAGATCGCTGGCATGCTTGAAACAGGGTTTCGAACCGAGCGGCGCCTAAAGCAAGGGGGCATATCCGAAACGTATTCCACCTGCTTTTTCGGTGGGCATGTCGGCGAAACACTACCCGCTTAGCACGCAACACTTACGGAGTGAAGTCAGCAACTGCTCCCCTTGGCACAAAACAGCCGCGCTCTTCCGCTGGGGTTGGCAACAGATTTGGCGGCACACAGGATGGCTTAGAACGGTTGTTCTGTAACTTATTGGAAGACTGGCTCCTCGGGCAGGACTCGAACCTGCAACCCTTCGGTTAACAGCCGAATGCTCTACCATTGAGCTACCGAGGAGCATGGTACACGGTCTGAATGGAGTTCAGCCGAAACTTCAATTTATAACACAGCCCGAAAATTACCGTCAACGCTGGGAAAGTCTACCTTATTTATCACGGAGGTCGGAAAGTTACCGAGAGCGACTCTCCGGGCCTGCAAACCACCACAACTGGGCCCAGCCGTGAGACCCTTAGAATCTCACCCCAGTACCCTAGCTGTTATGGGGACGGCTTGAACTTTGCCGCAGGTATTAGATGGCACCCACCAGGAGGAGAGAAAACTTGTTATGCTTTCTTTTCGTCTTCGGCTTTTTCCGCAGGTTTGTCGATGCCGCCTTTAACCGCGTCTTTAAATTCCTTGATACCCTTTCCCAATCCTCGACCAAGATCGGGCAACTTTCCGGGCCCGAAGATGATCAAAACGATCAGCAGGATAAAGAACAGATGGGTTGGTTGAAGCAAACCTTCCATTTCAAGCTCCTTCTGGTACGGATACGGACATGGAGAATACAACACGATTATAGCCTAAGCCGCGCAATAACCCAATCAAGATTTATCCGCTGCAAAAACCATATTCCGGGGTTTGACCCTGTTCTTCTTACAGTAGTCCAGGTAGAGAGCTGCGTAGCTCGCTGTAATATAATCCCGCTTCAGGTAGCCTAACCGGCGCGCCACCCGGTCAATCCATCGGGCCGAGCCTTCCAGCTCAATGAAATGACCGATGGGGGTCTCGTCATAAACCAGCAGAGGAGCAGTTCCTGCCTTCCCCCGGTGCTTCTCCGCGTAGACTGTGCGGAATTTCTCATACCGAAAGATGGGCTGCAAGCCTAACGCCTGAAAAATCTGCTGGATAGCGACGTCCCTTACCTCTGTCTCCAATTCCGTCCGGATCTTGTAGGTTCTTGAAGCGCGCGGTGGCCCCTTGAAGGTCAGGATGTGGCGACTGCTTTCAGTCCGAAGACGCAACAGCGAACTGGACCGGCGCAGGCGCGAGTCACAGAAGTCAAAGACGGTGTTGCTCTCAAAATGCCGCCGCTCAACGACCGCAAAGCCGCACTCATTGAGGCGTTTCTTCAATGAGCGAGCGTCCGCAACTTTCAGCTTGATTTCGACTTCGCGAGGAAACTTCATGGCACGCCGAAGGAAGGGCAACGGGTCACGATTCGCGCGCAATGATAAAGTCCGGCAGAGACATCAGGGCTTCCTTGTAAATGGACTCCGGGAAGATGCGGAGGCAGCGTTTGGCCTCTTCGGCAAACTCTTTTGCCTTGTTCCGGGCCGCGTCCAAAGCTCCGTAGCGATGTGCCATCTCCAGGACATCGGCGAACGCTACGTTCTTAAATCCGCCGTCCTGAAGAACGCGAGTGACATTCTGCGCGTCCTCACTCGTGCACATCTGCAGCAGATAAATGAGCGGCAGCGTCACTTTGCCTTCCCGCAGGTCATTACCCACAGGCTTGCCGAGCTTCTTTTCCGAAGATGTGAAGTCGAGAACGTCGTCAATCAACTGAAAGGCCAGGCCGAGGTTGATACCGTAGGAAGCCAGCAGGTTCTCTTCTTCCTCGGGCCGGTCCGCAAGCAGGGCGCCGGTGCGCAGGCAGGCCGAAAAAAGGCAGGCGGTCTTGCGATAAGTCAGCTCAAAGTAATCGTCTTCAGTCAAATCGGCCTTTTGGATGTAGGCCAGCTGGAGCAGTTCGCCTTCCACCATCACCTGCGTGAGGCCAATCAGGAGATCGAGGATCTTAAAGTTCCGCTCGGCAAGCGCAATACTGAACGCCTGCATATAAAGCCAGTCGCCCGCCAGTACGCTCATGTGATTGCCCCAGCGGGAATTGATGGAGGGCTGGCCACGCCGCGTTTCTGCCTTGTCGATGACGTCGTCATGGACCAGCGTGGCGCTGTGGATCATTTCATAAGCGGCACCCATTCGAATGGCGGGATCACCTTCAAACCCAAACAGCTTGCTGGCCAGCAGTACCAGAACGGGCCGCAGCCGCTTTCCGCCGCTAACCTGCAAATACTGGCCGATCTCCGTGATGGCGTTGATGCTTGAGACCGTCTGCCGACCGAACTCCTTCTCCACCTTCTCAAGGTCTTCCCGCACCAGGTCAAAAACTTCCTTGACGGTCAAGGGTCTCGGCGTTGCTAAGCGTTGATTTTCTGCTGCCACCTTCATCCTTCTTTATAAAAAACGGGTACAGCCCGACGTCGCGTCACTGGTAATAGAGCGTAGACTTCATATCGTCCCACAAAAGCGCGGTAAAGGAAAGCGCCTCCTCGTAACGGCCGTGCCCTGAATGTTGCCTGGCCACTGCTTTACGCCGCCGCTGGCCTGATAAACTCGCCGTGAAGAGTCTTGGTTGGGATGCGGCAATGGCGCCGGGGGACTTCGCCGAATTTCAGGCCGCGTTCACTTAATATTCAGGAAATTCAAGAAGTTTTGTCCCGTCAGGGTTCCCATCTCCTCAAAGCTCATGCTGCGAAGCTCTGCCAGTTGCCGCACCACGTCGAGAACAAACGCTGGCTCATTGCGCTTGCCGCGGTTCGGGACCGGCGCGAGGTATGGACTGTCCGTCTCCGTCAACAGGCGCGCAATCGGAACCTCGCGGGCCACGTCGCGAAGGTCCTTTGCCTTCTTGAAGGTCACGTTTCCTGCAAAGGAAATCATAAAACCCCAGTCCAGAAACCTGAAGGCTTCCTCGCGGCTCCCAGTAAAGCAGTGCAGAATGCCTCCCAGACCGGAGCCTGCCCAATGCCGGGAAATAATCTCGGTGAGATCCGCCCAGGCATCGCGGCAGTGGATGATGACCGGCAGCTTTGTCTCGCGGGCAATCTGCAACTGCTCAATCAAAACCTGCTGCTGTACATCGCGTGGCGAGTGGTCGTAAAAATAGTCGAGGCCGATCTCGCCGATGGCAACCACTTTGGGCTCGGCAGCCGCCTTGCGGAGCATCTCAAAGTGCCGTGTCTCTGCGCCCTTCGCCTCATGCGGATGGATTCCGGCCGTTGTATAAATCCAATCGTAACGCCTGGCGATCGGAATTCCGGAAGCAAGATCGTCCGGACTGCTGCCGCCGCTCACCGTCAGCAAATAGCGGATACCAGCATCGCGCGCCCGCTCAATTACTTCTTCACGGTCCGCATCAAAGCGCGCATCGTCAAGATGGCAATGGGAATCGACAAAGAATTGAGTCATTGATTCATTGGCTCATTGAATAATTGACACACTGGCTGTCGTCCTGGAATTTTTCAATTCTCCAATGATTCAATCAGCCAATGAACAATTACCTGAGCTTCGCGCCCTTGGGGACATCTTCCTTGAAGGTGGCTAGCACGGGACGGCCCTCATCACCCACGGAAGCGGCCACAATCATGCCGTTCGACTCTACCCCACGAAGCTTGCGCGGCTGCAGGTTGGTGACAAGCACGACTTTCATGCCTACCAGTTGCTCAGGCTGGTAGTATTGCGCTATTCCCGCGCACACCTGGCGCACTTCCGTGCCGATATCAACCTGGAGCTTCAACAGCTTGTCTGCTTTCTGAATGGGCTCGGCGGATAGGATTTCGCCCACGCGCATCTCCACTTTGGCAAAATCTTCAATCGAAATCTTGTCGCTCGAGGGCGCCGCAGAGGGCACGGCAACAGGTGCTGCCGCCGGCTGCGCCGGGGCATTTTCCGTGATAGGTCGTTCTTCTCCAAATGGCGTTTCCACAGTCTTCTCCTTTTCAGTTGGCGCCTGATGGCCCATGCGGTCGGCATCGGCAAATTCCTGCAACCTGTCAAGCGCCTCGGCCTTGTCGAGTCGCGGAAAAACGGGCTCGGGTTTACCAATTCTAGTACCGGGTCTCAGCAGCCTCCACTTCCAATCGTTGAGCCGCTGGTCTTCGATCTTGCCGAGATACCCTTCACAACCGAGCTGGGCCCAAATTTTTCTGGTGGCTTCGGGGATAATGGGGTGAGCAAGAACAGTGGCTGCCCACACCGCCTCTAAAGTAACGTAGAGGACACCGTCAACAAGCCATTTCTGTTCCGGGTCCTTGGCTTTTGCCCACGGTTGATAAGCTGCAAGGAACTGATCACCGTAATGAGCGATAATCCCCCAAATCTTTTCCGTCGCGATCGAAAGCTGAAGGTTGTCGTAGGCAGAACAAACTTCCTCCACACCCTTCTTCCGACCGGCTTCCACATTGGGGTCGTCAAACCAGGCGCCCACCATTCGCCGGTTTAATTCCGATGCGTCCGGAATTAACCCATTACAATACCTTTCAATCATCGCCAGCGTGCGGCTGGCCAGGTTGCCAAGACCGTTTGCCAAATCCGAGTTATAACGCTGCACCAGCCCTTCATAGGAAAAGCTGGCGTCCTGGCCAAAAGGCGTATCGCGCAGCAGGTAATAGCGCAGGGCGTCGTTTCCTGGTGCGCCGAACGAATCGAGCGCATCGACAATGGGCTCCGGATAGACCACATTGCCTTTCGACTTCGACATCTTGTCCTGTTCGTAATAGATCCAGCCGTGCGCAAAGATCGTTTTGGGCAGCGGCAGACCCGCAGCCATCAGAAATGCCGGCCAGTAGATGGCGTGAAATCGAATGATGTCTTTGCCGATCAGGTGGACATCGGCCGGCCACAGTTTCTTGAACTCGGCGCTGCCCTCGTCGCCTTCGGCGTAACCGATGCCGGTCATATAACCCGTCAGCGCGTCGTACCAGACGTAAACCACTTCCTCCGAATCGTCCGGCCACGGAATGCCCCACTTCAGCCGCCGGCGGCTGATGGAAATGTCGCGCAGGCCGCTTTTGACAAAACTGATCACCTCATTGCGGCGGTAATCAGGCTGCACAAATTCCGGATGCTTGTCGTAAAGTTCCAGCAGCCGGTCCTGAAACGCAGAGAGTTTGAAAAAATAGTTTTCCTCGTTGATCAGTTCCGCCGGGCGCCCGCAGATATCGCAATTGGCCGGATCGGTACCGTCGGAGACGTATCGCTCATCGTGAACGCAATACCGTCCCTGATATTTTCCCTTGTAGATCACGCCCGGCTCGTGTTTCTGTGCAAGACGGATCAGACGCTGTACGCTGGTGGCATGGTCAGGCTGGTCGGTATAAACAAAATGGCTGTACTCGATTCCGAGCTTCTTCCAGAGGTCGATAAAAAGTTTCCGCTTCTCCGCCACAAAAGCTGGCGGCTCGACGCCGGCCGCCTCTGCCGCACGCTGCAGCTTTTCGCCGTGCTCATCAGTACCCGTCAGGTACGTCACATCCTCGCCGCACATCCGCTTGTAGCGCGCAATCACGTCGCACACGATGGTGGTGTACGCTGAGCCTACGTGCGGCCGCGCATTCGGATAGTAGAGCGGAGTGGTCAAATAAAATTTGCTCATTGTAAAATTTATGGATTGACTCATTGACGCAATCTTCCAAAGATTCTATGAGCCAATGAGTCAATCACTCAATAATTCAATTTCCTATAGGCCGTCCGCGCCGCCTGCATCACTTCCTTCAGCGGTACGGATTTTTCCTCCGCCAGGCGTCTGCAGTCGTCGAATTCGGGCACCGCGTTCACTTCTTTGCCATCTAGGCGCGCCAGCTTCACTCGAACTGCTCCGTATGCCGTCTCGACGGTTACCACTTCGCGGTCCAGCATCTTGCGTCGGGTTTCAGTAATCCGCACGCCGATCGTCGTAGTCTCGGCAAACAGCAGGCGAGTGAGCGTGTCTTCCTGTTCAGGCTTCGCAATCACGCTGACCAGCATCCCCGGCCGGTTCTTCTTCATCTGGAGCGGAGTGCACGTCACGTCCAGCGCGCCGGCAGCCAGCGCCTTTTCCGCAAAGTACCCATAAATCTGCGGGTTCATGTCGTCGATGTTGGCTTCGATCACCAGGGCGGTTTCGTCGCCTGCGCCGCCCGATGCCGTTGCCATTTCCCCGGCTTTTTCGCCCAGCATCAGCCGGGCAATATTGGGATGCATGGGGAAATCCTTTGTGCCCGCACCGTATCCGATGCGTTCGATTTTCATCGGCGGCACCGGCCCGAAACTTACTGCCAGGGTCGAGACCAGCGCGGCCCCCGTCGGCGTGACGAGTTCACTCTCCACGCCTGAAGAATAAACCGGAATCCCCTTCAGCAGTTCTGCCGTGGCCGGCGCAGGAACCGGCAGCGAGCCGTGTGCTGCCTCGACGCTGCCACCGCCCACGTTCAACGGCGAGCAGACCAGTTCGGGGTTGCCCAGCATGCCAAGTCCCAGGCAAACGCCCACGATGTCAATGATGGCATCCACCGCGCCAACTTCGTGAAAGTGGATCTTTTCAATCGGTTGGTTGTGGAGCTTCGCCTCCGCCTCGCCCAGCCTGCGAAAAACCTGAAGCGCCCTCGTCTTGACCGCACTGTCAATCGCTGCGGCCCCGATCATCTTCTCAATGTGGCTCAGATGGCGGTGCGGCTGCTTGTCCGGGATCGTGATTTCCACATGGTTGCCCGCCAGACCTTTCCGCATCACGCGCCCCTGGGTGAATTCGTAGGTCCCCAGTTCGATCTTCGCTAGCTCCGCCCGCAGACGGTCAAGCTCGACACCGGCATCAAGCAAAGCAGCAAGAAACATATCGCCGCTGATTCCCGAAGAACAATCGAGATAGGCAAGTTTCATTGCAGTTGTCTTTCTTTCTACCGCTCAGCACGCAGCTACAAGGGAAACGCCCGAAAATAGCGCGGAAACCTTAAATGTTAGGCGTTCGCTTACGAGGTTGTCAATGAATGCACTCCGGTGGTGCACTCCGGTGGCATTTGGAAGAGTACATCGTATCTCCCCTGTGAGGTTGAAGTGTGCGAGTGAGAAGAGGAGGAGCGAGATGGCTGCCTTGCTGGGGGAGAGCAAGGCCGTCGGCGCGGGAGCCTGAATCAACCTGGTCATGCCGCCGTGCAGAATGTCCTGCGGGCGGCCAAACCGGAATTAGAGGTAGCTTCTGAGTG
The DNA here is from genome assembly GCA_021787735.1 of Acidobacteriota bacterium. GTDB lineage: Bacteria > Acidobacteriota > Terriglobia > UBA7540 > UBA7540 > SCRD01. The sequence goes on along the minus strand of JAJYLL010000043.1, from coordinate 5,497 downwards.
GCGCGTAATTCGTTCGGAACTGGGACAGGCGCCTCTTGCTGCCGAGCAGTCTGGGGCGGAAGGGCCTGTTTCGAGCATTCATCCACGGATCACGATGCTTCTCTATTTCGGCCATTTTTCTGGCAACCACACACCAGGCTCGATCTGGACCAGCTTCGGACTGCTGCAGCAGCTTGGTGTGTTCGGGTTCCAGCCTTTCGGCTTGTATCCGGGTTGACGGAGCACCCAGAGGTGGTCGGCGCGGCAGACAGGCACGCCGCTTACCAATTCCCACGAGTGGCCACCCTCCTTGAACGAGATGCGGCCCTGCACGACGTGCGCCTCAACGGCTCCCTTCATCGGCAACAGCGAGAGCAGGAATCGGCCCTGTCCAGGGATGTAAAACCCGAACGCCGACTCCAGATCGTCCATACCAAAGGTCCCGCCGATGAAATGCGAAAGATCGCCGACCACAACGTTATCTTTCAACAGCAGCGGCCTGCCCAGCCGAATCTCATTGGGAATTGGCTCAAGCGTCCCCAAAATCGGCATGTGATCCATCCACACCCCTTCCAAAGTGAGCGTGCCCACGCCCGGCACATTGAGTTTCGATTGCTTGCCTGGCTCGAACCAGACATCCTTGATGAAACCGCCCTCGCGCTGTGGGAAAACAGGCTTTGCCCCGGACATATAGGTGCGCGTATAGATCGTAAGCCGGACGCGGCCGCCTTTCCGCGTAACGAAAAACACTCTGTATGCAAGGAATCGCGACCCTACTTTCCCGTACCAGGTACAGGGGAACTGCTGCTTTTCCAGCGTCGAGAGCGCGCAGTCCGTCAGCAGTCCGCCATTGGGGCCTGTTGTACTCAGCAGGACCACGGTTCCCGTAACGTTCGCCCGCGCCCTACTTACGACGAAAGCGGACGCGAGGACTACGACACACGCGATTAAAGAACCAAAAACGAGTCTCGGAACGCGCATGGGTCCCCATCCTTTCCGCCACCAGGTGGCGACGCGGTTCTGTGGTTTAGTCCAGTTGCGAGAAGGCACAGCATTGGCCAACTCAAGGCTCGCGGTTCGGCGCAACTCGACGCCGAGGGCGAGATAATCACTTAGCAGTGCCTGGCAGTCTGGACAAGCACCAATGTGTTCAGCGGCCGTAGGCGGAATCGTTTCGCCGTCGCAAAGTGCGGAAATATATTCTGCGGCTTCATTGCAGATCATGGCGGCCTCCTGAATGCTGACGGGCGACACACCAAAGCTTGCGGAGGGCCTCGCGGGCGGCAAAGAGGCGCGACCGAACCGTGCCCAGGGGGATTTCAAGGATCATCGCCAGTTCCTCGTAGGACTGCCCTTCGACTTCGCGAAGCCAGAGCAGCGTTTGGTGCTCCAGCGTGAGGCGGCTAAGGGCTTCAGTGACCATGGAGGCAAACTCGACGCGGTCCGGAGCCGCTGGATCGAATTCGAGTTCGTCCGCTGTCTTGTGTTTGCGCCTCCACTCTGCGGCCTGCCGTCGAGCAACCCCAAATAGATACGCACGTGGTGAACCCCGCCCCGGATCGAAGCGGTGCGGATGATGCCATATCTGGGTAAAAGTTTCCTGCATAACGTCCTCAACTGCTTGTTCATTGGCAAGAAGGTGCCGGAGGAAGATCTGCAAGCGTGGAGCGGTGTCTCGATACCATGCGTCGAACGCGTTTGCGTTGCCGTTGGCGATCTTCTTCCAGAACTCCCGGTCGTCAGCCAATTGGATCTCCTACCTGTACTTAGGAAAAATGACGAAAAAAGTTCGGGATACGCGATTAATTTATCTCAGGTGGGAACGCGAATGCAGCAAGTACTGCCAGCGGGTAGGACATCTAAGAAAGGGGCGGCGAAGTTACGCCTTTGCCGGGATTATTTGGTTTCGGGCCGTGTGGTCGGTAACTCGGAAATTACGCCCCGCCGCCCACGCCGAAAATCTGCGATCTTGAAGATGTCAGTCGCGAATGGCGAGATGAAGCCGCCGCTACGAGGGGCAGGCCGTCGGCCACTTGCGCAGGAGCCTGTATCAGCCCGTTCATGTCGCCGCGCAGGATGCCCTGTGGGCAACCCAACCGGAATCAGGGAGTAGTTTTAGAGTAGCCTGCCACTCGTCCACAGGTCGGCGCAGCCTTTGGGGATTGGCAATAATCAGGCATTCCTGATGCCTGGGGCCGGACCCACCAGCACAACCAGAGGTGACATGGATCACCGCGAATCTTGCCAGTTTTGAAAAAATGCAATCATTGGGTGCTATTAGCCAACGCTTGAAACAACGGGAGGATCCGTACATGAATGCCACAAGAGCCGTCCCCCAACCCGAGCCCAAAAGGGATCTCACCGCCGATCTCAAAGCGGTCGGTGTGCTGCATGACCGGTACGCCGCAGCGTTTAATTCCAATGATGCGGAAGCTGTGGCCAACTTTTATACCGAAGATGCTGTCCTGATGCTTCCCGGTATACCGGCGATCCAGGGCAGGCAAGCCATACAGGCCATGTTCGAGGAATATTTCAAGCAGAATGCGGCCAAAATCAAGCACACGCCGCTCGACACCCAGGTAGCAGGTGATTGGGCGTACGAGCGGGGCAAAATCAGGGAAGCCATCACCCCAATGTCCGGCCAACCACTGGAGCGATCGCTCAAGTATCTTGCCATCCTGAAGCGACAGGCCGACGGCGCCTGGAGGGTCCACGTGGACATCGACAACAGTAACCAGCAACGAAACTCTTGAGGCCTTAAACAGCCGCCTTAAGGTGTGTCAGGTGGCAGACCCGAGGCAACCCATGCCATCCCTTCCGGATTCCATAGCTGATTTCCTTCGCGGTAAGCGCATCGCAGTGGCTGGCGTTTCCAGGAATGGCAGAGAAGCCGCCAACTTCATTTTTCGTAAGCTCCGCGACTCGGGTTACGAGGCTCTTCCAGTCAATCCGGCCGCTCGAGAGGTCGAGCACGTGCCGTGTTTCCCTGATCTAGTCTCGATTCCTGGCACCGTGGACGGCGTGGTGATTGCAACGCACCCGAAGGTTTCAGTTGAATTGGTGCGGCAGTGCCTTGAGCAGGGCATAAGGCGTGTCTGGTTCCACCGATCCTTCGGCCAGGGCAGCGTTTCGGAGGAGGCGGTCCAAGAGTGTCAAGCGCACGGGCTCAGCTGCATTGTCGGAGGCTGTCCGCTCATGTACCTGGAACCTGTCGACGGAGCCCATCGTTGCTTCAGATGGTGGCTCCGATGGCGTCAGCGCATTCCGGGGTAGCTGTATTCGAAGCAAGCTGACCGCCGAAACCTTCGGGGGAAGGACGCTACGGTGATCACCGGCTCGGCGACACGAACCATCGCAGGAGATGCCTATGCATTACAGAGATTTGAGGGAATTTCTGTCGTTATTGGAACAGGAAAACCAGCTCGTAAGGATTAAGGAATCGGTGATGCCCGAGCCTGACTTGGGCGCCATCGGCCGGGCGGCGCCCAATCTGGAAAACGGTCCCGCTGTCTTTGTCGAAAAGATCAAAGGTTACAAAAACAGTCTGGTATTGAACGTACAGGGATCGTGGCAGAATCACGCCCTCATGTTGAACTTGCCGAAGGACACGTCGATCAAGGAACAGTTTTTTGCACTGGACAGGTTGTGGAACGACTATCCCGTAAAGCCTGTGTGGGTAACAGAGAAAGATGCGCCCGTCAAAGAGAATAAAATCAAAGAGGACATCAATCTTTTCGATATCCTTCCCCTCTTCCGGATCAACAAATTCGATGGAGGTTTTTTCATTTCCAAGGGGGCGGTTATCTCAAAGGACCCTGAAGCCCCAGATGACTTCAACAAGGAAAATGCCGGCATCTACAGGATTCAGGTTAAAGGAAAGGACCTTGTCGGAATTCAGGCTCTCCCTTTTCATGACATCGCAGTTCATCTGCGAAAGGCAGAGGAAAGTAATGAACCACTGCCCGTAGCCATATGCATCGGCAACGACCCTCTGCTCAATTTCATGGCCAGCACGCCGATTGAGTATGCACAATCCGAATATGATTTTACCGGAGCCCTGAAAGGTGCGCCCATCGAGCTTGTCAAGAGTGAGACGGGCGACTTGGATGTCCCGGCCAGAAGCGAGATCGTCCTTGAAGGAAATATCCTGCCCAGAGTGCGCAAAATTGAAGGCCCATTCGGCGAATTCCCCGGGTCCTATTCAGGCGCCAGGCTGCAGTGCGAGATCAGGATCCACACCATCACTCATCGTACCAACCCTATCTTCGAAAACCTTTACCTGGGCATTCCCTGGACGGAGATCGACTATCTGCTTGCGCTGAACACCAGCCTCCCCCTCTACAGGCAACTGAAGAAAGATTTCCCTGAGGTCGTTGCCGTAAATGCGATGTATACCCATGGAATCGGGGTTATCATTTCCACCAAATCAAGGTTGGGGGGATACGGCAAGGCCGTTGCAATGAGGCTTTTGTCCACCCCTCACGGCATGCCCTATTCAAAAATCGTAATCGTCGTCGACGAATTTGTTGATCCTTTCAATCTGCCGCAGGTGATGTGGGCCATGACAACAAGAGTTCGGCCTTCCAAGGACGTTGTGCTTATCCCGAATGCTCCCGGCATGCCCCTTGATCCATCATCAGAGCCGGCCGGCATGCAGACCAAGATGATCATCGATGCCACCACCCCGGTCGCCCCTGATGTGGGGAGAGAAACAGAACTTCTGGAGGTGCCAGAAAAGACGGAGTTCTGGCTGGATTATTTGAAGAGAGCCATGCGAAAGGAACGATAACATGATTTGCCCAAGATGCGATTCCGACGCTGCGGAACTGCTGGTAAAGGCGCCTGTTGAAAATGCATGGGAAGTCTATCTATGTGATGCCTGCAATTTTACGTGGCGGTCAACAGAGAGCGAGGAGATTACAGATCCCGCCAGGTATGACAGAAGATTTAAGATCGATCCCCTCTCGATTCCCGACCTGCCCGTGATTCCGCCCATACCGAAACTGGTGAAGTGAATCGAAGGCCCATGGAGTGATTGCTATGACAAGTAAAAGCAAATCAGCGATGACCATTTAAACCTTGAAGTGTGTTCAGAACGTTTGGCCTTTGATTCAATCCCATCCAGCAAATGACTGAACCAGATAGAGCTTCCCTATTTAGACCTTTGCCCGGAGCCACATGGGACAAGAAGTGGGAAAACGTAGGCGTAATTTCCTAGTAGCCGAACATACGCTCAGAACCGCTGGACAACACATCAGCGGTTAGGCCGATATACGTCAATGCGGTTATAACCCTCCTGCCTAAAATTGTTGTTGTTCGAACCCCCAAACGATTCAGAGAGTAAGCTGGATCAAATAGATCCCCCGTGCAAGGCGCTGCGCATCGTTTGAGCCTCTCGGCGAAGCTGTGCCTCGGCTTGGGCGAGAGCTTCTTTCATCATGACCCAATCTGGAATGAGACGCTGAATCCAACGAGCCAGCCATGTGACGTGGTTATTGATGATCTCAGGCATGAGCTG
>JAJYLL010000042.1 GCA_021787735.1 Acidobacteriota bacterium | reverse complement strand
CTAACTTAAAGAAAACACATGGTGGGCGATACAGGACTCGAACCTGTGACTTCTACCGTGTGAAGGTAGCACTCTACCGCTGAGTTAATCGCCCAAGGCTTTAAAAATAGCAGATTTCGCCCTCAGGGTCTAGCGGCTTGACCAGGGGAACCATGGTCCCCGCAGGTTTAATGATTGCCGACCGGCAGGTCTGCGACAGGAGTTGAGCAAAGCACGCGTCTTCATGGGACATTTGATGCGGAAAACTGCGGATTCCTCGACACCTCCTCCGCCGCACCCCTCGCAGAAATGAAAGACCCATTGGAGCTTGGTGGATAATATGTCGTCCAATCCGGCTGCGGCCTTATCAGCGGAATTACTCGCACGCGTGCGCGAGAGTGTGCAAAGCGTGATCCGCGGCAAGAATGAAGTTGTTCAACTCGCGCTGGTGGCGCTTTTTGCGCGCGGGCATCTGCTGATTGAAGATGTTCCCGGCGTGGGCAAGACGACGCTGGCGCATTCGCTGGCGCGGTCGTTTGACTGCACGTTCCAGCGCATTCAGTTTACGTCCGACATGCTGCCCTCCGACGTGATCGGCATCAGCATCTACAACCAGCAGACCGAGGCTTTCGAATTCCGGCCCGGCCCCGTGTTTGCCAACATCGTACTGGCCGATGAGATCAACCGCACCACGCCCAAGACGCAGAGCGCGCTGCTAGAGGCCATGAACGAATTCCAGGTGACCGTGGACAACCACACCTACCCGCTGCCGCAACCCTTCATGGTGGTGGCCACGCAGAATCCCGTGGAACATCACGGAACGTATCCACTGCCGGAATCCCAGCTTGACCGCTTTCTGATGCGGCTGAGAATTGGATATCCACCCGCGGAAAGCGAAAAGGAAATTCTGAAAAGCTCCGCGCTGGAGGACCCCCTCTCGAAGATTAGCCCCAGCATGACAGCCGCGGAAGTCATGGAAGTTCAGCAGACGGTTCGGCAGGTGACGGTGGATGACGCGCTCATCCATTATCTTCTGGCCATTGTTGAAAAGACCCGCCATCATTCCGACTTGACCCTTGGCGTTAGCCCGCGAGGCTCGATGATGCTCTACCGCGCCGCGCAGGGCCTGGCACTGGTGGAGGGCCGCAATTACTGCATCCCGGACGACATCAAGCGTCTGGTGCTGCCGGTCTTCGCCCACCGTACGGTGGTAAGTTCCAGCTACACGCCAACCCTCAAACGGTCAAACCAGGCGGAAACGATTCTTCAGGAAATTGTTGAAAGCGTGCCGGTGCCTCTGTAGGGTTTGCCGGAGTTGTGGCGCCGCGCGGAACTTGCACGGCTGCGTCAAATCGCACGCGGATAGTGCGCACCCGAATTCTCAATTGCCTGCCGTCCGGGCTACACTGTTGATACGCCGGACGTAATAGACCGAAACACCCGCCAAGCCAACGATAAACAGCACCGCGGCCCAGCCCATGTGGAACTGGGGATGGGCAGAACCGGCAGCATGGATGGACTCGCGAATAATGAAAACGACAAAAAGGCCGGCGATGACACTCATCCATCCGCCCAACTGGCCGAGCAATGGCAAAACGAGCCCACGCTGTTCCAGACTGAAGTCACTGAGATTCCGGGTACCAAGATGCACCAACCCGGGATACCTTCGAGCCCAGGCGGACACCGTCAACATGACGGCGCACACCGACACTTGAAAGCCGAGCAGAACCCAGAGCGTATTAGGGCTGCCCCATCCGTCCGGCTGGCCCGCCAGATTGAAATGGACCGGAATGCGCGACGGCAAATAGGGAAGGCTGGTTTGGATCAGGAAGTAAGAGTAAAGCACTAGGGCCGCAGCAACGATCTTCGACATCGGACTGCCTCCGGCCCCCATTATACACACTACCACCCCGCGCAGGAGGCCAGCCGGAGGAGCCCATAGCCACCTTGCAAATATAGTTTCAGGAAGCTGTCGAATGCGGGACGGTTCCCATGGGTTGAGCAAGCGGCTTCAGCCTTTTGCCGGAACCGCGATGCGCATCGCTGCAAGAGGTCGACTGCCATCGTAAGGCAAGCTTTGCCGCCGGGATGCAGGTCTTTGCCGAAAGCAACTGTAGCGAATCCGCCCGGTCGAGCCTCACCATTTGAGCCAACCGTTGACTTTCGTTTTTCGATTTCATGCCGTACGGGTCAATATGCCCGCGAAGCGTTTGTCAGTCAGCATGCAGGTGGCGGATGCCTTATACCGCCATTTCCGCTGGCAAATTTCCCGCCAGGGAGGCCAGATGGCGAGATGCGCTCAGCGCTGCCTGCGCTGGTCCGACTGCCGGGATAAACCCGGCGCAACTCCAAACTCGACTTTCTGCGGCCGCTCCTCCCCTGACAAACAAAAGCCCGCGGTCATAGCGCACTGGCCGCGGGCCTGCACGATGCAAAGCAAGCGCTTACGATGCAACCCGAAGATTGTTAGTCAATCCGAAATAAACTGCCGCAAAGCGGGCGTCAATGGCGGCCTTCTGGCGCTCCAGCTTGCTGCCTACGGCACCGTAAAGAGTGACATTCCCGTTGTCCACAACAATATGGATGGGCGGGTTCGCCTGGTTGCCGTAGTTTACAAAGAGCGGATCGCCATAGATTCTCTCCGCAATCTCTTCGCGGATGTTGTCATCGAATAAAGAGGTCGGCAACACCTGGATGTTGTTCTGCACATAAGACACACCCTTGATGTCGGCCATGATGTTGCCCAGATCCGATTTCTTGAAAGGCTGCGTGACCTGGCCACCCAGAATCAGCCGGCTGCCCTGCGTCCGCAGAGTAATGTGATCAAAGATTGTGTAGAACGGATAAGTAAGAACCTCATAGCGCGCCTTTTTCAGAATTTGCTGTTGGCTCACGCCTGTCGTGTTCACCTGGATCTTGTCGATCACACCGATCACACCGTGCTGGTGACGGGCGGCGCGCACCGCGCGCATCTCCTGCCCGTAGCTGTCCACCGTACCGGTCAGTGTTACAACCCCGTTCGTGACCTGCGCATTTACCTGACCGTGCTTGAAAATGCCGGCATTATAAAGGCGCCCCTGGACGCCCGCCATGATTTCAGCATTGGAAGGCCCCACATCAGCCCTGCCCACGGCCGGAACTAGCAAAACCAGCAATGGAATCAATGCGAGGGAGCCTACAATCGAAAAGAATTTTTGGAAGAGCTTTGAATTACACAATTCCCCCTTCATCATCGGTAGTTACCTCTCTTTCCGTGGTGAACGCCCCATTTCTTGGCTCACCACCATACACCCTGTTAGACGCAGAAGCAGGCCGTAACGTTTCTTGTCTTCTCTTCGAATCCATACAGTGACAAAACCCACGGAGATGCACAGGGAATTCAAGGCAGGGCTGCAATGTACCGTAGAATGAAACAAAGGTGGATAGATGGCGGCTGACACCCAGTCCGGCAGATTTTTGAGCAGAGGCAGTTCCTCGGCTCGCGGCTGGCTTGCAGCGATTGACCGCGCAGCCTGGCGGCGATTCTTTCTGGCGCTGTTCGGCCTGACGGCGGGGCTTTTTCTGGCGTTATACGCCACCGCGCTCAGCCAGTCCGGGAGCTATAGTCTGGCGGCGGTGGTCGCTGGCTTTTCGTTGCTGCTTACAGCCCTGGTGGCTGTCCGAACAGTCCCCGCGCTTGCCCGCAGGACCGCGCTCCGCCGCTGGATGGTAAGAATCGATTATGATTTCACGCGCGAAGGCGCGGTTTACCTGGCCATGATCATGGTCATCACGGTGGCAGCCCTGAACACCGCCAACAATTTGCTCTTCATCATTCTGGCCTGCCTGCTTGCCGCCATGCTGGCTTCCGGAATCCTCTCATGGATCGTCCTGCAAGGGCTGGAAATCGATCTTGTGCTTCCCGATCATGTTTTCGCCGAACAGCCAGTGCTTGCGCGGCTGCGGCTGCAAAGCCGCAAGGAATTCCTCCCCACTTTTTCCGTCACACTCTCCGGTGCCGCACCTCGTAACAGGAAATTCAGAAAGCAGATTCCGCCGCCCGCTCCCGCAATCCTGACCCGGGACCTTTACTTCCCATATATCCCGCACCGCTCTTCGGCACAGCAGGACGTCGAGCTTGTCTTTCCCCGGCGCGGCAGTTATCTGCAGGAGAGCCTCCGGGTCAGCACCCGTTTCCCCTTCGGTTTTGCTCGCAAGACGAGGAGCGTTCACTGTGGCCGGCAGGCGCTCGTGCTGCCCAACGTCCAGCCCACGGAGAAGTGCTTTTCGGTTCTTCCCCAACTCGGCAGTGAAGTGGACAGTTACCTGAAAGGGCTCAGTCACGATCTCTACGCCATCCGCGACTACCATCAGAGCGACTCCGCGCGTCATGTCGACTGGAAAGCCACGGCCCGAGTGCAACAACTGAAGGTACGCGAATTCACGCGAGAAGATGAGCGCCGCCTTCACCTTGTCTTTGACAATCGTGTTCCCGACACCCGGCCGCGCACCCTCGAACAGTTTGAGAAAGCCGTAACACTCTGCGCGTGTCTTGCCTGGTACTTTTATGAGACGGGAACAGACCTAGGCTTCGCCACAGAAGACTTTGAAACACCTGTGTCACCCGCGGGCCAGGTCCTCTATCCCATTCTCGAAAAACTTGCTCTGATTGAGCCGGCGCCTGCGGCCACCGCTCCACAAAATGTCTTTGCCGGGCGCACATCCAGACAAGAGCAGGTCTTTCAAATCATCCTGTCCTGCCAGCCGCGCGAATCGTTTCCCGCTGACCAGCAACACTTGTCCTATTTTGTGATGATGGATTCAATCTGAAAAGGCGGGAGAAAACTTCCGCGTGGCGAGGTTTCAGCCGGCATGCTGTTTGCTGGAACGTGCGATTACGCGGGACTATCGCAACTTTTAGCACCCTGGGATTTCATGCCCGGGCGCTGTGGCCAGCACAATGCATGACGCCAAGGCAACTCTTGCACTAGCGGCGCGTTACATCAGCCGTTGCTTGGCCAACACGATGGCACCCAACGCGCCCGCGTTGTCACCCAGCCGGCCCGACAGAATCCGGACCCGATCGCGGTCCGCAGGACGCAGGAAATATTCATAAGCCGTTTCGCGAATCGGATCAACGTAGGAGTCCTTCAGCCGCTCAGCGATTCCTCCGCCGATCACCACGCATTCCGGGTCCAGCAGGTTCACGGCATTCGAGGCCAGAATGCCTAGGTGGAATTGCGCGCGTGACATCACCTCGCGCATCACCTGGTCATTCTTCTTCAGGGCCGCCGCAATGATGCTGCTGGTCATGCGCTCTTTGTGTTTCTTCTTCATGATTTTCAGCACATTGCTGTTGCGACCCGACTTGATCGCCGCACGCACGTCGCGCTCCATGGCCGTGCGGCTGGCCAGCGCCTCTGCGCAGCCACGCCGCCCGCACCCGCACAGGGGACCGTCAACTACCAGGACAGTATGGCCGATCTCGCCTGCACCGCCTCGGGCGCCTTCGTAGAGCTTGCCGTCCAGGATCAGCGCGCCGCCGATCCCCGTGCCGACAAAAATGCCCACCACATTCTTCGCGCCGCGCCCGGCGCCCAGCGCGTGCTCGCCCACCAACCCCACGTTGACGTCGTTCTCCACAAAAACCGGAACGCGCAAAAGCTGGCGAAGCTCTGATCGCAGCGGAACGCGCCTCCAGCCCAGGTTCGGCGCTTCCTCAACAATGCCGCGCGAGCGGTCAATCGGTCCAGGCGCGCCCACGCTCACCGCCCGCACCCGCGAACGGCGGACTCCCACTTCCTCCAACGTGCTCTCCACAAGCGCCGCAATCCGGTGGATCAGGCGCGCCGGACCGCCCGTGGTGAGCGTTCGGACTTTCTTTACGCCCAGGATCTTGTATTCATCGTCAGCCACCAGCGCCCTCAGGCTCGTCCCGCCCAGATCCACTCCCACGTAGCAAACGCCTGTCTTTGTCATCTTTCCGCCTTTATGGTCGTTTCCCTGATCCTCCGCAAAAGTGTACCGCACCTGCGTCGCACTACGGAAGATAAGTTCACGCTTGCAGAAGAAACCCGCACTTGACTTGCCCCTCCGCGAACTTCTGTCAGCAATCCGGCGGTTCCGTTTATTGCCGAGGTAGCCGCTTCCCAACCGTCACCGAGAGAATTCGATCTATAATTAAATTTCGCGTTTCACAAGGCGGTCACAGTTCCTTCTGCGCGGTAACGTATCGATGCATATTCCTGACGGATACCTCAGTCCTTCCACCTGTGCGGCCCTTTACGGCGCCGCGGCGCCGTTCTGGTATGTGGCCCTGCGCAAAACGCGCAAGCTTCTGCTGACGCGCCTGGTCCCGCTGATCTCCGTGTTTGCGGCGTTCTCGTTTGTCATCATGATGTTCAACATTCCAATCCCGGGCGGCACCACGGCACACCCGCTGGGAGCCGGAATCGCAAGCATCGTGCTGGGGCCTTGGGCATCGATTCTGACGCTTTCAACCGCGCTCTTTATTCAGGCTTTCTTCTTTGGCGACGGCGGCATTACGGCTCTGGGCGCCAACTGCTTCAACATGGCGATTGTGGGATCTCTAGTCGCCTGGCTGGTTTATCGCGTGGTTGCCGGCCGATCTGCAATCACATCGTCCCGGCGCGTTGTTGCAGCGGCGCTGGGCGGGTATCTGGCCATCAACGGAGCGGCCCTTTGCGCCGCCATTGAACTAGGCATTCAGCCGCACTTTTTCAAAAGCGCGTCGGGAGCACCACTCTATGCGCCCTACCCGCTCAACATCGCTGTTCCCGCCATCATGATCGGGCACCTCACGTTTGCCGGGCTGGCCGAGTTGGTAGTGACGGGCGGCATTGTGGCTTATCTTCAGCGTGCTAATCCTTCCCTGCTCCGCCTCACGGCTCCTGGCGTTCCGCTGCCACAGGAAGAAACACAGCAAGCGACGATGACCGGATGGCGGGTAGCCAGGCCGTTGTGGACGGCCGTTGGTCTGCTGATGGTGCTGGCCCCTCTGGGCTTGCTTGCAGCGGGAAAAGCCTGGGGAGAATGGAGCGTCCACGACTTTGCAGATCCGGCCGCGCGGCAGCAGATGGCGGCGGCTTCAAGGAACGTTGCACCGCCAGCCGCAGCCCCAAGCGGATTGGAGCGGCTTTCAGACATCTGGACTGCGCCATTTCCTGATTACTTGCCGCCGTTTATGCGCAGCGCGGCGTTCGGATACATTCTCTCGGCCATATTCGGCGTTGGCACAATCATCCTCCTCACCCTGCTCGCCAGCTGGATTGCGCTGAAGGTCCGCCCGGGGTTGGATCATGCTCCGGCAAGCACGAAGGAAAGCTAGGCCATGCCGGCCAAGCGCAGCGGAACACGGGGATTTCTGGAGCGCTCCACATCAAGCTTTGTGGACGCCATGGAGCACGCCTTCTACGCCGAACAGACGGCGCGCGCGGACGGCCTGCTGCAACGTGTTGATCCGCGCGTCAAACTGGTGGGGATTCTTGCCCTCGTGGCGGCCGCAGCCGCGTCTCGAAGCTTTGCCGTGATTGCGGGGCTGCTAGCCATTGCCATCGCGCTGGCGGCGCTCTCGCATGTTTCGTTCCGCGTGTTGGTGAACAGAGTGTGGGTCGCGGTACTGTTGTTTACCGGTGTGATTGCCCTGCCGGCTCCGTTTGTCACTCCGGGTCTCGTGATCTGGCATCTTCCCCTGCTTGGATGGGACGTTACGGAGCAGGGCCTTGCCAGCGCCGGCTATCTGGTGCTGCGTGTTGAGACTGCGGCCACCCTGTGCGTGTTGCTGGTACTCACCACACCATGGAATCACGTCCTGAAGGCGCTGCGCGTGCTGCGCGTGCCGGCCGTGCTGGTCACCATCCTGGGTATGACCTATCGATATCTGTTCCTGGTGCTGCAGAGCGCGCACGACATGTTCGAATCGCGCCGCAGCCGCATGATCGGCGAACTGACGGGCCGCGAGCGGCGCAGAGTGGCGGCCGCGAGCGCCGGCGTGCTGATGTCAAAGACATTCGACCTGAGCAATGAGGTTTACCTGGCCATGGAGTCGCGGGGCTATCGCGGCGACATTTCGGTTCTGGACGAATTCCAGATCAGGAATTTCGACTGGGTCATGCTGGGGGCATTTGCCCTGGTTTCAATTGCTGCGTTCTGGTTGGGAAGATGAGTACAACAAACACAAATAGCGGTACGCCAGTCCCGGTTTTTGAGGTCTTGGACGCCACCTACCGCTACCGCGACGTAACGGCTCTCGACCATCTGAACCTGACGGTGCAAGCCGGCCGGCGGCTGGCGTTGCTGGGAGCAAATGGCTCCGGTAAATCAACGTTGCTGCGCATTCTGGACGGCCTCTGCTTCCCCGACGAAGGGACGGTGCGCTTCTGCGGCAAGCTGCTCACCGAGGAGAGCATCCAGAACGACGGCTTCGGAGTGGATTTTCGCCGCCGCGTCGGACTTGTTTTCCAGAACCCGGACGCTCAGCTCTTTTCTCCCACGGTGTTCGACGAGGTGGCTTTCGGGCCGCTCCAGCTCCGCTGGCCGCCCGATCAGGTGCGCAGAAAGATCGCAGAAACCCTCGAGATGATGGAAATTACCCATCTGAAAGATCGGTCGCCGCACCATCTATCCATGGGAGAGAAGAAACGCGTCGCGCTTGCTTCCGTCCTGGTCCTCGATCCGGAAATTCTGCTGCTCGACGAACCCACGGCTGCGCTCGATCCCAGGAGCGCCAGTCACATGATCAACTTCCTGGTGCGCGCAAAGGGCGGCGACAGGACCGTCGTCACCACAACGCACGATCTCGACATCATTGAAGACATCGCCGATGATTGTTTGGTTTTTCACGAAGGACGCGTCGAGGCCACCGGCACGCCGGCGCAAATCCTCGGGGATGCGCCCCTGCTGAAAACCAGCGGGTTGCTTCACTCCCATCTGCACGTGCACAAGTCAGGCGAAATCCACACTCATTCGCATCTGCATCGGCACGAACATTGAGAACGGCTGGCAAGACCGGGCCGGCAGTCGCTGCCGCTGCACGCCTGCGACCTGTAAACGGACCTACAGGAATTGGCACGCTATTCCTTTAATTTAAGGCTTCGCATGTCCTCTTCACGCCCGGTTTGTTCGGCCAAAGGGTGGTAAAGATTCGCTCGGCGAGCTTTGAGGAAAGCCTGCCCCACACTGGGAGCCACCAGAGACCCGTCCAGGTCCGCAATCACCATGTCATCGCCAGCCTTCCAAGTCTCCGCCAGGATTCGGCCGTTGGGATCGATGATCATCGCGTTGCCAGTGCGGATTTCGTCATCATCAACGCCCACTCCGTTGCTGAAGATCAGGAAGATGCCGTTGTCGTGGGCGCGGGCCGGAAGCCATCGCATCAGCCAGCCTCTGCCCTTGGGACCGCGGAACTCGTCCTCAATCGCTCCGGGACTCTGCGTGCGTTGGTCCCAGAGGCGGCGCTCGATAAGTCCCATCAGGTGGGGATTGTGGGTGCGGCAGCCACCGGTCTGGTGAGGCGCCAGAAGGACCTCCGCGCCGGCAAGCGCCGTGATGCGGACATTCTCAACCAGGTTGTTGTCGTAACAGATCAGGACGCCCGCGCGGAATCCTTGCGGCGTGTCAAAGACGGTGTATTCGGAACCGCTCGAGATGTGCTCGCTGACAAAGGCATGGAGTTTGCGGTGACGGCGCGCCGTGCCGTCGGGCATGGCCACGACATAGGTGTTGTAGAGAGCGCCATCCTCCGCCGCTTCCACCAATCCCGCGCCAATGGTCATCCCGTGCCGCGTTGCCAGGGCCATCAGTTCCTGCGACGTCGGCCCGCTGAAGACCGTCTCGGCCAGTACGGCGAGTTCCGGCCGTGAGAGGTGGCGCAAAAACCAGTAGCCCGTGATGCAGCATTCCGGAAACAGGATCAGGTCCACTCGTTCCCGCGCGGCACGCGCTGCAAATTCGTGGACTTTCGCCAGGTTGGCCCGCTTGTCGCCAGCGATGTGTTCAAACTGAACTGCTGCGGCACGAATATTTTGCATCAAATAACCTCCTGTACCATGAAACAGGCCATGGTTGTTGGGCGAGCCCCAAGAGCTGGAGGGCATGCCCGGATGAGCCGAGCGATTCCGGTAGATGCGGTTCACTGGAATTATATCCCAGCGAGGACGGCTGCACTGCCACCGGCAAGCCATGGTAGACACGCAGCCACGATTCCGAGCGGGTTGACTGGAATTCTATCCAGATGGCAAGATAACCGCATGAACATGGTGGGGGAGAACGTCTGGTAATGGCCGGTAAACTGACCAGGCGCGATCTGCTAAGGGCCGGCGCGGGGCTCTGTGTTCCTCTGCTAAGCCCCCGTTTCGGGTTTGCAGCGCAGTCTGCTCCGAAAATCGATCCCATCCAATTTCGTAATGTTGCGCCTGCAGGCGGCGTAAACTTCGCGGTGGAAAACCATCCTACGCCTGAAAAACACCTGATCGAAACCATGACAGGCGGCATCGCCGTCTTCGATTACAACGGAGACGGTTATCCCGACATCTTTTTTGCCAACGGGGCCTCGCTGCCGTCGATGGAGAAAGACGATCCCAAGTACTTCAACCGCATGTACCGCAATGAAGGCGGGATGAAGTTCACCGACGTGACCAAAGAGACCGGGCTTGCTGGAGCCGGCTATTCCATGGGCGCCGCTGCGGCAGATTACGACAACGACGGCCACGTAGATCTTTTTGTCGCCGGGGTCTTTCGGAACATCCTCTACCGGAACCGTGGCGACGGTACATTTGAAGACGTCACTGAGCATGCCGGCATCAAGAGCGACAAGTGGGCCGTGGGAGCCGGCTGGTTTGACTACGACAACGACGGCTGGCTGGACCTGTTCGTGGTGAATTACTCCGTGTTTTCGCTTGACCGCAACCGCTTCTGCGGCGACCGTGCCCGCAACCTGAGAACCTATTGCCATCCGAAATATTTTGAGGGACTGACGTGTACGCTCTACCGGAACAGGCACGACGGCACCTTTGAAGACGTAACGGACAAGGCCGGCTTCGGTAAACACGTCGGCCGCGGCATGGCCGTGGGCTTTGCCGATTACGACAACGACGGCTTTATGGACATTTACGTCACCAATGACAATATGCCCAACTACCTTTACCATAACCTCGGCAACGGAACCTTTGAGGAAGTGGGGCTTTTTGCCGGAGCCGCCCTGCTGAACAACGGCGAACCCGTTTCCAACATGGGCGTGGACTTTCGAGACTACAACAACGACGGGTTGCCGGACATCTTCGTTACCGACCTTTCCAATGAAACCTTTCCGCTGTTTCGAAATATGGGCAAAGGCATGTTCGAGGACGTGACCTACAGCAGCGGGCTCAGCGTGCTCTCCGCTCCGCGAAGTGGATGGAGCCTGGGCGTTTTCGATTTTAACAACGACGGTTTGAAGGACCTGTTCACGGCCAATTCGCACGTGGACAACAATGTCGAGCTTTTTGAAGCGACCCACTACAAACAACCGAATAGCATTTTTGCCAACCTCGGCAATGGAACTTTTGCCGATGTTTCACGCGAGGCCGGAAAGGATTTCCAGGTGCCACACGCGCACCGCGGCGCCGCGTTCGCAGACCTGAACAGGGACGGGAGAATCGACGCAGTGACGTCATCGCTGGAGGAGCCGGCGGAAATATGGGAAAACATCAGCCCTGACGACAACCACTGGATTATCCTGAACCTGGTGGGGCACAAGAGCAACCGCGACGGGATCGGGGCGCGGGTGCGAATCGGGAATCAGTACAATCACATGACCAGCGCGGTGGGCTACGCCTCCTCCAGCCATTTCGGCGTGCATTTTGGGCTGGGGAAAACCGCTGTGATTGACGAGATTGAGATCCGCTGGCCCAGTGGAATCGTGCAACGGCTGAAAGGCGTAAGGGCCGACCAGTTTTTAAAGGTCGACGAACCGTCCAGCTAAGGCAGGCCGGCATGCAGGCGCCAACCGATTCGTCTAGCCGGGTCCGGGGGCCGTGATCTGAACTTCCTTCTGCAGGGTCTGCTGTTCTTCCTGATGCGCGTTGTGCATCTGCTGATACTGCTGAAGCATCGCACGGGCCAGTTGCGGCTGGCCACTCGCTTGGTAGGCCCTGGCAAGCTGGTAATGGAGGCTGCCGTCGCGATCGGTCGGCAGAGCCGCCTTCAGATGTGGGATGGCCAGCTGGGATTCTCCCATCGCCAAGTAAGCCTGAGCCAACGTGCTGTGCGCGGCGAGATTCTCCGGGTCCCCCTTTAGAGAGATTTCCAGATAATGAGCGGCTTCTTTAGGCTGCTTCATGCTCAGAAGCGTGAACCCGTACATGTAGTTCAAGTCTGGATCTTCGGGACTCTGCTGGAGCAGGGCCTTCAGCAATTGCTGGGCTTCGGGGAAATTCTGGACTTGGAACAGCGCCAGGACCAGTTGCCTCCCGATAGCCGGATTCTTTCCTGACAAATCATAAGCCTTCTGCCATTCCTTGACGGCAACAGTAAACTGGCGCTCATCCATGTTGATCCGGCCCAGAAGTTCGTGAAGTTGAGGTGAATCGGGAAGTTGAAACAGGTGCGCCAGCGCCTCAACGGCCAGCTTCTGATAAGCCTTCGTCCTCCAGTAGTAAATTGCCGGCGTCTTCCCTGCCAGGCCAGCCAATTCCTGAAAGCGGCCCGCGCGAAACGCGCACTCGTGTGGTTCAACTGCGCAGTTTGGGTTTCCCAGCTTCTCTTCCCGTTGCTCCTCTGTCTTTGCCCAGTCAGGGTGACCCGATTTCTGATACAGGGCAGCAAGGGCAGCACGAACGCCGCGTAGTTTCGGGTCCTTGGCAAGGGCCTGCCGATAAAGGTAGAACGCACTGCTCAACTGCATGGCCTTGGCGCGCGAGTCGGCAACCAGCGCCAGCCAGTAACTGGAGCCCGTGGCAATCCTCTGTAACTCATCAAAACTTTCCTGAGACAATTCCTGGTAACAGAGGCCAAGGCGATACCACACTTGTGGATTGGCGGGGGCGACCTTGGCCAACTCTTCAAATTGGACTGCCGCCTCGCGGAACCGCCTGACGGCGAATAAAGCCTCCGCCAGGTTTCCCCTGACGTTGGGATCCGAGGGATCGGCCCGCAGCGCAACTTCCAGGTGGGGAATAGCCTTCTCAGGCTTTCCCAGACTCAAATAAGCGTAGCCAAGGTAGAAATGGGCAGGGATGTTGTGGGGATCCAGCTTCAGGGCATGTGTCAGTTGCGTTACCGCTTCCTGTTCATGGCCCGCCATGTGATAGGCCAACCCGAGGTTCGTAATGAGCCCGGCATTGCCGGGAACAGCTTTTACCAGTTCAAGGTAGATCGGAATCGCCTGCTCGAATTTCCCCGAGGCCATCAACTCTCGCGCCTGGTTTGATTGCTCGGCGAGTTTGGAGGACTGTGCGCGCAACAGCGGGCACGCCAATACCAGCACGACCCCGAGAAAAAGCAACCTACGCACGTTTTCCACCATTTGATTGTATCAGCAGAGGATTTCTGTAGCTACGGTGTCCGGCTGAGGAAGGCACGTGGCTCAACGAAAAAAACGGGTGGAGACTTTTCAGCCCCCACCCGTTGCAATCAGTGAATCAGGTTAGGCCGCAGCATGTCGCGATGGGTCTAAAACAATGACCAATGTGGCATGCTGCAGGCAGCCAATGTTAGAAGTCGAATTCAGCTCCGAGCTGGACGATTCGTTGTCCGAATGAACCGGTAATCTGCCCAAAGTTTCCGCCACAAACGTCCTGACCACTCGAGGTCGTGACGATTGAGCAGTACATACTCGGATTGCTCCAGTGCGGAGTGTTGCTGAAGTTGAGACTCTCGACCTCCACCCTCAAGTTGTAGCGTTCAGTCAGCTTGATGTTGCGGAAGAGGCTCAAGTCAAGTTGTCCGATCCCGGGACCTCTCAGCCAGGACAACCCTCGCCCACCGTTGCCGATCCTGACGCTCTCAACCGGTGCAAAGGCCGTGGTGTTAAACCAGTGCTGACCCGGCCCGTGTCCCTTGATCATTTGAAGGTTACCGGCAAAATCAGGAACCTGACTGGTACCCGGAGTGTTCAGGTAGCCGCCGGTCTGGCTCGGATAGAGCGGCGATCCAGAAATACCCGTGATGATGCCGTTCAGCTGCCATCCGCCAAGGATTGCTCTTTCAGCCTTGTCGGTGTTGGCAAATTTCTGGCCTGCGCCGAAGGGAAGGTTGTAGATGAACGCCATCTTCAGCACTTGGGTATGGTCGAAGCTCAGGGTGTGCCGGTTCAGCGACTGGCAACCCTTCGGCATCAGAGAACTGGCAGGGCAGTTGAAGGCCAACCCGTTCTCCCAACCTTCGTCATCCATGTAGCCAATCACCTTCGAATAGGTGTAAGACCCCTGGAGGAACAGGCCATTGGTAACGTGGCGGTTCAACGAGACCTGCAGTGAGTTGTAGTGTGAATCCAGGTAACCCTGGAAGAGGTATGTTCCACCGGTGCGTCCGAAAGCAGAATACAACGGCTGTCCAGCAGCGCCTGTCCCCAAAGGTGCTGCGTTGGGGGTATAACCGTTGAATTCGTGTGCAAGGTGGTTGGCAACGTATCCGACGGTCATCAGCGTGTCGAACGGCAGTTTCCGCTCAACCGTGAAGTTCCAGAACTGGACGTATCCACGTTTGAACGGGCCGGGGTTCATGGTTCCGACGGTCACATCGAAAGGAGGAGTAATCACACCAGACGAGAAGCCCGTCGGAGCTTGGATTACAGGCACGCCATTAAACAATCCGGAATAACCATTCACCGTATTCGTGGCGGTATTGAAGCTTGCATACGGCTGGAAGCGGGTAACGTTGCTGTTTCCTGCAACGTATTCATCTGCACCAATCGTATAAGGATAGAATCCGCGCAGAGGCCGCTCAAGAGGCAGCGTATCGTAGGTGATGCCGTAGGCGGTGCGGACCACCGTCTTGTTGTTGAACTGATAGGCCAAACCAAGGCGAGGAGCAAACAGCTTCTTGCTGCTGGTCACTCCAAGAGGATGGATTGGGTTGCCTCCAAGTCCGCCCAAGACCAACTGGTTGGTGGTGGCATTGTAAACCTCGAACTTGCTGACGCCGTCACGAGTGATCATCGGGAAGTACTCCCAACGAACTCCCGCATCCACCGTCAGTTTGGAGGTAAGCCGGTAGGTATCTCCGATATAGAGAGCCTCCTGCCAATCCTTGTTGGTAGCTTTGATGAACTGCTGGCCGTTGTAAACTTCACTGCCAAGCCCGAGGTTGAACAGTGCAATACCGTTCCAGGGGTTTGAAGTAAAGCCGACCTTGTTTCCGCTTGCGTTATAGAACTGGGTTTGTGTTCCAACACCCAGCGGGTCCGTAGCAACGTTGAGGAAGGTGTTGTCGTTACCCATGTAGACGCCACCACGCGGGCAGCAGACAATTTCCGGCTGCCAGTGGTTCATATGGTTGTGGGCCGCATCGAATCCGAACACGATCGAGTGCTTGCCCTTGATCCAGGTAGCGTTTTCGTCAAGGGTCAACTGCCAGTCGTTACGGAATGCAGGTTCCCACGATTGATTGGTGCCCAAGCCGGTGAAATTATCCCACGCAAGTCCGGGCATTCCGCTGTACCGCGGGTCGCCGGTCGGCGTGTTACTGCCAGCGAGACCGAGGACCGACACGCCATAATCCTTGCCGAAACCGGGTACGGTGTTGCCTTCACCCATGCGAGTGAAGCCAATGTGGCCGCTCAGGACCAAGTCGGACTTTGCCGTCCAGGTATGACCGAGAGTCACGGTTTGCGCCGTGTCGTCGGTAACGCCTGTACCATTGCCTTGACCGGCGATACCGTAGTCCGTTCCGTCGTTCAGGCGCGCCTTCTGCAGGGTGTATTTGCCCCACAGGGTCTGGCGATCGCTGATGTTGTAGTCCACCTTGCCGGTGTAGATGTTGCGGTTCCAGGCCGAATTCCGCAGGCGGATGTCGTTCTGCGCCGTGAACTGCGTAAACGGCTGGCCCAGCGTGTTGTCCGGAGTATAGGGCGCCATCAACTGCCAGAAGTTGGTTGCGCCGGCATACATACGGTTGGTCGGTATGACGTTGTTCTGGAAAGCGCAGCGGCCCTGACCGGTTGCGGTGTTTCCAGTAACAGGGTCAAAAACCATGCCTTCCTGCAACTGAACCAGAGGGCCTGCGCCCGGTCCGGCAGCGTTGCTGGAGCACACCATTACAGGAGCGCCACTTGCGTCGTAAACGGGTGCGCCAAGATAAGCGGAATAATTTCCGTTCCGCATATCGACAGGAGGAATCAGGGCGGTGTCGGCCGCGTTCTGACGCTGGAAGTATCCATCCCAGTTGCCGAAGAAGAAGACCTTGTTCTTCACAATCGGTCCGCCGACGGACGCCCCGACGTTGTTCCGGATGTCCTTCGGCTTCTTCCCATTGGCAGTGTGAACAAGCGCGTTCTGCGCATTCAGAGAGGCGTCAGTGTGGTAGCCGTAGAGCTGGCCATGGAACCGGTTCGTTCCGGACTTGGTAATGACGTCGGTTGCAGCGCCGGCCGTCAGTCCTTTTTGAACGTTGAAATTGGAAGTCTGAACGCTGACTTCCTGCACCGTCGATGCCGGCGGCACAATCACCATGTGGTCAGGCAGCCAGAGGAACACGTCCGTGGCGCCGTCCACGCGCGAGGTGTTGATGTGCTGCGGCAGACCATTGGAGTTGATGGCGAACGACCGGTCCGGCGCGTCAGCAATTGAGTTGGGATAGCTTCCCGTGATTGCCGAAAGAGAAACAACGCCAGGCGAAAGAAGTTCGACGCTCTGGAAGTTTTGATAAACGTTTAGCGGCAGGTTCTGCACCGCATAGTTGCTGATGGTCGTGTGAACATTGGTCTGCTGAGTCTGAAGAGTAGCGGCGGCGCCGGAAACCGTTACCTGCTGGGTAACAGCTCCGATTGACAGCTGAACATTCTGCTGGTTCGTGGACCCAGCAACAACACGGATGCCGGTCTGCTTCAGAGGCTTGAAACCCTGCGCTGTCACGCTGAGGGTGTAGATGCCACCAGGAAGGTCGGTAAAAAGATAGTCGCCCGCCGATCCTGACTTGGTGTTACGGGTTAGCCCCGTACCATCATTGACGATCGTGAGTGCCACCCCGGGTACGACTGCCCCGGTCTGGTCAGTTACTGTGCCTGCGACAGAACCATACAAAATCTGCGCATTCACTCGCTGAGCAGTACCGAGCCCAAGAACGGCAACTGCGATGAGCCATATTGCGAATCGAGATACAGCCCGAAATCGCATCAAGTACACCTCCGTAAATTTGGACGTTTTGGTAGAAGACCCTAAACAAGACGCAAGGCTTGACCAGCATCCAAAACTTGGGCTGACCGCACCGCAGTGTGGAAACAGTTCCTTAAAATGACCCGAAGTGCTCCCGACAAAGCGAGATTTAACCATAGTAAAGTATGAGATGTCAATAGCTTCTTTTGACGTATCTATAGCTATTAGCCACTTGCTTCTAGATGGTAAAAGCAAGGGATCGCAATATAAATCTATTACGAAATTTTTACACTCAACCGATAAGCTGCCCTTCATCCCCCAAAAGCAGCTCTTATATTTATTGATCTTTAAGAAAAAAACAGCTTGTGGCGATGACTAGATGGAAGGATTTCCACGCAAAGCAGGCATTGGCCACCTGGCTTGCCCGGCAAGTCACAGAACCTGCCGGGCAAGCTTGCAGGAGTTTCAGACGGGATCTTGCAATAGCTGGCTCAAGCTTGGATCAGGAGCCGGTCAATTCGGTTGCTGAGATCGCGCAGGTAAGCCTCATCGCCACCCTCCAGTTCGCAGATCACTGAACCCGAGTAGCCGACGTCAATCAGCGCCTGACGGACTGCCGGCCACATCACCTGGCCATCTCCCAGGTCAACCCACTCGAAACGGCTATGCTCAACCTTGAAGTCTTTCAGGTGGATTTTCGCGATACGCTTGTTCAGCGTGTGGATCCAGTCCTGCGGATAGCCAAAGAGCACCACGTTGCCCACATCAAACCAGGATTTTACCCATGGGCTGTGGAACTCATCGACGTAGGTTCGCATCTCAAGAGGGCTGAGCAGGAACTTGTTCCAAACATTCTCAATGGCGATAACGACCTTCAGTTCTCCTGCCAGGGGAAGTAGCTTGCGGATCTCCTTTTGCGAACGCACCCAGGCTTCGTAGTAACTGGTTTCGGGATTGACGACCGCCGGTACCAGCAACACGGCGTCGGAGCCCCAAAACTTGGCGTTGTGCAGGGATGTCCGCATGCCGTCCAGCCCTGTATTCACTACCGAGGGGTCGGACGAGGAAAGAGGATATTGCCAGTGCGCCATGTTCATCACAGAATCGATCCGGATACCTGCCGCCTCAGCCGCCTTCTTTAGTTCTTCCGCCTCTTTCTGGTCAGGGGTGGTCGGGGCTTGCACCACCTTGAACCCCGTATCCCGGGCCAGCTTGAAGCGGTCTGCCACACTCATTTCTTTGGGCAGCATGCTATAGACCAGCCCCTTATCAAGCGAAAGCTTTCCAGCAGCCGGAGCAGGTGTTGCCGCAAACGAGGTCGGCAGCGCACTAAGCGCCGCCGCCCCCGCAACCGTCAGCTTGAGAAAGTCCCTCCTGGAAGTTTCGTTGCTCATCGGTTTTTCCTTTCCTGCCGTTTCTCAGGCAAACTGGCTTAGGTCGATATCGTCAGTCCACTTCTCACCCGAGGTGGATATTTGCTCGTAAGTGACCTCCCGGCCAGTATAGGCAGAGTGGCGTGCCATCATGCAGCTCAGCGCCGATTCCACCCCCTGCTCAGCCTGGTTGTGGAACTGGTTGTTCAGGATGCTTTCCACAAAGGACATTTTCTTCAGTGGATCAGCCTGGTCCAGGTTGCCGTGGAAAACTCCCGCCGCGGAGAACTTTCCGCCGCCGGCCTCAGAGGCACCTTCTCCATATTTCCAGGCGTTATCTCCATAAATGGCAACCGGCCCGTTGTAATGCGTTTCTGAAACGCCTTTGGTGCCGAAGAACATCCATCCCACGTCCCACCAGCCCTTATTGAACTGTGTGGAACCGAATGTCATGCTTACACCGTTGGGATACTCGAAAACCACGTTGTAGTTCGTATAGGCGTCGCCGTGGTCAGGCCTGTGGAGGTTGCTGCCGGAAGCCGAAGCCTTGATCGGATGTCCCTGCAAAAACCAGTTGCAGCA
Source organism: Acidobacteriota bacterium (assembly GCA_021787735.1). Lineage (GTDB taxonomy): Bacteria > Acidobacteriota > Terriglobia > UBA7540 > UBA7540 > SCRD01. The sequence goes on along the minus strand of JAJYLL010000042.1, from coordinate 19,784 downwards.
GTCGACCACATGGATGTTCTGCTCCACGATGATGTCGCCCGACAAAATGCGGTAATGGACCCAGTTGCGCAGACGGCGCTCGTCCAACGAGGCGCCCGGCCATGATGGCCTGTCAATGTATCCGGAAAAGTAGTGGCCAGTCCCGGAAAGGATATTACCGAGCGCGCCGGCGTGAATCCGCTTCACCTGCTCCACATAAGGCGGCGCGTTGCGAAGCTGGAATCCAACCTCCAGGCTCAGCCGCCCCTGTGCGCGCCGTCCGGAATCCAGGACGGATACGCAGCCCGCCGGGTCGACCGCAACCGGCTTCTCACAGTAGACGTGCTTTCCGGCCGTCACCACCTCCGCAAGATGCTCTGGGTGGAAATAAGGTGGCGTGGTGATCACGACTACATCAACATCTTTTGAGTTCGCGATTTCTTTGTATGCGTTCGGGCCGCGGAACATCAGCGACCGCTCAATTGGTGCGTAGCCTTTCGCTTTCTGAAATTTGTCAAAATGCGTCTTTGCCTTGTCCAACTGATCCTGGAAAATATCGGCCAGCGCCACCAGTCGGGCTTTCCCGGTATCAATCAGATACTCGGCATCAGCGGTCCCGCGGCCTCCGCAGCCCAGCAATCCAACTCGCAAAGCGGAATTGGCTGCGGTCCCCCGCACCAATTGCGGAGCCATGATCATAAAGCCGGCTGCGGCTGCCGCTGTGCCCATGAATTCCCTTCGTCCTACTTTCTTGCTGGAATCTTCACTCACAGTCTTACCCTCCTTTGAATTTCCATCCCTTGCCAGTTACGCGGCACGCTTCCTAGGACTTAATCAGTTTCAGCAGATAGTCTCTTTCCCGTTTCACGTCTTCCATTTGCTGTGGGCCTGAAATCTCGCGCTCGATGGTGATCGGCCCTTGATAATTCAGCGCCTTCAGCTTTGCGATGATCTTCGGGAAGTCGACTTTCCCATGCGGGATGGCAACTTCTCTACCCAATTGGCGAGTACCCGTCGGATAGAGCCCGTCCTTCGCATGCGTGTTCTTGACGTACGGGCCAATAACATCCAGCGCGTCCAGCGGGTTCGCCTTGTCATACAGGATCAGGTTCGCTGTATCGAGGTTTGCGCCCTGGTTACTGAGCGGGCCATCCAGGCCGACGTCCTTCATTGCGCGCAGCAACGTGGTCGGAGATTCCGTACCTGTTTCGTAAAGGAAGTCCTGGCCATTCCGTTTGCAATGGCTGACGATATCCTTCAGCGCTTCGACCGATTCCCAATACAGTTCGGCATTTGGATCTTCGGGAATAAATCCTGCGTGGATGCGAAGGGCAGGCACATTCAGCTTCTTGATCTGGTCTGAAAACTTCTTCAGCTTTTCGAGCCGCGCCCCGCGGTAGGTTCGTGGAATCAGTCCGAGCGTCAAGGGCCCGTCATAGAAGTTGTAGATGTAAGGTCCCGGCCCATCGGTTCCCATGGCCGTTACCACGATGTTGTACTTGTTTAGCGCATTTGCCAGCCGGTCGATCATCTCATCGCTCATCAGGTCTGAGTCAATCTGGCAGGTGGGCATTTCCAGGCTGTGAACCTTGGCCATTGCCGCCTCCGGGTTGGTCCCAATACCAGTCATAATCCCCAGAGCAAACGGCTCGTACCGCCTCGGCGTTGCAGGCACCGGTACCGGCGCTGCGGCAGTTACGGACGTCGACAAGCCGGTTGTCGCCGCCATAGCTTTCTCCGCGCCTCCCAATCCGGCTGCGGCCAAGGCCGCAGCAGTAGATAGCTTCAGAAAATCCCTACGATTATTCTTCGTCATGAGTCTATCCTTTATCTTTATGAATTCGCCGCCCCTCCCGGGGCGGTGTCGATATGCCCGCGGATTCTCCCGCTTACGGGAGTGTGCGGATTTCAATGTCCTTGAACCGAATATGGAACCCGTGCATACCAGTATGAATCTGCAATCCAATCTGCCCGTCCGTGTACTTCGCAGGAGTATAAGTGTAATCCACAATCTTCACGCCGTTCAGGTGCGTCACAATGTGGTTGCCTTCAACACGCACTTCCATGCTGTCCCATTGGCCAATCGGTTTGATTGCCTTTTCGCCTTCTGCCGTGGGCAGGGCAACCCACCCGCGCCCGCCGCTCTCGTAAATGCCTCCCGAGTGCCGGGCAGGATCAATTTCCGCCTGAAGACCCACAATGTCCGGGCCCCACTTTGGGTTCTCACCTGTAATGTGAGAATGGAAAAACAATCCGCTGTTCCCTTCCTCAGCGCAATTGAATTTCAGCCGGATCTCAAAGTTCTTATAGTCTTTCGTGGTCATCAGGTAGCCATACTTATTGGTGACGCTTTCGCCGAGTATCGTTCCATGATCGACGACCCACCTCTCCGTTCCGTATGCCTTCCACCCGTCTAGGTTTTTGCCGTTGAAAAGCCGCGTCCATTTGCCCGCTCCCGGAGGAGCAGCGTAAGTTCTGACGCCGCAGACCATTCCCAGTGCGCACACGAACACAAACACAGATGCCAATACACTTGATCGCTTCATTTTATTGATATCCTCAGCTTGGAGTTACCTGCAACAAACTTAACCTGCAACCGTATCACAACCTTTGTTCCTTGGGGAAGAATTTCTTGCGTTTCCCTTCAAGTCTCTTTCGAAAACGAAACCTCTGCAACGATAAGAAGAAGGTCCTTGTAACCATTCGGGCAAAACGATCAGCACTTCCGCAGAAAGGTTTCGGGCCTCCTTGCCCCAAACAAGGGCAGGCCGTTTTCAGTTTACGTAATGCCAGGAACCGTGCGAAAATAAGCCCACAGACCCATTTGTTGGCCGAAGGCGAGCAAGCAAATGGACAGACGGTACTCCCCAATTTCTGACCTCTACGGACCTGCCCCTGAGGACACACCACGCAAACACGGTAGCCACACCTGGCTTTATGTGCTGCTGACACTGGCAGGCCTTTTTGTCTTTGAGTCGCTCGTGCCCGTGATGCGTCTGCGTTCGGAACCTCCGTCGGCCTTTGCGGGCGACCGAACAGGCAGGGACGAATCGCAGTTGCTTATGATGCGGGCCTGCTGGTCCTTCGGTATTGAATCCGTACAGGACGCCTATCCCTACGGGAAAGGACTGCCGGACAGCTTGCCGCCGAGGCTCAAAGGTCAAACGGAAAAGGATTCGGACTTCAGGTCCCGCTGCTGGTCCAGGCTTCGCGAAGCCTGGACCCGTCAGGAGTCGTGGGTGGAAAAATACGAGTGGGATACCAGATGGGTCACTGATCAGAACGGTTGGGTCCAGCAGTCGCTACGCAAGGTCCTGAGCATTTTGGGGATTAACGTTTAGAGCAGATTTTCCCGGGACCCATCCCATGCACCTCCTTTCTATAGATGGTTGTCTCGCTTCTCGCCGGAATCACCCGGCTCCCCGAACTTTAGTTCCCGGCCCGAATCTGCCAGCTTTTGAATGCAGCCCGCAATTCTGCCAATTCTGCACCGGTTAGGGTTGACTGCCAGGGGGTTACCAATTCCGCCCGAGTGCCGGGCCACTTGGAAATATTGAAAGAAGCACAAGCTCGTCAATAAGGCAGTTCTAAACGACGGAGTCGCCACTACCGACGGTTTGAAACATCGCCGCCACCGCGGGCTTCATCACTTTTCCCATCGCATTGCGTGGAAGCGTATCCAACACGAGCAGCCGGGAAGGCAGTTTGTACGGCGCGAGAAACTCTTTGGCCCAGGCACGAAGGGACGGCAGATCGATTGCTCTGCCAGTCTTCAGCACCAAGGCTGCGGCGATGCGCTCGCCCCACTCGGCATCGGGCACACCCACAACAGCGCATTCGGCAACGGCGGGATGCGCGCGCAGCGTTTCCTCAATCTCCAGCGCGGAAACCTTGTGTCCTCCCGTCTTGAGAATTTCAATGCTCGTACGCCCAAGGATGCGATAAACCCCATTTTCGACAACTGCCGTATCGCCCGTGCAAAACCAGCCATCGCGGAAGGCATCGCGTGTTGCGTCGGGCTTGCCCCAGTATTCTGCAAACACACTCGGGCCTCGGACTTCGATTTCGCCCGGTGTTCCGGGTGCGACGGGCTTACCCTGCTCGTCCACAAGGCGTACCTCGACGCCCGGCAACGGCGTGCCGACGCTGCCGGGTATGCGCATGCCGTGCAACGGATTTGACAGGGCCATGCCAATCTCCGTCATGCCGTAGCGCTCCAGCAGGGCGTGGCCGCTGATTTCCTTCCAGCGTTCGAGCGTGCTAACCAGCAGCGCGGCTGAGCCCGACACCATTAAACGCAATTTGCCGCAGGCCCGGCTCAGAGCAGCGCGGCGCTCTGGTTGAGCTGCCTCCCATGCGCCGATAAGCTTCACATAGATGGTCGGCACTGCCATGAACAGAGTAATTCTGCCACCATAAATACGTTCCCACACTGCATTCGACTCGAAGCGAGGCAGCATCTCGCAGGTTGCACCCGACCACAGCGCACAGGAAACAACATTGATAATTCCGTGCACGTGGTGCAGTGGCAAACATAGAAGAATCCGGTCGTCCGCCCGCCACTCCCATGCCTCCACCAAGGTCACGATTTGTGCTGCGATGTTGCCGTGGGTGGTGACCACGCCCTTTGGCCGGTTCGTCGTGCCGCTGGTGTAGAGAATCATGGCGCGCCGCTCGCTGGTGACGTCAGGTAATTCTGCCGATTGGCAGGCGAGAAGCTGTTCATGCGGCAGCGCGCGGATGTTACGTGCTGCGGCAAGCGGCGCCAGCAGAGATTCCGCTTCAGCATCGGACAGCAATATTGAGGCACCTGTGTCGCCGAGAATGTAATCGAGTTCGGGTCTTGTCGAGTCGACCGGAAGCGGAACGGCAACGCCGCCGGCCCGCCAGATTCCCCACTGAACCGCAACCCAGCGAAACCCCGGCGTCACAAAAAACGCCACACGTTCTTCCTCAAGATCCTGGCGTCCAAGCAGCAGCGCCGTCGCCACACACGACGAAGCGTCCAGCAGTTCGCTGTAAGTGAATGCCCCCTGCGTATCGACAACAGCCGTGCGCCCACCATGCTGGAGGGCGCGAGCAATTAGCGGAAGATGGCTCTTGTGGCTCATCACATGGACACTTTAAGTCGTCGCCTCCGAGTTGTCCACTTGTGGCCGTACCTGATAGCCAGTTCCCACCGCATACGTTTTCAGGCTTCCGGGCGGCATCTCCCTCATCAGTCGCGCCCGGAGTAAGCCCATGATGATCAAGCTGACCTGAGCCCCTCAATTTCAACCTGGCTTACTGGTCCTGTCGTATAATCCTTCGGGCGATGGGTAAGACTGAAAGCAAAATATTGAGAGCACGCGCACGTTAAGGTTGTAAGGTAGCATGTGCGCTGCGCCCTGAGAGAGATACAATCATGGTGCGAAAGCCAACCTTGCCCGCCCTGCTGCTGGGCCTGATTCCCTTTGTGGGAATGTGCTTTACCGTCCCCTTGTGGGATCGAATCTACCCCCTTGTAGGGGGCTTTCCGTTTAACATCTTCTGGTTAATGCTTTGGATCCTGCTGACCCCACTCTGCCTGTGGGGCGCCTACCTATTTGAAAAGCGGGCCGTTTCGCACCATCCGGGCGGACATCAGGATGGAGCACGATGAGCCCTTCCGCCATCGCGCTTCTCATTATTCTTGCAATTGTCGGCCTTGGCACGTTCATCGGATTCAGGGCCGGCGCGAGCAGAAGGATGGACCTCGAGCAGTGGACGGTTGCCAATCGTGGTTTTGGAGTGGTACTGGTATGGCTGCTGATGGCGGGAGAGGTCTATACCACGTTTTCATTTCTCGGCGCCAGCGGCTGGGCCTATTCGCGCGGCGGCCCAACACTCTATATTCTAGCCTACCTCATACTTGGGTATGTGGTGTCGTTCTATATCCTTCCGCAGCTTTGGGAGACCGCCCGGGCGCAAGGATTGCAGACGCAATCGGACTTCTTTGAAAAGCGCTACGGGAGCAAGGTCCTCGCCGCTCTGGTTGCCGCCGTGGGAGTGGTGTTCATTGTTCCCTATCTGCAACTGCAATTGAAAGGGATGGGAATTATTGTGGAAGTGGCAAGTTTCGGTGAAATCCATCGCAAGGCGGCCATGATGATTGGAGGAGCGCTTGTGGCTGGCTTTGTTTTTGCCAGCGGCATTCGAGCTGTGGCGATGGTGAGCGTGCTGAAAGACGTTCTGCTGCTTGCCGCAGCGTTGGTGATCGGCATTTTCATTCCCTACCACTGGTTCGGCGGATTCGGCCCCATGTTCAGAGCGATTATTCGCGCCCACCCCGCGCATTTGACGATGCCCGGCCCCACACACACCATGGGACATGCCTGGTTCATTTCCACAGTCCTGCTCACTTCATTAGGCGTTTATATGTGGCCGCACAATTTCGGAGCCAGCTTCACCGCCAAGAGCGCCGATACCTTGCGGCGAAATGCAGTGGTGATGCCGCTCTATTCGCTGTTGCTGCCTCTGATCTTCTTCGCGGGTTTTGCCGCCCTCCTGGTTGTCCCAGGGCTTAAGGATGGCGATCTTTCATTGCTGACCGTAGTGCAGAAGACATTCCCGCCCTGGTTTCTGGGGGTGGTGGGTGGAGCGGGCGCGCTGACGGCCATGGTACCTTCAGCCATTCTGATTCTGACCGCCTCCACTCTGTTCGCGAAGAACTTCTTCCGGCCCATTTTTGCACCATCGATGAGCGATGACGGGGTCGCAAAACTGGCTAAAGTGGCCTCGGTGGTGTTGATGGCGGTGGCGCTGCTTTTTGCGCTCTCGGGCGCCCGCACCATTGTGGCACTACTGTTGCTCGGGTATGCCGGAGTAACGCAGTTCTTCCCCGGCGTTGTGCTGGGACTTTACTGGAGCCGCGCCAGCACGTCCGGAGTTTTCTGCGGGCTGATTTTGGGAATTGCAACGGTCACATTTCTCACCTTGAGCGGAAGAGATCCCATCATGGGGTTGAACGCGGGGTTTGTTGCCCTCGTCCTGAACTTTGTTGTGGCGATCAGTGTCAGTCTCATGACCGGGACTGAGCGAATGGGACCCGAAGAGAGCGGCCACATCTAGCGGCTTTTAGCTGCCAAAGCAGCAGTCAATCGCCGAGGCGCCGCGTTGCGTATTCAGTAGCCACAGCCTACGGCAGAACGATAGGTGTGCCTTGCGTAATATTGTGGAAAGCTACCGTTTATCGATGTTTTTAAGGAAATCGGTTCAAGGATACTCGCTGAGAGCTGTGACCTATTGAAAAGATGGAGCGGGAGACGGGGCTTGAACCCGCGACCCCCGGCTTGGGAAGCCAGTGCTCTACCAACTGAGCTACTCCCGCCCATTTCGCGCCCAATCAAAGCGTATACACATGAAAACGGTGCGTTAAATTGGTCACAACTGGTCACAATTTGTGTACCGCCGTCTGTAACTTGCTGCAAAACAACGTCTTAAACCTCTATACAACACCGACCGCCCGCTTGGGAAGCTGGCATTCTACCGCTGAATTACCCCCGCTTTGCAGCTGCAGAAAACTCTCTGGCAAAAAAAGCAGTATATCATGAAGCCCCACGCTCTCACTTTTGAATTATCAGCGCACAGCGCGCGCACTTGCGAGCGGGTTCAGTGGCACTCCGAAATGCGCAATATGGGCCCGAATGGCTACACTTCCTCCCGCACAACAAAAGGCTCCCGATAGTGCCCGCGCAGGACGCGGTTCGCTTCGTCGTCCCCGATCACTTCCTGCTTCACGGGGTCAAAATTCAGGGTGCGGCCCAGCCGGTAGGAAGCGTTCGCCAGGTGAACGAGCGTGCAGGAGATGTGTCCCTCCTCAATCGGCGCATTCAGGTTTTCTTTCTTACGGCTGCGGACGCAATCAATGAAATTAGCCCAGTTGTTACCGCTGCGAATGGCGCTTGGCCCAGGTTCGTGTGCGGGTCCAAGCCACGATCGGTAAGAAGCAGAACCTTCATTGTCTGACGCCGTATAACCCTTTGAACCGTAGAAGATGTTGCCAACAGTGTTGAAAGGACCATGCGGCCGCCGAGGCTCTTTTCTTGGTGGACCAATGAAGCCGGGGATTGCAACCCCGAATCCGGGCGTACCAATCGAGGCCTCGTGGTTAGTCCACCAGTGCCGCACCTCAAATTCCAGCATCTTGCGCTTCCCGTCCGGCATCTCGAATTCAAAAACGGAGTTCAGGGTATTGGGAGTCTGCTGGTCGTCGCGGAACATGAAATGTCCGCCGATGGCGGACACTTTGTTCGGAAAGCCCACGCCCAGCCCCCAGCGGGCGACGTCCATCTGGTGAATGCCCTGGTTGCCAATGTCGCCGTTGCCGTAATTCCAGAACCAGTGCCAGTTGTAATGGAAATGGTTACGCGTAAATTCATGGAGCGGCGCCGGGCCTGTCCACAGGTCATAGTGGACGCCTTCAGGGACCGGTTCCACGGGCGTGTGGCCGATGGTATCACGGTGGTTGAAACAGAGGCCTCGCGCGAGATAGACTTCGCCAATCAGCCCGTCACGAAGTTGCCGGACCTCCTCGATGATCGCTCCATCTGATCTGGAATTGGTTCCGTGCTGGACAATCCGGTTGTACTTTTCGGCGGCTTTCACAAGCTGGTGGCCGTCCCACCAGTTGTGCGAGCACGGTTTTTCCACGTAAACGTCCTTGCCGGCCTGGCAGCCCCAGATGGCAAGCAGCGAGTGCCAATGGTTAGGTGTTGCGATGGAAATCGCGTCGATGGATTTGTCTTCCATCAACTTTCGCGCATCAATATAGGTCTTTGGCCGAGACAGCGCCATCTTGTCCATGTCCGACAGGCGGCCGGCAATGATGTTTTCATCCACGTCGCAGACCGCCGCAACCTCGACGTTCTCCAATTGCGCGTATTCTTCAACGTGCGTGAACCCCTGCCCGCGAATACCGCAAACGCCAACTCGCACACGGTCATTGGCCCCGAAAACCCTTTCCGGCCGTGTAATAAACGTTATCGCGGCTGGAATGCCAAGTCCTGCGCCCGCTTTGGCCGCCGTGTCGAGTGAGTTCCTCTTTTCCTCTTTCTCAGTACCGCTCATAACACCTCCTGAAATCAGCTTGTGTTCCCGCGTCAGGTTCCGCCATTATACGGCAGGCCGGTGGCCCGGAACGGTTTTCGTTTGAGAATCCCGATGCTTCTCTGCTTCGCTTCCGAATCCTACGACAAATCCATGTGCTCATACCAGACAGATTCAGCACCTGGCCCGGAGCGAGCCGTCGCAACTTCAATCAGGTAAGGCTTGCCTGCGCGCGTGGCGCTCTTTCCGCGATCAAGCGCCGGCTTGAGCTGCGACGGATGATCGACTTTCTCACCGTTCACACCCTGGCTCTTGCCCAACGCGACAAAATCAATGTCAGGTTCTCCCAGGTATGTCGCAGCGTAATGCCCCCGGGTTGCCATTCTGCCCTTATAGCCGTGATAAACGAGCCGCACCGTCTGGTAATTGCGGTTGTTCGCCACCACGGTCAGCACAGGAATGTTGTATCGAGCCTGCGTCCAGAACCCTGCGGCGCTGTACATGACGGCGCCATCACCGATAAAACACACAACCTGGCGGTCCGGCATTCCCAGCTTCGCACCCGTAGCCGCGCCCACGCCCCAGCCAAGGCTGGATCCTGCCGTGCCCAAAAACATCTGTTCGTCATCGCGAAAACCAAAGGCAAAGGGCCTGTACGGAGCGGTGATGTTTTCGCAGACCAGAACGGCGTTGGCCTCCAGCGATTCCGCCAGCACCTGCGATAATTCATCCGGATGGATCGGCGACTGTCCAAAATTCTTCTGCTCCGCTGCGCGAGCCCGCTCCGTTGATTCTGCCGTAAAAGCCGAAACCTCCGCCGAGCGTTCTGCCGCGATTTTCATGCGGCGCTCTGGCGAAAGAAAGCTTGTTACCGCTTCCAGGATTTCCACCAGCGATTCCTTAATGTCACCAACCAGTGCCAGGTCCGTGGGGTAGTTGCGGCCCATCGCGGAAGTATTTATCCCGATGCGTATCACGCGCGCGCCCGCAGGCACATCGTGGGTCTGCAACGCCGCGCGATCGCCAAAGTCCCTGCTGCCGATGCAAACCACCAAATCCACTCCGCGCTTCATCCAATCCGAATTCGCACGGAAGTTGCCCAGGTAATGGGGATGGCGGACCGGGAAGCAGTGGTACGATCGAAACGGAGAGTCTATGGTCAGTCCCTTCGCTACCATCTCGGCCTGTGCGGTCACCTGGTCCGCAACCGGCAAACCCAACTGTTCTGAAAGCACCAAAAGTTCCGCCTGCGCTCCAGATTTCCAGACATCGTCACCAATCACCAGCAGCGGCCGCCTGGCTTCCACCAGCATCCGTGCTGCTGCCTCGACCGCTGCCTTCGCCGGACGCGTTCGGCCCTTCAGCAGAAAGCGTTCAGCAGGCAGCACGGTCCCACGGACGTTCTTGCTTTCGAGCGCCATGTCTTTCATCGCCAGATAGACCGGCCCCTGGGGCTCGGTCATGGCTTCTTTGAACGCCCGCCGGATCATCAGGGGAAGCGTACCCGGCTCCCGGACCTCCCAGCACATCTTGGTGAACGGGCGCACAATCTCTTTTTGACTGAAGCCGGGCGGCGCTGCCAAGACAACCTCGTCGCCGCCGGTCTCGCTGTCCAGCATGCCGGCCGTCACAACCAGCGCGGAACCGTCCCAGTGCGCGTTGTAAAGTTGGCCCATCATCTGCGCCGATCCCACCACCGCGTGCACGTTAACAAAAGCCGGTTTGCCTGTCGCCTTGTGATAACCATCGGCCATGGACAACACAAGCCCCTCATGAAGGCCCAGAATCACGTGCATTTCCGGAGCATCCGTCAGGGCGTCAAACAAACCAGATTCAAACGATCCGGGGTTGGCAAAGATATATTTCACCCCTGCCGCCCTGGCTTGGGCCACGACCAGTTCGCCTCCGGTTCCCTCAATTGTCCAAGTGGAATCCTCTGGGGGCAAGGCCATGCCTTCCGCCGGCGGGGTCGTTCCAGGTTCGCGCTGTGAGATTTGAGGTTCAGAGTTACGGGTGGTTATATCCTTCATCGCACACGCCTCCTTCTTCCCGCACAAGGCTGAATCAACGCTTCGGTTAAGCAGAAGATATCACACCCCGAGGAGAGGGGAACTTCTTTCGGTGAAAATCGTCAATCTCTATTGAGGAGTGTGGAATCGAAAAGCAGGAAAGGCCTGTCATGCCGGGCAAGTGAAATCGCTTCTCTCGTTGGGAATTTGCCGCCCTTGAGAATTGTTGCTCCCCGGAGGGCAGCCCGGCATGACAGGTTTGTTTCACATGTGCCAGAGGCCACAGCAAAGAAGCGCTACGCAGCTTTCCGAGCAGCAACTTTTTCGAAGGTTGAGTTGGTTATCTCATAGGTCCGAAGTTCCGGTTTTCCCTGCGTGTACTTCTCCAGAGCTTTAAATACGTCAGCGGCTCCCTGGCGGTTGTACGTTTCGGCGTGTTCCTTGCTGTCCCACATGCTGATGCCAATGGCTTCTTTGCCATCGGTTGAGACCAGCACAATTTCCCCCGTAAATCCCGCAAACTTCTTGAGCGCCGGGATGGTCTCGCTGTCGATGGCCTTGACTAAACCCGGACGGCCATCAGCCTTCAAATGCATTCGGACATGTCTTGCAAACATAGGATCATCCTCCTTCATTCGAGACAAGGTTAGGCCTTTCACCCAGCTTCCACCGAACGCCAGGGCATGACTATGTCCATGATCACAATGCCTTGTGACAGCGGCGGGCGAAGCCTCCACCGGAGCGAGAGGGACGCCAATCGGCAATCGGTTGTAGCGCAAGGAATTCGGTGCCGTGGTTGGGCTGTTTGACTTCGCTGGCTGCGGTGGGCTAATCTCATAACGACCTTACTTTCCGCCATTTATGCGGCGTTTTGGAGTCCCGGCATGCGAAGAGTTTACCTGGACAACAATGCAACCACTGCTGTCGCTCCCGAAGTGTTTGAGGCGATGAAGCCCTACCTTCAGGACGACTACGGCAACGCATCGTCTATCCACTGGTACGGGCAGCGCGCAAGGGCCGCCGTCGAACAGAGCCGTGAGCAGCTTGCTCGCCTGCTGAACGCGCGCTCCAGTGAGATTGCGTTTACCAGCGGCGGGACCGAATCCGACAATCAGTCACTGTTCGGCATTGTGCAGGCCTCCAAGTCTGAAAAGAAACACCTCATTACGACCTCGATCGAGCATTCCGCCGTTCTGCATTCGGCAAGGGAATTGGAAAAGCGCGGCGTACGCGTCACTTACGTTCCCGTCCGATCGAGTGGCGTAGTCGACCCCGCGGAAGTGGAAAAGGCCATCGGCCCTGACACCGTGCTCATTTCCGTGATGCACGCCAACAACGAACTGGGAACCATCCAGCCGCTCGAGGAAATCGGCCGCATCGCGCGCGAGCACGATGTCTATTTCCACACGGACGCGGTGCAGTCGGTGGGCAAGATTCCAGTGGATGTTGAAAGCCTGGGCGTCGATCTGCTTTCACTTTCCGCGCACAAGCTGCACGGCCCCAAGGGAGTAGGCGCCCTCTACGTTCGCAAGGGGACCATCCTGCGGCCGCTGATGTACGGCGGCCACCATGAGCGCGACCGGCGGCCCGGCACAGAAAACGTTCCCGGGATTGTGGGCCTTGGCAAAGCCGCCGAAATTGCGGGGGAGCGTCTGGCAGAAAGAATGCACAGCGTCGGCGCCTTGCGCGACCGGCTGGAAGAGCAAATACTTTCAAGCGTTCCTTATGCGGCGGTTTCGGGCGACAAATTGCGCCGGCTGCCCACGACCACCAACATCCGGTTCGATTACATCGAGGGCGAAGGTTTTGTGATCGCCATGGATTTGAAAGGCGTGGCCTGTTCCACCGGGGCCGCATGCTCATCGGGCTCCGTCGAACCTTCGCATGTGCTCACGGCCATCGGCTGCACCTTTGAGCAAGCGCGATCAAGCATTCGATTCAGCCTGGGCCGCTTCACAACGCTTGAGGACATCGATTACACGCTTGAAGTGCTGCCCGGCGTTGTGGAACAACTTCGCTCACTTTCTCCGCATTACAAAAAGAATGCCGTCAGCACCCAGGCCTCAAGGGCATAGGCGAAGGCGTTGGCTGAACGCTGAGTTTTGATTCCCATGACAATCGCAATAGCCATGAGCGGCGGCGTGGACAGTTCCGTAGCCGCGGCGCTGCTCGCGGAAAACAATCCACCCGCGAACCCGGACGGCCCTCCTGCTGTGGTCGGTATGACCATGCAGCTGTGGAACCAGCGGCGGCTGCCTGCCTTGCAGGGCGCCGAGGAAGGCGAACCCGGGCGCGCCAGCGGCCGCTGCTGCTCGCTTGAGGACGTGTATGACGCTCGCCGCGTGGCCAGCTTCCTGGGACTTCCTTACTACATCGTGAACCTGGAAGACCGCTTCGAGCAGGGCGTGGTGCAGCCGTTCGTGGAGAGCTACCTGGCGGGCGAAACGCCCATCCCCTGCAGCCTGTGCAACACGGAAATCAAGTTTGCCGAGTTCATCGACACTGCGCGCAAGGTAGGAGCTGAGACCATCGCCACCGGGCATTATGCGCGCGTTCAGAAGGACCCGGAATCCGGCCGCTACCGGCTGTTCGCCGGCCGCGACCCGTCGAAAGACCAGTCGTATTTCCTCTTCGGGCTCACCCAGCAGCAACTCGCCCGCACGCTCTTTCCCTTGGGCGAGTTTACGAAGGAAGAAGTCCGCGCCATGGCCCGCGCGAGAAATCTTCCCGTAGCCGAGAAGCCCGACAGCCAGGAAATCTGCTTTGTCCCCACCGGCAACTACCGCCGGTTTATTGACGCCTATTTGAGCGAACAGGGGAAGAAGATTGAGGATGCCGCGGGCGAAGTTGTGACCACCGACGGCCGCGTGCTGGGCCGGCACGAGGGTCTTGGAAACTATACCGTGGGTCAGCGGAAGGGACTCGGCATCGCCACCGGAACGCCGCTCTACGTTATCGGGCTGGATCGCGCGCAGAACCGCGTGGTGGTGGGCGCTGACGAGGATCTCGTGAAGAGTCGCCTGCTGGTGCGGCAGGTCAATTGGGTCCGCCTTTTCAATCCCGGCGATTCCTTCGAAGCGCGCGTCAAGATTCGCAACAAACACTTCCCTGCCGAAGCTCGGGTCGAAGCCCGCGCCGACGGCGAAGCGTTTGTCGAGTTCGCCAAGTCCCAGCGCGCCATCACGCCAGGCCAGGCTGCCGTCTTCTACGATGGAGATGAACTCGTCGGCGGTGGTTGGATCAGCGGAGTGCTCGATTAGCGCCACAGTTCCGCTGGCAAGCCGGCCAGATAACTATTGCCCGCCTTCTGCCGATATGGTAATTATCTGTCTCGAACTCTTGCACTCTTCAGGGCCAATTGTCCATGCCATCTACTCCGATTGAAACGTACCGCCGCCAAATTCAGAAGGAACTCCAGGCAGGCAATGCTACAGAGCACACCCACCGGCCCGCCCTGAAGAGCCTTATTGAATCGCTCGCGCCGGGCGTCACGGCCACAAACGAGCCGAAGCGGGTTGAATGCGGCGCTCCCGATTTGGTGATTTCCCGCAAGGCGGGCCACGGCCCGGTTACGCTCGGCCACATCGAGTGCAAGGATTTGGACGCGGACCTGAAAGAAGTCGAGCGGGATGAACAATTGAAGCGGTATCTCCCCGCCCTGCCCAATCTGATTCTGACTGACTATTTGGAATTCCGCTGGTACGTGGACGGCGCGTTTCGGCAACCCGCCCGGCTCGCCAGCGTGGGGAAGGGGCGGAAACTCATTCCGGAGAAAGACGGAGCCGAAGCCGTCACTCAGATGCTCGCGGAGTTTCTGGCGCACAAAGCCGAGCCTATTAACAGCCCCAAAGAGCTTGCCCTTCGCATGGCGCGGCTTACGCACTTCATCCGCGACATGATCGTGCGGGCCTTTGCGAACAAGTCCGCCTCGCAAACGCTTACAGACCTGCGCGCCGCGTTTGAAAAGGCGCTCAT
This sequence comes from Acidobacteriota bacterium, assembly GCA_021787735.1. Lineage (GTDB taxonomy): Bacteria > Acidobacteriota > Terriglobia > UBA7540 > UBA7540 > SCRD01. The sequence goes on along the minus strand of JAJYLL010000042.1, from coordinate 4,755 downwards.
TCCTGATCTGAAGGATACTGACTTTGCGGACATGTTCGCTCAGACGCTTGCTTATGGCCTGTTCGCGGCCCGCGTCAATCACAAAGGGGCAAGCGGCTCATTCAAACGCCTTGGCGCAGCGTCCGAGATTCCGAAAACTAACCCATTCTTGCGCCAACTCTTTGACACCATCACCGGAACAGCCCTTGACGATGAGCCTTACGCGGGCTTTGTTGATGACTTGGCGCAACTCCTGGCGGATACAGAAATGGACGCCGTGCTCGCCGACTTCGGCAAACGAGAAGCCCGCCAAGACCCGGTCGTGCATTTCTATGAAACCTTCCTTGCCGCCTATGACCCGAAACTTCGCGAAGCGCGCGGCGTCTATTACACGCCGGAGCCGGTCGTTTCCTACCTTGTCCGCTCCGTGGATTATCTTCTGAAAAACCGGTTCGGATGCTCGGATGGGCTCGCAGACACGGCCACGGTTGAATATGAGCGAGAGGAAGCAATTGCCGGAGAGGCGAAGAAAGTTAAAGCCACATCCCCGCGTGTTCTGATTCTTGACCCGGCCTGCGGAACAGGGACTTTTCTCTATACGGTGATTGACCACATCCGGGAAAAATTCGCGAGAGAGAAAAACGATGGCATGTGGTCTGGATACGTTCGCAATCATTTGTTGCCCCGCATCTTCGGATTTGAATTGTTGATGGCTCCTTACGCTGTTGCGCATTTCAAGCTGGGAATGCAACTCGCCGGGCACGACCTGAAGCCCGCAGAACGGGAGAGGTGGGCCTATGACTTTGGTGGAAACGAGCGCTTGGGCGTCTTCCTGACGAATACATTAGAGCAGGCCATTCTGAAAGCTGAATTACTGCTTGGAAAGTTTATCTCCGACGAGGCGAATGCAGCGGCTGATATAAAGCGTAATCTGCCGATCCTGGTAGTAATAGGCAATCCCCCTTACTCTGGACATTCCTCAAATCGAAGCGAAAAGCTGGTTCACCTAAAGCCGGGAGATTCCTACAGCGTGGTTTCGGGCGGTCCCCTACCTGAACAAAAAGTCACAAAGGTTGTTACGGTCAAGAAGGCAAGGACAATTCGAGAGAGAACCTTCATCGGTAAATTGATTCAGGACTACTACTTTGTTGATGGTCAACCTTTGGGGGAAAAGAACCCTAAGTGGCTCCAGGACGACTATGTAAAGTTCATTCGGTGGGGTCAGTGGCGAATCGAGCGGAACGGTGCTGGTGTTCTGGCGTTTATCACAAATCACGGCTACCTAGACAATCCCACTTTTCGTGGAATGCGACAGCAACTGATGAACGCGTTCACTGAGATTTATCTCTTGGACTTGCACGGTAACTCCAAGAAGAAAGAGAAGTGTTCTGACGGTTCCCCAGATCAAAATGTCTTCGATATTCAACAGGGAGTGACACTTGGAACCTTTGTAAGAGAGCAAGGCAAGGCAGGGCCGGCCAAAGTCTTTCATGCCGACCTTTGGGGTCTCAGGCAGGACAAATATGATTACCTCTTGGAGGCGCAGGTTGAGTCTACAGATTGGGAGGAGCTTTGCCCTCGAAAACCGTTCTATCTCTTTAAGCCGCAGGAAAGCCATGTACGTTCGGAATACGAGAGCGGGTGGAAGCTGACCGAGGGCATGCCCGTTAATTCTGTTGGCGTGACAACCGGGAGGGACCGCCTATGCGTCAGTTTTAGGAATAAGGAAGCTTTAGCAAAATTGGAAGAATTTGCTTCCGACCTTTCCGAAGAGCACCTAATTGAAAAATACGGGCTTTCAAACAAATCTGGATGGAACATAGACGCAGCTCGGGTAGCCGTCCGTAAGTCTGGAATCTCAGTATCCAACGTACATCCGTTTTGCTATCGAGTACTGGACAACCGAAAACTGTATCTAGACGAGGCTATTGTGGGCAGGACAAGGTTGGACGTAATGCGAAACATGCTCGCGGGCCAGAACCTTGGGCTTTGTACGAATCGTGAGCTGAACGGCCCGTTTCGACACGCCATGTGCACGCGGCATATGGCTAACGATTGTGCGGTTTCGCTCCAGTCTCGTGAGCGGACTTATCTCCTTCCGCTCTATCTCTACAATGACCAGGAGGAGGAAAATAGCCTTCAAATTAGTCTTGGTATAAAGATGTCAGATTGGCCCGAAGTTTCCGACATACGGCGGCCAAACCTTCGCCCAGAATTTGTTTCCGACATTGAAACCAGGTTGAAGCTTTCCTTTGTCGCAGATGGCAAGGGCGACTTAGAGATGACTTTCGGGCCGGAAGATGTTTTCAATTACATATACGCGGTCTTGTATTCCCCAGGCTACCGGACTCGCTATGCGGAGTTTCTTAAGAGCGATTTTCCGCGCATCCCGCTCACTTCGGATGTGAAACTGTTCCGTTCGCTTTGCGGCCTGGGCGCGGAGCTTGTCGGATTGCATCTGCTGGAATCGCCTTTGCTTGACAGTCCAATCGTTCATTTTCCTGTCAAGGGTTCAGATGTCATCGAAAAGGGCTATCCGAAATATGTGGTCTTCGCTGAAGAAGTTGGAGAACCAAGCCCGCCATTGGAAAAGTACCGGGTCTACATCAATGGGCGTTATGACAAGCCCGAGAGTCAATACTTCGGGGGAATACCCCCGGAAGTGTGGGAGTTCCACATCGGAGGGTATCAGGTGTGCGAGAAGTGGCTCAAGGACCGCCGGGGCCGAACACTAACCTACGATGACCAGGTGCACTACTGCAAGATCGTAACCGCCATCAAGGAAACCATCCGCCTTATGGCGGAAATCGACGCGGCCATCCCCAAGTGGCCGATTGAATGATGCGTATATCGGGGTATCTCGATGAGTGAAGAAGAAACCAACAATGCGGGTGAACAGGAAAAGAACCACGATCATGAAGGGCAGGCAGAGGAACCACCATACCCACCCTTGCTCGATTACTTGCAATCGAAGGAAGGGCACGAGCTTGCGAGCCGAATTGTCGCAATCCTGGAGGATGTGAAGAAAGCAACGATTGAAAGTGCAACAGAAACGCACAAGCGCAATATGGGTATTCAAAAACTCTGGTTGTGCCTTCAGTCCGGCGTGTTCGCGCTCACAATCCTGATTGCAGCCGTTCTTGCTTGGCATGGAAAGCTAGACTCTACGGTTTCCGTTCTCATGGGAACTCTCTTCGGATATTTTCTCGGAAGGCCCATGCGGTAAACGCATGGGCATAGTCTGGCCGCCTAGCCCGGCGTCATGAACCGGGCGAATGGCGTCACTCCCCGGTTCCGCCCGGCGAGCATCAGGTCTGCGAGAAGGGCCTCACCGCCGGGATCGGACGCTCTATTAAGATGGCCAGACGCGCTACCCGAAAGTCTTGACGGCCTTGAGGAAAACCATCTGCTTCATGGCGGAAATTGACGCGGCCATCCCCAAATGGCCGATTGAATGAAACGACCGCATATCTAACCGACCCTTGAAAGGAAACGCCAGGTTTGTGGCATCAGAGGCCGAGTGGATGGATTTCTTTTCAGGCAATTCTTCAAGGCAGCCAGATCTTCCGGGAGGTCAACGTCTGGGCAAGGTTCGAGAACGGAGCAGGAGAAATTGTGATCGAGAAGGCTGGCAAGTGTGTCGCCGAAAGCAAATTCGGTTCCCAGGCGCAGGCCGCTGAAAAGTCCCCGGCAGGTTCGCCGGAGCCCGATCAGGTAATAACCGCCGTCGGGGCACGGGCCCAGCACCGCGTCAGTGGTGCGCAATTCCTCCAGCGCCAGCCGCAGCATGGCGGGAGCAAGCGCCGGCGAGTCCGTACCGATAATCACCACTTGCGAATGCCGGCGCAGAAGTTGCGCGAATGCGCGCTGGAGCCGCTGGCCAAGGTCACGCCCCTGCTGGCCCTGGCAACGGAAGCCGGCGGGAACCAAGTCCAGTGGCAGGCTGCCGCCTGCGGTAAAAAGATAGCGCGTTGTCTCGCCCTTCAGTTTCGCAATCTTGCGCAACGCGTCAGAAACCAGCGCGCGGTGAAAATCCGCCGCTCCGCCGGGTCCAAGCGCGGGAATCAATCTTGTCTTGGTTTTTCCAGGAACAATTGCGCGGGCAAAAACGCCCACAGCCGGAGTGTTGCGCGCCGTCCCCGGCTGGTCTGGGTTGGTTTTCCCTTTTGGGAAAGATAACTTGGAATGGATCAAACGTCTCGGCAAGTCAGTCTGCTGGTGGTCATACTCCGCGGCCGCAAGTTGTCGGCATCGCGCGGGAATCGCGTCACGCAATCAATCCGCTCCCGGCGGCCGCCTGAAAACTAGATGAACATCTGCTCGTCCTGCGGCACGTCGCTGGTGCGGGAATCGCGGCGTCTGGAAAGGAAGAAGTCCAGGCCGGCCTGGACTCCCTTCAATACCGCCGATGCTTCCGTTACAGGCGCGATGATGTTGCGCTGAACGGCGCTGGTCGTCTTATCCACCTTCTCGAGCACATCGGTGATGGTCTGGTCAACACGAATGACCTGCAGGCGGAAACGGTCAAGCAGGTCGTCGAGCACGTCGTCAACCCGACCGGTGCGTTCACGCAGAACGCGTGCGACTTCCGCCAGATCCGATGTGATGGAACGGAGAGGGTCGCGCGAGTTCGAAACAATTTCGGTGAGTGACTGAGCCAGAGGATCGATGCGACGGCTGACATCAGCCCGCAACTCCTTCACCTCTTCCTGAATCCGGCGGAACGACACGTAAAGTCCATACATCGAGAACGCCTGCAGGACAATGGCCGCAGCA
>JAJYLL010000041.1 GCA_021787735.1 Acidobacteriota bacterium | reverse complement strand
GCATCCTGAAGCGAGCTCGCATGGTCCTTTTCGCTGGCGTCGGGTGAGCTCTGAAGGTGTCGCAGAATTTCCAATTGCTTTGGCCCCTCGTCCAGAAGCGCCCGGAGACCCTTTCGCATGTCGCCTTCGTGATCGTACTGATATTGGATCCAGTCCTTGAGCTCGTCATCAATGGAAATATACTGGTCAAGCAGATCACCAACGCGGTCACGAGAATCGTCGCTGGATTCACTCGCCGCTGCGATACGATTCAAACGATCCTGTTGAAAGGAAAGGTAAACCTTGATGCGTTGGGATGGATCCTGGGCGTCACGCAGCTTGTTCACCTCGGCCGAAGTCAGGTAATCCTTGTTCTGCGCCCAAATACATCGCGGCGCCGCCACCAGAAGTACAACTACGCCGAATTCAAGGCAAACCCAAAAACGTTTCATGACTTGGCAGGAGCAGCTATGACCGGACCCAAACTCTCAGGTGGCGAAGGCTTTCTTTTTCTCTTTGGGGTGTAGCCCTCCGGGAAAATTGCGTCCAACACTTGACTGTGAACCTCGCTGCTCTCCTTTTCAACCTCCTTGACAAAGTCACTTTCAGGATAGGGCACCCGATGCCGCAAATCTTCCAGGAAACGGTCGTTTTCCCGCAGAGAAATCTCCAGTGCCTTCAACGCTCCCAGATGCTTTCTGATGGCGCTGCCGGTACCCTGAAGAGTGGCCCAGGAATTCCGTACCTCATCAAGGTATTGCTTGAGGATTGCCTTCCCACCCTCAAAGTTCCGGGACCGATAAGCATGGTCAGCCTCCGCCAACTTCAATTTCGCCAGGCGAAGCTGGAGCTTGGCCTTCTTGCCAGGGTTCGTCTCGTGTGCGATCCTGGCAATCAGATTCTGCTCTTTATCGTCGGCACCGCCGGGCGCGGCATGGGCAAAAAGCTGCCCAAGAATAAAAAGACAGGCTGCAGCAGCGACCATGCGGAGGGGTGATCTCATCACCCATATTATATCGGCTCATGCAACAAGTGCCGAGCCTGTTTGTATTCAATCAACTCCCGGGAATTTGTGGCAAGGCGAATTGTCTTATCTGGGTTGAAAATGCCACAAACAGCCGGGAAGGAAAGTTAAGTGCGTGCTGCGCCTCCAGAGAGATGCTCCGCGAGGAACTTTCCGGTGTAGGATTGCGGGTTGGCGGCAACTTGCTCAGGAGTGCCCGTCGCCACAACTAATCCACCGGCATCACCGCCTTCCGGACCGAGATCGATGACCCAGTCCGCTGCCTTCAGCACATCCAGGTTGTGTTCGATAATCAGCACCGTGGCTCCAGTATCAATCAGCCGACGAAAGGCCGTGAGCAGTTTCGCAATGTCGTCAAAGTGGAGACCCGTCGTAGGCTCGTCGAATATAAAAAGCGGGTGCGAGGTAGCGGGATGGGCCATGTAGGCCGCCAGCCGAACTCTCTGCGCTTCTCCACCCGACAAAGTTGTAGCCGATTGACCTAGTCGTAGGTAACCCAGGCCAACCTCATCCAGAACGCGGATTTTGTTCGCCACGGACAGTACCCCGGCAAAAAAAGAAAGCGCCTCTTTCACCGTCATCTGGAGAGCCTCATGGATGTTCTTCCCTTTATATCGAACGTCCAGGAGCGCCGGCTTAAACCGCATGCCGTGACACTCTTCACAGACCAGTTCGATATCTGCCAGAAACTGCATCTCTACGGTCACCGTTCCGTCGCCCTGGCAGGTCTCACAGCGGCCGCCGGGAATGTTAAAAGAAAAGCGGCCCGGCGAAAATCCGTGCTTCCTGGCCTCCGGAGTGGAGGCAAAAGCTTCACGGATGCCGTCAAACGCTTTGATGTAAGTCACGGGGTTTGATCGCGGCGTCCGGCCAAGTGGTGACTGGTCTACGAGGATGACGTCCGAGAACTTTTCATCGCCTTCAATGGAGTCCAGCTCAACCTTGGAAGCCGCATTGCCCCGCCGCAACATTATGGCGTTGTACAACACATCATGCACAAGTGTTGACTTTCCCGAACCCGATACTCCGCTGACGCAAACCATCAGTCCCAGGGGAATGTCCACATCAATCGATTTCAAATTGTGTTGTCTTGCTCCGCGAATGCGCAGCCACGACTTTCCCGGCTTGCGCCGCTCCATCGGCATGGGAACACTCAACTCACCCGTCAGGTAGCAACCCATCAGCGAATGAGAATCTTTAACCAGGCCTTCGTAGTCCCCGGAGTAAATAATGCGGCCGCCGTGCTCGCCCGCACCGGGGCCCAAGTCCAGAATTTTGTCGGCATTGCGGATCATCTCCGGATCGTGCTCAACCACCAGGATAGTATTCCCAATGTCCCGCAAGTTCTTGAGAATTCCGATCAGACGGTCCGTATCCCTGGAGTGGAGGCCGATAGAAGGTTCATCCAGCACGTAAAGCGTCCCGACCAGATTGGAGCCCAGCGCCGTTGCAAGCTGAATCCTTTGAGACTCGCCCCCGGACAACGTGGAAGCGAGCCGGTCAAGCGTCAGATACTCCAGTCCGACTTTGTAAAGGAAATCCAGCCGCGAGCGGATCTCTTCAAGCACTCTCTCCGCCACTTCGCCCTGGGAAGGGCTGAGACTTAGACCATTAAAGAAGTTGCGGGCATCCTGAATTGACAGGTTGCAGACTTCAACAATGTTCTTCCCCTCAATCGAAACGTTAATGGCCTCCCGCCGCAGGCGCCCGCCGTGGCATTCCGAGCAGGTCGCATATCCGCGGTAACGGCTGAGAAACACGCGGATATGAAGTTTGTACTTTTTGCGCTCGAGATATTTGAAAAATCCCCGAACCCCGCCGAACTCCTCATCGCCATCCATGACCCATTGTTGATGCCGGGCCGACAATCGATAGAAAGGAACATTCAACGGAACACCGTGAGTTCGCGCCGCTGACTTCATTTCCTGCTGAAGGCTGCGATAGCGCGGCTTGGTCCAGGGTTCAATGGCACCCTCGCCAAGCGTCTTTTTCTTGTCGGGAACCACCAGATCGGGATCGAAATCAATCGTGTTCCCAAACCCCTGGCACCGCGGGCAGGCGCCGGCAGGGTTATTAAAAGAGAAGAAGGAGGGCTGCGGCTCGGGAAAAACAATTCGGCATCGCTTACATTCGAAACGCTCATTAAAGCTAAGCCACTCCGTCTTGTCTTCAGGTGTCCCTGGCAACAGCGCAATCATGGCCTCGCCGCCCTCACGGTAGCAGATCTCGACCGAGTCAATGAGTCGCTGACGAATGTCCGGGCGGACGGCGAGCCGGTCAACCAGAATAAATACCGGCTTACTGAAATCAATGTCGAGAAGCGACTCAGGCGTGGAAAACTCAAAGACCTTGTCACCCTGAAAGAGGCGGTTGAAACCGCGCTGGCGCAAGAGGAACAGATGGTGCTTGAGGAAATCACTAATGGCTACAGCCCCGGAGTCTCGTGGTTCTTGGGCATTTGACGAAGCCTTCTGTTTGCGTGGGCGCACGCCAGTTTTCCGTAGCCGATCCTTCTTCTCCGTGGGCGCTTCTTCAATCGGATCCGGGTTCAGCCTGAACAGGACATAAAACCTGCGTCCTTCTCCAAGGCTCAACACCTGGTCGGCGATGCCATCCACATGGTCCTTTTGAACCACCTGGCCACATTGCGGGCATGTTGTAGTTCCGATTCTCGCAAACAGGAGCCGAAGATAATCGTAGATTTCAGTTGAAGTGGCAACGGTCGAACGGGGATTGCGAGTCAGGTTCTTCTGCCGGATCGCAACGGCTGGAGCGATGCCCTCAATATCGTCCACATCGGGCTTCTCCATCCGCTCCAGGAACTGCCGCGCGTAAGCGGAAAGCGATTCCACGTAGCGGCGCTGGCCTTCCGCGTAGAGAGTGTCAAAGGCCAGGCTGGATTTGCCCGAACCCGAAAGGCCGGTGACAACCGTCAGGCGGTTGTGCGGGATTTCGCAATCCACGCCCTTCAGGTTGTGGACGCGGGCCCCGCGAACAACAATCGCACCGTTCTCACGGTCCGCTTCCGGCGCGCAGGAATCCAGCACGCTGGATGGTGATCCGTTCAGAGCCTTTCCTGCCTCGTGATTAAGAGGATTTACGTCAGGAAGAGCAACATCACGGTCTTTCATCACCTGCTTTTTCATGCTATTCCCAGGAATCTTGCGTAACCGCTTCCTTCCCCGTCTGGAGGCGGTATTTGCACAGATCGCGACCGAGCTACGAGTCCAAACTCTTAATTATAAGTTGGCAAAGTCCTGGGGGCAAAACAAAGGCCAGCCTTCATGCTGCGCCATGGAGAGTTGATGGAATAACGCGGGGGTCCGTACCGGGGCAATCGGAACGCAGAACAAAAGGGAGAGGAAAAGATCTTGCCTGCTACTTACTGCGGGATTCCCACTTTGCGCGCAGCGCGTCGTGCAGGCGCTCACGGACCGTATTGGGAAGCGGAAACAGCTTACCATCGCAATAAAGTTCGATTGTCTTCTTCGTGGTATCAAAAACAATCTGGCAGTGATGGCAACACTTGAGATGAACTTGCAACATGCTTTTCAGCTCATCATCCATGTTCCCGTCCAGGTAACCCGAAATTTGTCGGAGCGCGTCTTTGCAGTTCACGAATGCTTAACCTCGTTTAAGAGTCTTGCTTAACTCCTCGCGAAGGCGAAGGCGTGCCCGGAACAGACGGGCCTTAACCGCACCTTCAGACAAATTAAGCATTTCCGCCGTTTCTTCAGTCGAGAGACCTTCAACATCCCGAAGAAAAAAGACGGTTCGGAAAGTCATTGGCAGTAAGCGAGCGGCATTTTGCAGAATCTCTTCGAGCTCCGTCCGCTCAAGTTCCTCCTCCGGATTAGGGCGCCAATCGGCAAAGTCTCTGGGGATAACCTCGCCATCATCATTTGAGGTATCCTCGATCTGCACTTCTTTGCTGCTGCGGCGTTTCCGGAGCTTCATCAATCCCTGATTGATTGCAATACGCACAATCCAGGTATAAAAACGGGAGTCCTCACGGAAATCCTGCAGATGCTCAAAGGCCTTCAGGAAGGTTTCCTGGAGCATGTCTTCGGCATCTTCGGGATTGCCCGTAACATTCAGACCCAGGCGGTAAATCTTTTTTTCATACCGGTTGACCAACTCTTCGAAGGCCGCATAACTGCCGGCCTTCGCCTCGGCCACCAGGACCGATTCATCGCTGAGAGCACCAGCTTGAGGATGAGTTTCCATTATGAATCCAGAATTCCTTTCGGAGAAGTTCTCCGAATAAAGACTATCATGACTCATAATTAGTTGAGATGTCTTAGGAGGAAAAAAGATACTGCCAAAGCTACGAAGGTCCAGTCGCCCGTTTCACGTAGCCACCGGGGTCGCAAGCCGGATTTTACTCCCAGCGCTTTCATTCACAGGGTAGTTGCGAATTTCAGCAGCCTCAGCAAGAATAACAGTTCATCGCAGGTGGGATTTCTGGCAGGACACCCATGGACAAGCAAGTGGGAATACCAAATCAACAAGAAGCAGCACGGCTCCCCATGTGGATACGACCGAAACAGCCGTTTGATTTCCACCGCACATTAAAGTTCATTTTGAGCCCGCCGGCGCAACTGAATGGACGCACATTCAAACCGCTCCTGGACCACTTTGAAGACAATGAATACCGGCGCTCTGTCAGGATCAACGGACAGCCTGTCCTCTACGGTGTCTCCGACCATGGGCGGTCCGGACTCATGGTCAGGATCCTTCAAGGTCCGCGTGGCAGGAATATTCAGGGCAACGTGCAGCAGGTCGTTTCGCGTCAGTTTGCAGCGGAGCTTGATCTGGCCCCGTTTTATCAACTAGCAAGAAGAGACAAGGTATTGACGCACCTCGCAGACCGGTTCAGCGGAATGCGCGTCCCGCAGGCGCCTTCAGTGTATGAGTGCGTGATCTGTGCAATCCTTGAACAACAGGTCAATCTCACATTCGCACATCAGGTAAAAAAAACGCTGGTTGATGCGTACGGTGAAACCATCGAATTCAAAGGCCGGTGTTACAGTGTCTTCCCTGAGCCACACGTGCTGGCCGTCGCAACAGCGGCAGACTTCCGGAAACTTCAGATTTCAGGCCCCAAGGCACGTTACATCATTGAGATTTCACGCGCTGTCGCCGACGGTAAATCTGACCTGGAGGCGTTGCGGTCGGCCACTCCCGGTGAAGCACATGCCCGTTTGGTAGAGCACAAGGGGATCGGATCATGGACGGCGGAGTACGTATGCTTGCGGGCATTGGGAAAGCTGGACCATCTCCCCTCGGCCGACGTCGGTCTGCAAAAGGCTGTCCAACTTTTCTACCGACTGCGCAAGATGCCTTCACCAGCAAGGGTTGTAGAGATCGGCAGGCAATGGAAAGGTTGGCGCAGCTATGCCACTTTTTACCTATGGCTTACCTACTGGGAAAGGCCTGACTGGAAAGAGAGTCTGCTGGCCGAAATATATCCCGGACACAAGAGCTCAATCCCATGAAAAAACAGATGCCCGACCTGACAGGCCCGATCCTGAAAGAAGCGCGTCGCATTCTGATTGAGGTTTATCCTCCGCGAATCACCCGCTGCCTGAAGATACTTTCCGAAGAGGAGATCTGGTGGCGGCCAAATCGTGCCTCGAACAGTGTGGGAAACCTTATCCTGCACCTTCAGGGAAATGTGCGGCAATGGATCATCTCCGGCCTTGGCGGACAAGCCGATCGCCGCGTGAGAGACCGCGAGTTTGCAGAGACCGGCCCTATTCCGCGCCGCACGCTGCTGTCAGAATTAAGAAAGACTGTCAAGGAGGCTGAATCGGTCCTGAGTACGCTCAAATCAAACGACCTGGTGCGCATGTTTTCTATTCAGGGATATGATGTCACCGGGCTCCAGGCCGTGTGCCACGTGGCGGAGCATTTTGCATTTCACGCCGGGCAAATCATCTACGTCACGAAACTCAAGCAGCGGAAAGACCTGAAATTTACGCGACTCCCAAAGCAGCGGAACGCCGCAGGCAAGTAACAGTTGCTGTTCGGGACTCCGCACGGGTCCCTTGCAGGGGCGGAGCATGGGGCCAATCCACACTCGAATTTCCGAAATTAGAACTGCCGCACCTGTTTGGCCAGAAGGACCATTGTTCCGGCCGGGACTTGAGTCCCGGTATTGCCGATCGTCGTGTTTGTAAGAGTGAAGAAAGTCAACCCTCGGGCCAGCACCGGAGTCGATGTCGAAAGAGTGCTTAAGCCGGTGGTGTTTTCAAAGCTGGTCTGGTTATCCGTCACCACCATAAATGGGGTGGTGTTCAGAATATCGCTGCACGGAGCCATTTGGAAGGCGCCCGTCATGTTGTCAGAGCCCGGAGTACCCACCAGCGACGCAAAAGTACCTTGGACGGATTGGTAACGTGGGTAAACCGAGTTCGCGGTCACAGTGGTCGTTCCGCCTGACGCCTTGGAGAAGACACCATGCACAACCACTTCCTGCCCGGGCATGATTGTGGTGGGGTCAAAGGAAAGGTTGCCGCTGGAAGCCATACTGCTCAGGTCAGGAGAAAGTAGCAGCGGGTTAAATGTGGTGGTCTGCGGCACATACACGGTGACGGCAGTGCTGTTAGGGATATCCGTAGGATCGGTGGGCTCGGTCTCACGCACAAGCATGTCAAATTGCGTCACAGCCCCGCCGGCGTCCCGAGTGACGTCCAAAACGGGCCCCACATAGGCCAATAATTGCTTGGTAAAGTCTTCTCTATCCTCCACCTGAATTCGTTTGGCAACGATGTTTCCGTTCTGATCGACGTATGAGTCAACCTCAACATAGCTGCCGGTAGTCAGTTGATCGATCTGCGAAACGGGAACGCCACAAGAGCCATTGACGCAAAGGTCCGAACTGTCAGTCAGATTAACGGCGAGTGCGGGCCCCTGCCCTCCCGAAGTCCCTGAGAGAGTTTGAAGCACGAAACTGCCGGTGAATCCAGCGCCGGGGCTTGAGGTGGTAATCGTGCGAATGAACCCGTATAAGGAATCCATTTCGCCAAAGCCGGTTGGCCCGGATGCTGTTACGGGGTGCGCCGAAAACACCCAGGTAACCGATCCGGACAACTGTCCCTGAGAATCCACGTTCAACGACTGTGGGAGGTTCAAATCAAGCAGCACGGCGCTGACCTGTCCCGAGGTCACTGTCAGTTCAGGGTGCAACTGAATTGTCACGTCGGTGGATGTCAGCGTTGGCGAATATGGGCTGACAGGAGGAGTCTTAGAAGGATCATATACAGCAGACGAATTCACGACGGCCCGCAGGACGAGCTGGTCATAGCTTCCAGGAGGGACCGACGCCAGATTAGCAACGGTCATGGTATCGCGCAGAGTGCTCATCTCGACGACAGGAGAAGTCGGAGAACTATTGGTCGGCCATACGGTCACCGACGAAGTTGAGGGTGTCCCAACTTCATGCAAGGTCATTTGCGTTATGAAAATGCCGAGTGAAAGGACATCACAGGCCGGCGTATCGCTGATAAACGTGTAAAGTGCACCGTTGGACGCCGCAGTCTGCTGCAGGTTCTTGGATGAACTACCACAGCCCACGCTCATCAGCACCGTTACGGCCGCAATTAGCAGGCTTGCAACGACCCTTGCCCATCGAACTTGCACGTCACCTTTGTTATTCCGTGGCTTCGCAGGGGCGGGTACCCGCGCGGAAGACCCCAATTTCAGTCTCATCAGCTCAGATCCTATTGATTTTACAAACGAATGATCAGATGACAAATACCATCCTCCGGGTTATCCGCCATGGTCCTGAGTTTTCAAAAACTCAGTACTAAAATGTCCCGCTTTCAAGCCCATGTGAGTACATGCAACAATCCTCGCGGCCCACTAACTAACTGATCGATGCCATCGCTTCTCCCGCCAGAGCGATCAAGCTCCGCCCAACAGGAACGAAAACAATCACCGATTCAATTCGCCATCCGTAAGAACCGTGGCGAGGAATGTGGAACTTCACGCAATCTTTCGCCTGCCGAGCGATGCATGCGGGTAGATCGCTCCGCCAGCGCAGGCTCGCTCTATCCAGACCCACAACCGCTTTTGAAGCGTGAACACAAACTGTGCGCCTTGAATGAACTCGACTTTGGGAATAGGACCCCTGCGATGTTTTCGAAGGCGAACCTGCCGACCGGTACTCTTTCAGGCTACCTCACTGGCAGCCCCATAAGATCCACGAACTTCCACGGCACTCCGCTGCTGCCTCAATCCAACGGACACCGGTATAAGAGCGCCATTCACGATGATAACACAGTCATTTCTCCGCTGACACGCAAGTAAGGAGGTCTGTTTCACACCCACGGGGCATCATGAGTACCCTCATGCCCCCAGGGTCCGGCAGGGAGAAGTCAGGGTACCCCTTGAAAGGAAAATTCCCCAACCCCAGCCATCCTTCGAGGTCATACTTTCAGACACCCATGCTGCTGCATCCTACCCCAACAGTGGACCCTTTCATTTATATTGAACCAGCCGGTGGACGTAAAAAGGAAAAGATCTATTTCGCCTGGCAGGGCGGCGACCCGGTTCCCATCATAAAAAGGATTTCGCGGGCCAAAGGAAAAAGATGAAAAATACCGGTCAGGGCCGAAACCCGTGACATCATATAATCGTCTAAATTTAGGTAACAACCGGAGTCATAAAAAATGAATAGAATGAAATCTATCTTGAAATGGGCCGTTCCGTGTCTGGCTCTGACTCTAACCATTGCATTTGCAAGGCTTTACGGGCAGGCCACGGCTAGTGAGCAGAAAGTCCGGCCAATCGGAGTTGTCACTGCGATTCAGCCTCAACAACTGACCCTGCGCACCGATGCGGGCCCCAGCCTGACGGTCAACCTCCCTGAAGGGATTTCCGTTTTGCAGGTCCCGCCGGGGGCAAAAAGCCTGAAACAGGCTGCAAAGATTGCCGTTAGTGACATCAGCATAGGCGACCGGATCCTGATCATTGGCCCCGTCTCTTCCGATGAAAAGTCCATCACCGCCAAATCCGTCATCGTGATGAGCAAGACAGCCCTCGAGATCGCCCGGGAGGCTGAGCGCCTTCAATGGGAAAAGAATGGCATCGCCGGCGTGGTCAAGTCCGTTGACCCGGCAACAAAGGAGATCACCCTGGCAGTACCCAACCCGCAACCGACTCCAGGCGATCCGACGCATTCCGTCATCGTGACGCTGGCGCCCAACGCGTCGATGCTGCGCTACGCTCCTGACTCCGTAAAGTTCAGCGACGCCCAGCCAGGCACAATTGACCAGATTCATGTTGGCGACCAGGCACGTGCCTTAGGAACGAAGAGTGCGGACGGCACGCATTTCACTGCAGAAAAAATTGTTTCCGGGACGTTTCGGAACATCGGAGCAACCGTCATTTCAACTGACGCGGCGCAGGACACGATCACGGTCAAGGACCTGGCCACCGGGAAGCCCCTTCTGGTACGGATCAATGCAGACTCAAGGTTGCACGAGTTGACTCCGCAAGTGGCCAACACGATTGCGATGTTCAACGCAGGACCTTCCAAAAACGCAGGTCCAGATCATCAAGGAACAGGCCAGGGTGGTGAAACACCGCGGCGCACGGGTTTCGAGGGCCACGGGAGACCTGGGAGCGGACAACAAGGAAGCGGCATGCCTGGTGCCCAGTCAGGAAACTTCGAACAAATGCTGCAGCATATGCCGCCCCTGACGCTCAGCACACTTAAACCTGGCGAGCCTCTCATTGTTGTAAGTACAGAGGGAGCCAAACCGGATCAGGTTACCGCCATCGCAGTCCTCAGCGGTGTTGAACCCATCCTTCGTGCGAGGCCAAAAGGCAGCAAGGAAGTTGCTCTTGGCCCCTGGAACATGAGTGTGGGCGGAGGTGGTGGTAGTACCAGCGGCACCGGCGGCACAGGTGAAACGGGGCCATGATAATCCTTGTCGAAATCATGTGAATTGGAGCCTAAATACAATTCTGTTTATGAAGGAGTTACGTGGAGGATTTCTTGATGAAAGACTTGTTTAAAAGACCCCAACGACCCCTTTGGGCCCTGCTGGCGTCTATTTTCTTTTCCGTCGCGGTCTTTGCTCAGACGGGAAATGGCAACCTGAGCGGGCAGGTTACAGACCCCTCCGGAGCCGTGATCCCTGCCGCGACCGTCAAACTGACCGGTCCGGGGCGTAAAACAAAGGTGATACAAACCAATGAGCAGGGGCGGTATGCCTTCCACAATCTTGCTCCCGGCGCTTACTCAATTGAAATCACCACGCAGGGCTTCTCCACATTCACAAAGACCGACATTCAGGTTGCGCCCGGCCACGCGCAAGTTGTCAATGCGCAGCTTGCCGTTGTCATGGAGAGGCAACAAGTCACCGTTGAGAGTGAGGGCGATCAGCTTAGCGTCAGCCCCGAAAGCAATGTTGGCTCGGTAGTTCTGAAGGGCGAAGCCCTGAAGTCCCTTTCGGACGATCCTGACGACCTGCAAACCGAACTTCAGGAACTCGCCGGCCCGGCAGCAGGTCCGAATGGCGGCGAAATTTACATCGATGGTTTCTCCGGAGGGCAACTGCCGCCTAAGGAAGCAATCCTTGAAGTTCGCGTCAATCAGAACCCCTTCTCCGCCCAATACGAACGGCTGGGGTATGGTCGGATTGATATCACCACCAAGCCAGGCTTCCAAAAGTATCATGGCAGCGTTTTCTCTTTTGGCAACGACTCGGCCTTTAACTCGCGCAATCCCTTCGTCGCGGAGCAGCCGGGCTACCATTCGGTGATGTACGCCGGAAATTTCGGCGGACCGATCAGCAAGAAAGCCTCATTCTTTTTCGACATGTTCCACCGCAGCACCAACAGCACCTCAATTGTGAACGCCGTCGTTGCCGCGCCCAATTTCAATCCCAACGGAATGAGTTTCAACCAGGCTATCGCCAGTCCCAGTTCGCGCACGAACATCAGCCCGCGTGTTGACCTGCAGTTGAGCAACAACAACGTGATGTCCATCCGCTATCAGCGATGGTCACAGAGCAACACTAACGGCGGCATCGGCCAGTTCCAGCTTCCTTCTCAGGGTTACAACTCATCGGGCACCGAACAGATGGTCCAGATCGGAGACACGCAGGTTATCAGTACGCGCACGGTAACCCAGACTCGGTTCCAGTATCGGCACTCCGACAACAATCAGGCTCCCGTGAGCACCGACCCAACTCTGAACGTCATTGGCGCCTTTACAGGAGGCGGGAACTCCCAGGGAACTTCCGCGAACACAGAAAACCAATATGAGCTTCACAGCCTCACTTCCATGACGTTTGGCAAGCACGCGCTGACGTACGGCGGCAGAGTCCGCTATATCGACGAAACGGTGAATACCACTAGCGGTTACAACGGCACATTCACGTTCACAGGTATTAGCTCCTATTCCATTTATGCCCAGGGTCTCGCTCAGGGTCTTACACCGGCGCAGATCGTCGCTGCAGGCGGCGGGGCCAGCCAGTTTGACATCACAGGCGGAAACCCCATCGCCAACGTCACCAGGACCGACTTCGCACTTTACGCTGAGGATACGTGGCGAACGCTGCCCAATCTCTCGCTTACTTTTGGCATGCGATTTGAAGGCCAGAACCACATCCAGGACCATTTTGACATCGCGCCGCGATTCGGCCTCGCATGGGGGATCGGTGGGGGCGGCAAAGCCCCTAAGACCGTTCTCAGGGCAGGCGCAGGGATTTTCTACGACCGGTTTGATGTGGGCGATATTCTTCAGGCAGAGCAGTTGAACGGCATCAACCAGCAGCGGTATGTGGTCAACTCCCCGGATTTCTTCCCGGAGAACATTCCACCCCTCAATACACTGGTAGGCTCTGCGACGTTCCCTACAATCTACCAGATCGCGCCGAACTACCAAGCTCCGTACGTTATTGAGGGTGCGATTGGTGTGGAACGGCAGGTCACCAGGGACATTAAGACCTCCGTCACCTATATCACCACGCACGGTATCCATCAATTCCTGACACGCAATATCAACGCTCCTCTACCGGGAACGTATGACCCGGCAAACCCCTCGAGCGGCGTTCGCCCTTTCGGTGACATCGGCAACATTTACCAGTATGAATCCGCCGGTCTTTACAACGAGAACCAACTGATCGCGAACTTCAATATTCGCGCCGGGGCTGCGGTCTCGCTGTTCGGGTATTACACACTCAGCTACGCCCACACCAATGCAGCCGGGGGCAGCTTCCCCATGAACCAGTACGATCTCTCGCAGAGTTACGGCAACGCCCCATGGGCACACAGAAATAGATTTTTTGTGGGCGGCTCCGTCAGCATGCCCTACGGGATCAGTTTCAGTCCTTTTCTTGTGCTGACCTCCGGCCATCCTTACAGCGTCACACTCGGGAAGGACCTGAACGGAGACTCGATCTTCAACGATCGTCCTGCTGTTGCCACCAGCCTCTGCCCAACCTGCGTGGACACTTCGCTGGGATATTTCAATGTCGATCCTGCTGCGGGTGACCAACTTGTCCCCGTCAATTATCTCTTTGGCCCCAGCCAATTCTCAATGAACGCCCGCGTTTCCAAAACATTTGGTTTCGGCAGGGAAACGAAAGGAGGCAGTGGTGGCGGATTTCATGGTCACGGCCACGGCCATGGACTTGGTGGCCGAGGTCTCAGTGGCGGCGGCGGGGGACCCCAATTCGGAGGCAGCAGCGACCGTAGATTTCAGCTTGAACTGGGTGTAATGGCTCATAACGTCTTCAACAAGGTCAATCTTGGAACACCTATCGGGAATATCACCTCGCCGCTGTTTGGCCAATCCAACTCTCTGGCAGGTGGGTTCTTTAACAACCAGTCTGCCAACCGTATGATTAATCTGTTCATGCGGTTTAGCTTCTAGACGAACAGCGGGAGTTGCAGGCGGAAATTGGCTGCCTGCCTCGGAAAACCGCAATTGCTCTTGTCTCCCGTCCGGCCGAACGCTGAAAGCCTAACCTTCGGCATCCGGCCGGAAAAGCTCAAGGTAGCAATGCCTCTGCTTCTCCATAACCGTGGGAAAATTCTGAAGCCCTTCGTTTCATAACCAATTTAAGCGCCGTCTCTCCTATCGTTTCTTGCAAATGAAAACATCCGAAGAGTTGTCACAAGAATTCGTACGGGTATATAATTTCTTCTTGTGAGAGCCCGCAATGAAGATTTTGTTCTTAGCCCTCCTGGGGCTCATCATAGCCGTACCTGCTGCACATTCGTCGCCCGACACCCAGAAGAATTCTAAGCAACTATCGGGTGAAGCCGCGCCGCTCACTCGCGCTACTGAAGAGTTCAAGGTCCTGACGGGCAAGTGGGGCATGCGGCCAAACAGTCCGCCCTCCGCGCAAAAGCATTTTGGGCCCAAGATGCTCTGGCACGGCAGGGTATACGAGTATTTTCGCAACGATTCACTCGACGCGATACCGCACGAAGTTAATCAAAATGGCGGAACAAAATCGCCCTTGCACCGGAATCAATTTGGGTTCAGCGTTTCGGGACCCGTGATCATTCCGCATCTAGTCACCAATCCCCAGAACACATTTTTCACATTGTCTTACGAAGGTGTGCGTGAAACGATCTCACGCGCTTCGCTGCATACGATACCGACGGCAGCCCAGCGGAACGGGGACTTCTCAAAAACAGTGGACCAGTCTGGAAACCCGCTGATTATTTACGACCCGGCGACGACCGCTCCCAATCCGGCCTACGACCCTTCCCTTCCCGTCTCAACCAGCAATCTCCAGTACCTGCGGTCGCCGTTTCCGGGAAACATTATTCCGTCCGACCGCCTGGAGTCGGTTGTCCAGCAGGCGCTGAGGTATTATCCCTTTCCCAACACGGATGTTGGTCCGTTTTTTGAGAACAACTATTTTGTCAACTCTCCGCAGTACGACACGGCCGACGGGATTATCGCCCGAGTCGATCAGTCCGTGGGCAACCGGCAGCGGCTAACCTTCCAGACGGCAATCTCGAACGGGTTCGTCAGCGCGCCGAAATACTTTCCCAATCTGGCTAGCCCCACGGCTCCTGATCAGCATTATTCGCGGTGGAGGGCCGAAATTAGCCACGTTTTCACGGCCACGGCAAACACTGTCAACTCTTTCCACTTGACGGCAGAATCAAACGTTGTACAGTCCGGAACCGGCAGCCAGACTCCCTTCCCCATCTATCAACTCGCCGGCAGCTATCTTTCGATGGGCACGGATTTCCCCAATTCGCGCAACGCGCGCAACACGGTGGAAGTGGAAGACTCGATATCCACGCAGCAGGGCAAGCACTCTCTTCAGTTGTCCTTCCAGGCCGACCAATACCAGGTGAACTCATTCACGCCGCAATATCCCTCCGGATATTTCCAGTTCTCAACCGGCCTGACCAGCCTGCCAGGTATTAATAACACGGGTGATCCTTTTGCCAGTTTTCTCCTTGGGTTGCCGCAGTATGCAGAACGCACAGTAATCACCGCACCTTCTTATTTCAGAAATTCCTATCAGTCGCTCTCGGGCGGCGACAAGTACCACGCATCGAAGAACCTCACGGTCAGTGTTGATTTCAATTTCAAGCGTCACACGGCAAGAGTGGAAAAATACAACCGGCAGAGCACAATAGACCCTGCGGTTCTGGACCCCTCAACACTCAAGATGGGAGCGCTGGTATTTGCCGGGCGTAACGGGATCCCGCGCGGTCTCCGGCCTTCCAGCATCAATCTTGACTACACACTGGGACTGACATGGAACCCACGCGGGGATTCCAAGACAGGTGTCCGCGCGTCATTTCATCACTGGTATGAGCACATGCCCATCTATAACGGGCAGTGGGGCACGCAAGGTTTTAACGCCCGCCAAACTTTCACATCTGCAAACACCCAGTTAAGTCCAGCACTTGACCTCGAAGGCGGTATTCCGCCGTTGGAGACGCCCCTGCCCGATCTCAGCCCCTCGGCGGCTGACAACACCGTCGCAGATTACGTAGACATGACCAACAGAGTCCCCGTCTATCGGTCGGCGTCGTTGTCCGTTGAGCGCCAGATGCCATTTGCCATGGTCGTAACAGTGGGAACAGACTACAGCGCCGGCAAGGACCTTCTGGTAGGAAGCTCAACCACAAGTCCCAACGCGATCGACCCACGCTATCTGACCTATCGCGACCAACTTTATAACCAGGCGTTTCGTCTTTCGCTGCAACCGTATCCGCAGTTCACAGCTTTCGACCTTTACGGCCTTTATCCGGCCGGACGGTATCAGCGGAACGCTGGATACGTCCAGGTAGAAAAACGCGAGACTTACGGCCTTTCCTTTACGGCCACCTACGAATACTCGCGGCAGTACGATAACTACTCCGGCCCTTACGGCAACCAGGACCTGATCAATCTGAGCAACGACTGGTCGGCCACACCATACCACACGCCGCAGTACCTCCAGTTGAGCTATATTTATGACCTTCCCTTTGGTTCCGGAAAACCTCTGCTGGACCTTGAAAGCTGGGGCAGACCGATTGTCAGCGGTTGGTCGCTCAGCGGCATGGCGTATTGGAACGATGGCCACCCGCTGGCGATGCGACCCGAGTTCAACAACACGGGCGACGTCCTCTCAACACTTTATGCCAACGTTGTGCCCGGAGTGGACCCGCATGTGTCCAATCCGGGACCGGCACAGTGGTTTAATCCAGCCGCTTTTGCCCAGCCGGCGGATTTCACTCTGGGCAACGGCCCAAGGACAATATCGGGCTTGCTCGGGCCCGGCCAGAACAGATTGGACATCAGCCTGGATAAGCGCATGCCCGTCGGAGATACATCGTTGGATTTCAACGTCACGGCGTTTAACTTTCTTAATCATGCAAATTGGAATTATCCCGACACCACCATTGGTCCGCCAAGCGCGCCCAATATCGACGCCGGACGGATTATCGGTTCTAATGGCGGGCGTGTTGTTCAACTCGGCCTGACCTTGAGCTTTTGATGAAAGAAGTTATTACCACATTTGCGCTGCTTCTGGTGGCTGTTGTCGGGGCCGCGGGCACCCGGGCGCAGACAAAACCCTCCATTTTCTCTATTCCGGCGCGTCTTGAAAACACCAGTTGTTCCGGCAACCCAACATTCAAGCCGACACTCAACGGAATGCCCGTCCCGGTCAGGGCGGAGTTGGGACCGGGCAGCGATCAGGTAATCCTGATTGTATTTGATATTACGGAGGACCTGTCGCGAATTGATGAAGCTCGACAGGCCCTCATTGCCGACGTTTCCAAACTACCTCCGAACACGTGGGTTGGCGTGTTGCGCTCGCAGGACGGGTTGCATGTTCTGGCCGACCCAACTCCCAACCACCAGAAGGTCATTGACGTCATCCAATCCCTCACCAGCAGTGGAACACCGGGCCTTCTGGAAACAGTCCATGCAACGTTGACGCTGGCCGATGCCATGATTCGCAAGTCGCCCGTGCGGGTCTCCGTGCTTTACATCACGGACGGAAGCATCTATAGCTACCGCGAAAATTACACCGATCCCGTTATCAATCCCAGCGACACCCACGACCTCAGCCGGCGCTTTCGCGATGCGCTGATTGGTGAGAAAATATCCAAACTCAAGAGGCGCATCAGCTCGTTGGAAGCACCGTTGTTCATAGTTCAGTTGCACTACCGGCAGGATGGGCTTGACCAAGCTTACCAGAATGGCCTGGAAGCGCTGACCAAAGCAACCGGTGGCGATTTCGCAATGTGTCACTCGCTGGCAGAAGTTCCAGAAGTGATATCCACGATGATTGACCGGATCGGGACCACGTGGAGACTCAACCTGGCGGTCCCTCCCAAAATTCACAGCAGTCTGCAGGTCGGCTTGAGCGCTTCGTGTGGTTCGCGGGACACTCAGCTTGCATGGCGCTCGCACATTAAGCTTAAAGGAGAGTAAGATAGTGGCGATGCAACGCCTGCACATCGCGGTGGTTTCGGGCCTTGGAGTTGCCTTGGTGGCAGCCGGTGGCGTGATTGTCCATCAGGCCAGAAAGCTTGCAGAAGTCCGCCAGCAAAGGGATGCGGCAGTACTGTCTGTTCATCAGACCCAAGAAGCCTTGCAGCAGAGCGAACGTCGCGCCGCCGAGGCCCTTCGCGAGGCCCCGAAGCCCTCAACCAACCTCGAGGCCGCAGTTGCACAGCGCGACGCTACGATCAAACAGCTCACGGCTGAGTTGAATGCGGCACAGTCCGGCATCACGGAACTCCAGCAACAGCTTGCTGCTTCGCAGGATGAAAACGAAAAAGCCCTGGCTGCCGCCAGCAAGAACTACGACGCCCAGAAAGCAGACCTTCAGGGTCGCCTCGACAAATTACAGAAGGAACTCAGCGCTGCGCAGTCCGATCTTCAGAGTTCCCACCAGCGCGTCGCTGCGCTGCAAAAGACAAATGACCAGTTGAGTTCCGAGAACAATGAAGGAGTTGCCCGCGCGGCTGAGCGCGAGCGAATTTTGAACAGCCTTCAGGACCTGGATCGCCGGCGGGAATCCTACCTGAGATCCATCGCCGACCGTTACCGCAACCTGACCAACCAGTTCCGGACTATGAGCGGCATGATGAACTCGAATCGCGGTCAGGATTCCAGCGCTTTCAACGGGCCGGCGCTCGATATGATCCAGAACGCCATCAGCTTTACCGATAATGACCTTCAGCGTTTGAGTGAACTGAGCGCGAAGGCATTCCGGCTGGAAAAACAGCTCGCAAAAAAGTGATGCTGTCTTACTCGACCGCCCTCCGGCACAGCACGATCGAGATCCGATGGCTGGCGCAAAGTTGTGGGCAGCAGTCTGAATCCCCACAAGGCAGAGCCCTCCTACCGCCGGCAATCCGAAAAGCTGCGTAACCCATTAAAACAAGCCAGTTTCCGGACCGCAATCCCGCTGCCTTGACGGCCTTTGGGGGCGGGTTTTAAGATGATAGATTGCCCTGAGCCTGCGCAACGCGCCTGAGAGGCAGTGTCAGCATGTTGAAGCAGATTACAGTCCGGGGAGCTCGCCAGCACAACCTGCGCAATATCGACGTCTCGATCCCGCGCAACAGGTTTACTGTCGTGACTGGATTGAGCGGTTCCGGAAAGTCAAGCCTGGCGTTCGATATTATTTACGCCGAAGGGCAGCGCCGATATGCGCAGACGCTCTCTGCCTATGCGCGCCAGTTTCTGGACCAGTTGCAACGGCCTGACGTTGACTCCGTTGAGGGACTCAGCCCGGCCATCTCCATTGAGCAGAAAACCACCAGCCGCAGCCCGCGGTCAACGGTAGGAACCATCACCGAGATTTACGACTACCTCCGCCTGCTCTACGCAACTGTCGGAGTTCCTCATTGCCACCAGTGCGGCCAGCCTATTTCCCGCCAGACCTCGGAGCAGATTGTCACCTCAATCATGGCGCTCCAGGAAGAAGACACGGCAGAAAATGGGAACCCGCGCATCATGATCCTTGCCCCCGTCGTGCGCGGGCGGAAGGGCGAGTTCCGCAGCCTTTTCGAGCAACTTGGCCGCGAGGGTTTTGTCCGGGTACGCGTGGATGGTCAGTTGTTCCAACTGGATGAAGAAATTCGCCTGGACCGGCGGCGCAACCACACGATTGAGGTTGTTGTGGACAGGCTGCTGGTGAAACCCGGGATTGAGAGCCGGCTTTTGGCCTCAATCGAAACGGCCATGAAGCTGGCAAAGGGCATCGTTCAAGTGGCTGTGGTAAACGGAGAGGAGCACCTGTACTCACAGGAATGGGCCTGTGTGCATTGCGGCAGCAATATCCCCGCGCTCGAGCCGCGCTCATTCTCCTTCAACAGCCCTTACGGGGCTTGCGAAGCGTGCAAGGGACTCGGCAGCCGCTTCACATTCGATCCGGCCAAGGTCGTGGTGGACTGGTCACGGCCACTGTTTGCCGGAGGGCTGGGTCCAGGCTCGGGATCGCGCTTCATGCAGCGCAACCTAGCCCGCCTGGCTGAGCAGGTTGGATTCGATCTCAAAACTCCATTCGAAAAATTTCCGGCGAAAATTCAGAACGTTATTCTTTATGGAAAACAACATCGAGGTTCACGCCGTGGTACGGGCTTTGCCGGCATCATCCCGCTGCTTGAACGCTGGTACAAGGAAACAGAGTCGGAGAGTTATCACGAATGGTTTGAGCGTTACACCTCCGCGATGCCCTGCCCTCAGTGCAACGGCAAGCGCCTGAGGCCGGAGAGTCTGGCCGTCAGCGTCTCAGGGCTTTCCATTGCGGATTTCACCGCACTCCCTGTCAGCGACGCTCAAAAGGCCATCGGGCACATCAAGCTCAACGCGCGGGAGGAGTTGCTGGCGCGGCGTATTCTGAATGAGATTGCCGCACGACTGGAATTTCTGGGCACCGTGGGCCTCGGCTACCTGAGCCTGGACCGTTCCGCGGCCACGCTCTCAAACGGCGAAAGCCAGCGTGTAAGGCTTGCCACACAGATTGGTTCCAAGCTGCGCGATGTTCTTTACGTGCTGGACGAGCCGAGCATCGGCCTGCATCCGCGTGATAATCTGCGCCTGCTTGGAACCCTCAAGCGGTTGCGCGACATGGGCAACACCGTCCTCGTAGTGGAACACGATGAAGAAACAATCCGTCGCGCCGACTATGTGATTGATCTCGGTCCGGGCGCCGGCAAGCATGGAGGAGCCCTAGTTGCCGCCGGCACGCCGGAAGCGGTGGCTGCCTGCGAAAGTTCTCTGACTGGGCAGTATCTCTCCGGGCAGCGCCACATCCCGGTCCCGGAAACCCGGCGCACGCCCAACGGCAAGTCGATCGAAGTACTGGGAGCACGCGCCAACAACCTGAAGGGCATCGATGTCAAATTTCCGCTTGGCCTTCTCATCGTGGTCACGGGAGTCTCCGGTTCGGGCAAATCAACCCTGGTAAGTGACATCCTTTACCGCTCGCTGGCCAAAAAGCTCTACCGGGCCATCGATGAGCCCGGACTGCATCGCACCATCACCGGCGTCGACCAGATCGACAAGGTCATCGTGATTGACCAAGCCCCGATCGGGCGCACGCCGCGGTCGAACCCTGTAACCTATGCGGGCGTTTTTACTCCCGTGCGGGAACTTTTCGCCATGCTGCCGGAATCGCGCGAACGGGGCTATCGCGCCGGCCGGTTCAGCTTTAACGTGAAGGGCGGGCGCTGCGAGGCCTGCCAGGGCGAAGGCATGAGGCGCATTGAGATGAATTTCCTTCCCGACGTTTACGTAACGTGCGAGGTCTGCAACGGCCGCCGCTACAACGCGGAAACGCTGGCGGTCAAGTACAAAGGTTTCTCAATCGCGGACCTGCTGGACACCACCGTCTCGGACGCGCTGCCGGTTGTCGAGAACATTCCACAGATCCGCCAGAGATTGCAGACACTGGAAGATGTCGGACTCGGTTACATCCATCTGGGCCAGGCGGCCACAACGCTTTCCGGAGGCGAGGCGCAGCGCATCAAGCTGGCGCGCGAACTCAGCCGCCGCCAGACAGGCCGCACACTCTACCTGCTGGATGAGCCCACCACCGGCCTGCACTTTGACGACGTGAAGCAGTTGCTGGAAGTCCTTAACCGCTTGACAGATTTGGGCAACACCGTCATCATCATCGAGCATCATCTCGACGTGGTCAAGCAGGCCGACTGGATCATCGATCTGGGTCCCGAAGGCGGAGAAGAAGGAGGCCGCATCGTCGCACAGGGAACACCGGAAGAGGTTGCTTGCGTCGAGGGGTCATTCACAGGACAGGCTCTGGCCGCTGTCCTGAAACAGCAGACACGGATGTCTTCCGGCAAGGAAGCTGCGCCGCTGGAAATTTAGAACGGCCCGCGCCGAAGTGATCGCCTGTCGGGCTGGGTCGCTTTCGTGATGCAGGGTGGGCCCGGGACGGAAAGACTCTATGACCTTCCAATTCGATCCTGAACACAATGAAGTTCTGAATGCTTTTCCCCAGTCACAGCAGCCGCCCATCGAACCGGCCATCAAAAAGCTTCCGGAACAATGGCGGCTTCGCGACCTTCTGATTTTTATTCTTTTTATACCGTTCGCGCTTATCGCCGCCAACGTGATCGCGCTCATCGGCTATGCGGTGCTGGCCCCTGTCCTGCACTGGAGCGGACCGATTCCAAAGCTCCAGACGAACGTCGTATTTCTACTCACCCTGCAACTGATTTTCTACGCGTTTCTGCTTGCCTACATCTTTCTTTTCGTCAAGCTTTACTACAAGACTCCCTTTCTCACCACGCTGAAGTGGAAAAAACTGTCAAGCCACAATGTCGTGCGTTACCTGCTGGGCGGCGCCGCGCTTTCCCTTGTTGTGATGGTGATTCCGCCGCTGCTGCCGGAAAAAAAGAGTTTCCCGCTAGAGAAGATGTTCAACTCGACATCGTCGGCCTATGCCATTGCGGCCTTCGCGATTATCGTTGCACCCTTCATGGAGGAACTGTTGTTTCGCGGGCTGCTGTTTGCCTTCATTGAGAAGCACGGCGGCCTCAACTTTGCCATCGTTTCCACAGCCCTGCTTTTTGCAGGTCTTCACATTTTCGAATACTGGGGTGCGTGGAACAACGTCGTCATGATCCTGATTGTGGGGATGACGTTTTCGATTGTGCGCGGCCTGACGGGCTCGCTCACTCCAAGCTTTCTTCTCCACCTAGCCTACAACGGCACTTTGATGCTTGTACTCTTTTTGCAGACGCAACACTTCCACCGGCTGCCCGCGGGCTTCCTGTTTTTCCGGTAGACAATCGAGCGAGCTTCTGGCTTGTTGCGTTGCCAGGAGGAGGTGGGCGCGTCTCTTCGGAGGCGCGGGCAAATCTGCAGGCCTAACCTCTGCGCTGCTGCTTAACGTCAATTCTGAGGCGCTTGATCTTCTGGTTAAGGGTGGAGAGAGGAATCTTGAAACGCTCGGCCGCTTCCGTCTGATTCCAGTTTGTCCGGGAGAGCATTTCCAGAATAACCTTTCGCTCAAAGTATTCCACAATGTCGAACAGCGAATGCCCGTCAATCAGGTCCATTGAATAAGCCCTAGGTCCATCGCCGTGCCCCTCAAACAACTGCTCGGGCAACGCTTCCGGTTCGATCACAGGGCCGGGAGAAAGCACCACAGAGCGTTCGACGGCATTCTCCAGTTCACGCACGTTCCCCGGCCAGTCATGGTCCATCAGGAACTTCAAGGCTTCAGGAGAAAATTTCAAACCTTCGCGGCCATTTTCGGCCGAGTACTTTGCCAGGAAGTGGTCAACCAGAAGCGGGATGTCTTCCTTGCGTTCACGCAGCGGCGGCAAGTTCACAGTGATCACGTTAAGCCGGTAGTAAAGATCTTCACGGAACTTGTTGGCCTGAACCATCTGCCTCAGGTCCGAGTTGGTGGCGGCCAGGATCCGAACGTCCACCTTGATGTTTTCCGTGCCGCCCAGCCGCATAAACTCGCGTTCCTGAATCACGCGCAGGAGCTTTGCCTGTGTATCCACGCCAATCGTTCCGATCTCGTCAAAAAAGATGGTGCCCTGATCGGCAACCTCAAAGAGTCCTCTCTTGGTGGCGATTGCCGACGTAAATGCTCCCTTGACGTGCCCGAAAAGCGTGCTTTCCAGCAGATCCACAGGCATCGAACCTGTGTTGACCGGAACAAACGGTTTGTCCGCGCGCGGGCTGGTGGCATGAATGGTCTTGGCCACTAGCTCTTTTCCGGTTCCACTCTCGCCGGTGATCAATACCGTCGCGCGACTGGCTGCGACTTGAGTGATCAGGTCATAAACCTTTTGCATGCGATCGCTTTTGCCAACGATGTTCGGCAGACCAAAGCGCTTGAGGGCGCGCCGAAGCAAAACGTTCTCCACGCGCAGCCGAGAGCGGTCCAGCAGGTTGCGGATTTCAAGCAACAGCTTGTCATTGTCCCAGGGTTTGGTAATGTAACTCTCAGCGCCTTCACGCGATGCCTGGAAGGCTATCTGGCTGGAATCGTAGGCAGTGATCATGATCACTGGCATCTCCGGCGAATCCCGCTTGATCGTCCGCAGCACGTCAATTCCGTTTGAATCGGGAAGGCTGATGTCGAGCAGAACAAGGTCGAAGGGTTCCTTGCCCAGTTTCTCAAGCCCTGCTGCCGCCGTGGAAGCCGTCCACGTCTGATAGCCTTCAATCCTTAGAAGCTCGTCGAGGCTGGCCAGAACTTCGGCTTCGTCATCAATAATCAGGATGGTTGCCGTTTTAGACGACATGGACCGGTTTCCTGGAGGCGGGGAATTCGAGACGGAACGACGCTCCGCGGCCGACCTCGCTGTCGACATAAATCTTCCCGGAGTGTTCACGCATGATGCCGTAACTCACCGCCAAACCAAGTCCCGTACCGCGGTTGGTCGCTTTCGTGGTGAAAAAGGGGTCAAATATCTTGCGGAGATTTTCCTCGGAAATGCCCACGCCGTTGTCGGCGATTTCGACCGAGACGGTTGAATCGAAGGAACGAGTACTCACCGTCAACTCTCCGCCATAGGGCATGGCGTCGCGCGCGTTCATGATCAGGTTCATGAAGACCTGCTGCAGCTTGCCGGCATTTCCATGAATGGACGGAAGGTCCGGGTCAAGGTCCGTCTGGACGCTTACCCTGGCGGCGCGCAGGACAGGCGCCACCAGCGAAAGGGTCTCATGGATAATCTTGTTCAGCTCCAGTTCAACGCGCTCGCTGCCACTGACTCGCGAAAACTTCAGCAGGTTGTTGATAATCTCCGAAGCTCGGAAGCCCTGCTTGACAACTCTATCCAGCACAGGCGAGTGGGGATCGTCTGCTGGCAGTTGCCGCATCAGCATCTGAAGCTGCGAAGTAATTACCGCCAGCGGTGTGTTCACTTCATGCGCGACGCCGGCGGCCAGCACGCCGATCGACGAAAGTTTTTCAGCCTGGACCAACTGGTCTTCAAGCTCAACGCGGTCCGTGAGGTCGGTCATGATCAGCAGGCGGCCGATCACCCGGTCGTCCTTGCCAAGCAGCGGCACGGTGGAAAGGTTCACAATCAGCGCGCGCCCCGCGGCGTTATTCAGACGAAACTTGTAAAGGTTCAGGGAACGATAAGGCTCCGAGTGGCGGGGTAACTCGGAGATCAGTTCCGGCTGGAAAATGTCCTTCAACTTCTTCCCTTCGGCCTCCGAACTGGAAATTCCATACAGCTTTTCCATGGAGGAATTCCAGGACTCGATATACTGCTCGGGGTTCCATGCCACAATGCCGGCGTCGATAGACTCGATAATGTTTTCGCTGAAGTCTTTCAGAGCCTGGTTCTCCAGGGCCTTGCGCTCCAGTGATTCATAGAGGCGGGCGCTCTCAACGGCCATTGCAACGTAGCCGGAAACCGTCTGCAAAAGGTCAACATCTTCGCTGGAAAGAAAATCGTCGTCGTTGGTCTTCCCAAGCGCCAGATAGCCGAGAGTATTTCCCTTCACCCTCAGAGGCAGGTAGTAATGCAGGCCCAGCCTTTCAATGGTCAACTGCGCAGCCGGAGAATAGTCCGTGTGGTGTTTCACGCTCTCAAAGAAAACGTAGCCTTTTCCCGTTTCGGCTTGGGCGGGAGTGAGGAAGGTCATGTCGAGGTCGCCGGCAAAGGTGATGCCACGCGACTTGACCAGGTGAAGAGTCCCTGTTTCCGTTGTCAAAAACGCTGCCACCCGGTCAACCCCCAAGGTCTCCGCCAGGCGCTCGACCGTCTGGTCCAGCAGCGAACCAACATGAACTTCAGAACCCAGGTCGCGGGCGAAATCCAACAGCGTCCTGCGGTAGTCGTAGCGCTCGCGGGTGAAGAATCGATCCAGCCGCACCTGGATGCGTGTGACCATCGGCTGAAACAACAGGGCCGTCACTACAATCGCCATCAGCCATCCACCCTGAGTGGTAATCAAGGCGTTGTTGCGGAAGAAGTCGGCAAACAGGAAAACCAGCCCGAAATAGAAGCCAATGATCGCGGCGGTGGCCAGGGCATACGCAATGCCGCGGCGGAAAATCATATCAACGTCCATCAGCCTGTAGCGCACAATCGCATAGCCAAACGTCAGCGGCAGCAGCACGAGTGAGAGGACGGACAATTTCATCCAGTCGGCCGGGATAGACGCCATCCCAAGAAAATACGGCACGGCGTAAAGAGCAACAAAGGGCACCACCGCCAGCGCAGCACCTCGCGTAACCCATTTCAGCTGTTGTTTGGCCAGGGGAACGTTCGCGCGGCGATAGGAGCGGAAAAGCAGGAAAACCCCCGCCGCAAAATAGAGGGCCAGGTGGCCCATTTCCAGACTGTCAAAAAGCCACCGCACTGAAAGCATGGGAAACGGCAACGTGATGATTCCCGACATCACGAGGGCGTGGGATGCCAGCAGAAACGCCGCAGGAACGTAAAGTGCCGGAATCAAGTAGGACCGGCGCTCCACAAAACCAGGCTTTTCCGGAAACGTCAGGCAGAAATGCAAAAACAGAGCAGGCTGCAGGAGCATGGCCGTTACATTCAGCCAGTAAACCGAGGAATCAAACAGATTCAGCTTGCCCGTGTATGAGAAGCAGTACAGGACAAACGACACCAGGCAGAACAGATAAAAGTGCAGCGATTTTGCTGCCGACCACCGTCGGATAAAAACAAACGCCCCGATGATCAGGTAAAGGATACCAACAATTTCAAGATAGCCGTGCAGCCCCGGCGAATTATCGGCGGGCGCAAGCACCACATCAGCCTTAAAGGATTCCCCGCCGCGAACCAGGCTGTAGGTAAGCCGGGACCATAGGCCGCTTTCAAAAATATCGCGAGTAGCATCAACTGTAGTTTTAACGGTATGGCCGTCAATGGCTGTAAGAATGTCTCCCGCAACAATACCCGCCTGCTCGCCGGGAGAATGCGGAGCCACGCTCCAGGCTTTCAATCCCTGAGGGGTTGTTACCCATGAGACGCCGTCGGTAGGAAGCTGGTAGACCCTTCTCTGCTCAAAGTTGATGAAAGCAAAAACAACAAGAGCCACGCTCACAATCGCGAGCAGGAGGGTCAAGAAGCGGTATGGAGCTCGTATGCTCATGAAACCGGCGCTATCCCGGAACAAAACAAGGACTTATAGAAAAACCAAAGCAAATTGAGTTCCTTATCGTCATCCCGGTCTTTCCCTTGCTTTTCAGTGCATCTTGATCTACTTACGAGGTTCTCTAAGGCACCGAGATAAAAGTTGTATGGATTTTGGAATTTTCAGTATGAAAACTAGTAGAATTCCAACCTCCGAACCCCTCCCTTTGCCGAGCATCAATGCTCACGTTGGTCTGTATTTGATCCTCGGACTACCTTAAGAGCAAAAGCGAGAGGAACCCTCTCATAGACCTCAAAACTGAACTGCAAACCCACCCCGAATGCTTCGATAAGCAGGGGTGAGCACAACGGACCTGCCGTCTGCCTGCCTGACCAAAACAGAGCCCTGACCCAGCAGGTTCCCGAAATCAGCAATGGCGACAATCTGCAGAGGCAGCATATCAATCTTGGGAAGGGGCTGGCGGACTTGCACACCCAGGAATGGCTGGCATGCCATCCTGCCCTGGCCGTAAGGGTCAACCACAGTGATTCGACCGGGAGGAAGCCAGCTATAACTGCTGATAACCTGGGTTTTCAGGCCAGGGATAAACGTCGAGAAACGGCCCGATATCGACTGCGTGAATTCTGCGCGAACGTAATCGGGCAAGTTCGCCGCGTCCACGGGATCCCCTCCGCTGAACTCGGGAGAGGGACCGGCGGCCAGCGCACTTCCGATGGCATACATGACACCCACTTCACTGCGCGGCCCTAGCTTCTGAGCATACGAAATTTCCGTCCCGGAAGAACCATAGCGCCCGGCGTTCAGGACAGCCCTGCTCCCTCCAGGAGTGATCAAAACGTTCCCGGCCGACAACGAATCTCGCAGGTCCTGCACTCCTCCAACGCCCCAGACAGCTACGTCCCGAAACGTGTCGTGATAGGCAGCAAACTCAATTCGCGAACGCGGGCGTAGTTTTCGCTGCAGACGGACTTCGGCGTGGCTGGCATTTTCAAGCCGCGGGTGGAAATTGCTCATGGTGATCAGAGGAAAAGCGTTGAGGTCGCCGATGCGCTGAATCATCGTATCAGGCTGGTCCAGGCCGGCCGAGCCATAGCTAAGGCTAAGCACCGTCGAGGGATCAAGCGTGTAAGCAAGGTCGATTTCCGGGTCCGTAGCGCTCGCATCACTAACGGAATTCAGATACCTCATCTCCAAACCAGCCGTCAGCGTCAGAGCATCGGAAAGCTGGCGGGTCTGAACATAGCGCAAAACCATCCCACGCGACATCGGCGCATCATGGCCGTTGGCAGCTGTAACAAAATTCGCGGCGCCCTGCATGTTCAACTGGTGGACCGCCAGGCTGATCTCTTCGTGGTTGCGATTGAGGAAGCCGCGCCGATAGTCGGCAATAACCGCGGAGCCGCCTTCGCTGGTCCGATTAACGGAACCGGCGACAAGGACGTCGGAGTTCGCATCCAGCGGATGTAGATAGGCCACTACCGTAGCTGTACCGGCGTCTTGCGAAAGGCCGTCGTCGCCGCTCCGCCCGGGCACCATGGCCACCATGTGCTGCGCAGGAAGAGGCGTGTGCTCCGCCGCTTTGTGGCGATCACGATCACCCTTTGTATAGCGAAGAATCGGGCGGGTCGAAGCCGAGGTCCGCAGAATCCATTTCCAGCCCTGATTCCAGGCGCGCATATCATTTGTCGGGCGCTGCCAGCGGATCCCCGAAAGGATGTCAGCCAGCGCAAAGACTTCCCGCGTGGTCGCGCCTGGCCTTACTTCAACCCTGTTTCGAAATCCGGGCAGTTTTGATGGAGAAATGACCTGAAGTGAGTACCACCCTGGAGACACTCGGCTGATCGCAAAATTGCCCTGCGCATCTGTAAAAACCCGATTGAGCGACCCTTCCAGCAGGTTATTCGTGCCGTCAATGCCGGCCCCCGTCAACAGGACCGTGGCGCCCATGATCGGCTTTCCGGTACTATCCGTGACCTTGCCGGACACCCTTCCGAATTGGGCGCTGAAGCCCTGGCAAGCCGTCAGCAGAACACAGAGAAAGGCCCCGGCGGAAATCAGTGCTGCGCCTCTCCCCGGATTTTTTGAGCGTCGCATAATGCTCTTGTCTGACCTGATTTTGAGGTTAACTATCCCCGCTTTCGACTCGGCACTCGACCCACCGCCTACTTCTCAACCTGGAAATCGGTCGTCTGGGTATCCGTCTGGTTCTTCACGTTGTCTGTAATCTTGATCTTCAATGTATATTTCCCAGGCGCGAGCAGCTTGGCCGGCATCGTTTTTTCCAGGGTAACCTGTTCTGAAGCATTCTTGATACTGGCCGCCGATTCGGTCTGGTTCAAAATCGTCTTCCCGTCCCTCGAAATCAGGTAATCGATGTTCGCGGACGGCATGTGCGTTTTCGGGTCAACACCCAGATTATAGACCTGCATGTAAATACCAAAGTTCTGGCTCTGTGTAAAGACCTGATTCACATTGGGACGCACTTTTGTGCCCCCGATGACAAACCGCCCCGAACCCACTTCACTGGTCGGAAGCGGCTGGATCAGGTCCGCCAGGATCAGCGAACTGCTGCTCAGCTTGCTATCGCTGTATTGCGGCACCATAATTCCCAGATTCTCTGACCCCATATGGCCGCTGTGGTCATCCTTGACCACAATGCTCAGCTTGTAACGACCGGGGCGCAGATAAACGGCCTTCTGATAGACCGATTTCTGGTTCACATAAGCCTGGAAATCATGCTGCGGGACGTCCACAGCAACACTGTCCTCAAACGTACTGGCAACTCTCCCGCCAATCGTTGTGAGCTGACCATAGATGTCAAGGACAGCATGCATTACGCCGTCTTTGTTCTCGAACTGCATCTCGCGGTTCGGGACCTGGACGGTGACCGGCGTAAGCACCGTGTCGTCCGTAATCTTGATAAAGTCGGTCCGAACGCTGAAGGGCAGAAGCTGGGCCGTCAGCGTCGAAGTAACCATCGTTTTCAAGTCGTTGAATTTGACGGAGGGTGCCTGGAAGATCTTCGAGTACAGGTCCAGACGGTTGAATTCATCGTACTTCGCGCCCATCATGTTGGACGTCACCATGGCTCCCCCCGAGCCGCCGCTGCTGCTGCTATTCAATTGGCTGGGATTAATCACAAGGTTGGGGTTCCAGATGGCCCCGATCGCAACGCCGCCTTGGCATCCCGTCATGTCACCCGGCACATTCGCCATGGCGTCTTTTTCACAGGGATTCATAGTCAGGTGGTACTCACCGGTTAGGGTTGGATCCACGAACTCAAGCTCAACGTTTTCGCCGATTCCCGGGATATAGCGGTAGGTCCAGTCCTCAAACGGGTAGGTCGTCATCGTATTGGAGGCATCCGGACCGGAATAGGGAAGATCGCTCGGGTTGGCCACGTAAGTGCCGCCGCTCGGGTGGCTTTCAATCTCGTCTGGAGGGCCATACATGATGTAGATGTGCCCGCGGTCGGTTCGCCAGCCTGGGACACCGGATGAAAAGTGCTCGTTTGCGTAGGCGATACGGCGGTAAATTTCTTCCTTGAACGTGTTCTCAGAGGAGCCTGGGTTAGGGTTGCGCCGCCGCCAGAATTCCTCGATAAACTGGTCACGCTCTTCGTCGGTGGTAAGCTTTTTGAATGCCGCACGCTCAGCGGGTGTAATGAGGTAACCGATGGGCCCGTTAATCCACTGCTTGTACGGGCTCTCCATTTCCTTCTGGATCGCCTTCTGCCGCTTGCGCTCCTGCTTGGTAAGCTTCTGTTCCTCTTTGGCCTTGGCCTTCTCTTCCTTTTTCTTGTTATTGCCGGCAAAAGCAGGTAAGCCGGCCGTTCCAAGCACACCCGCCACCAACAGAATCACCGCAATCCATCGAACTCGGCTATTGAGTTCCCGAGCGTCTTTGAGTCCTTTCCCCAACTCCATCCTCCTTCTCCGCCTCGGAGAATCAATATGCTCAATTCTATTTTTCGAAAACGAGAAAGTCAACCAATTCCAAGCCCTCGGAATTAATGGTAACAGGCTCTAGAGGTTTCCGACTTATACGGATGTAATTTGGGGCTGGAGGGTGGCCTGAAAGAGCGAATTCACATTAGCAATTTCGGAGGCCGCCCGGACCCTTCTCAACCGCCGGCAGCCGGCCACCCTCAGGGCTAATTCGCGTGTCATTAGAGGCCAAGTGGCTGTAGGATATTGTCTAGACAGACAGCAAAGGAACAGCTTCCGATGGCGTGCTTTCCCAACGGGGAATAGGGGGCCATCACGATGCTCGGAGTGGAACCTTTTCCGGTTCCCGTACGTATAACAGTTGTGAGAATGAACGCTGTTACAGCAAGTCCCAGTAGTTTTGGTTCCCGCAGGGGGGTCCAGCACCTTTAGGATTAGTGTCCGGTCTTCTTGAAACAGAAGATCCCTGAGAAGGTTAAAATGGCTCAAACCACAGAACTCAATATAGGCCAGATCAAGCATCTTGACGGGGGAGGCACGGGTTCGCGGCACGCCGGCCCGGGCGGGCACGGCAAGCGTGGTCTCTCCAAGACAAAGAAAATCATGCTGCTCATTGGCGGCGTGGCGCTCCTAGCGGCATTGGTTATTGGCGGAATTGCCTGGAGCCACCGCGGACTGATCACCGTGCAATCGGGTAAGGTTGTGCGGCAGGACCTCTCCTCAATCGTGACGGCCTCGGGTGAAATCAAGCCGCCTCCGGACAAGTTCGCCACCGTCAACGCCAACTCCATGGGCAGAGTGACGGAGATCCTTGTTAAGGAGGGCGACCACGTCAAAAGAGGCCAGCTGCTGCTTCGCACGGAAGACGTTCAGCAGGAGGCCGGCGTGAAGGCCCAGCAAGCGGCCGTAAGATCGGCGCAAGCCGACTCCCAAGTTCAAGAGGCGGCTGTTAATTCTGCCAAGGCAAGCCTTCAAACCGCCCAGGCCAACCTGACCCAGGCGCAGGCCAGGCTCCAGCAGTCCAAGGACGATTTCTCGCGCGCAGAGCAGATGTTCAAGTCACAACTGATTTCGCGGCAGACCTTCGACCAGGACCTTAGCAATTATCAAGTGGCAGATGCGGCCGTCGAGTCATCCAAGGCGCAGGTGGCCCAGGCCAAGGCGCAACTGAACCAGGCCGTTTACAACCGTGATATGTCGCACGCCCGTGTGCTGCAAAACCAGGCGCAGTTGGTCAGCATCGAGAACCAGCGCGACCAGACCATCTACACCGCACCCTTCGATGGCGTCATCACCTATCTTCCTGTACATGAGGGTGAAAACGTCGTTCCCGGCATTCAAAACTCCGCGGGCAGCGCGCTGTTTCAGGTTGCCAATCTGTCCGTCATCAACGCCGTGGTGAACGTGGACGAAACCGACATTCTGGGCATCAAGATTGGGCAGCCGGCCGAAGTCACCATTGATGCCATCCCAGACAAGAAATTCAAGGGCCACGTCACCGAGGTCGGCATGAGCGCCCTCAGTTCCACTTCCGGCCAGACAACGACGAGCAGCGCCCAAAGCACGGCGTCAAGCTCCGGCGAAGCCAAGGACTTTACGGTTTCCGTTACGCTGGACAATCCACCCGAAGGGCTGCGGCCCGGCCTGTCCGCCACGGCCAAGATCACGACGGCCACTCGGAAGGACGCTATTGTTATTCCGATCCAGGCGCTGACAGTTCGCAGCCAGGCTGAGCTTGATCGTGAGAAGCAAGCCAATGGCGAGGGCAAGGCCCTGGCAGCGGAGCCCACCAGCACAAGCCAGACGGCCGCCGAAAAGAAGGAAATTCAGGGCGTATTCGTGGTGCAGAACGGCAAGGCGGCGTTCACGGCTGTTAAAACGGGTATCATGGGCACGATGAACGTTGAAGTGCTCAGCGGAGTAAAACCCGGTGAGCAGATTGTCACCGGTAGTTATCAGGTGCTTCGCACGCTGAAGAACAATGCAAGGGTCAGAATTGACAACAGCGCCACGGCCCTGGGCCAGCCCGCATCATCATCGTAATGGTGGAAGGCCAGTTGGCTGAGCTGAATTTGCTTGGTGAAAGTTTGAGAGAATAACATGGAACCTTTCTCGACGACAGAACCTGAAGTTGGGACCGGACGGGACGGTTACGATTCACCTTCGCCGGACAACATCGTCATCCTTGCACAGGATCTGTGGAAGACCTATGACATGGAGGCGATTAGCGTCAACGCCCTTTCCGGCGTGTCATTCTCCATCGTGCGCGGAGAGTACGTGGCCATCATGGGTCCTTCCGGGTCCGGCAAGTCCACGCTGATGAACCTGATCGGCTGCCTCGACACGCCCACCAGCGGGCAGTACTGGCTGAACGGAAGGCTGGTCAGCGAACTGACCGACGACGAACTGGCTTATATCCGCAACAAGGAAATCGGTTTTGTCTTCCAGACTTTCAACCTGCTGGCGCGCGCTTCGGCGCTCCACAACGTCGAACTGCCGCTGATCTACAACGGGACACCCCCAGCGGAACGACTGGAGCGCGCAGAGGAAGTGCTTCGCAAGGTGGACCTGGGCGACCGCATGGACCATCGTCCCAACGAGCTTTCCGGCGGCCAGCGCCAGCGCGTCGCCGTTGCGCGTGCACTGATCAACAATCCTTCGATCATTCTCGCCGACGAGCCAACCGGCAACCTGGATTCCGCCACCGGCGATGAAATCATGAACCTGTTTGAGCGCCTCCACCAGTCCGGCAACACCATCGTGCTGGTTACCCACGAGCATGACATCGCCGCCCGCGCCCATCGCATCATTCACATTCGCGATGGCAAGATCGACCGGGACGAGAAGGTGGGTTAGTTTCAGCGCGGGCAGACCAGCAGAGGGCCGCCTGACGGGAGATTCCATGGAAACTTCCATGACCGGAAAAGCGTCGGTGGGACCCGCTCGCCGCAGGCACGGTGAACTGTATAACGCCTGGGTGACGGCGCGCGAGGCTTTCTGGATCGCCATGGAGGCCCTGAACACGCACAAGCTCCGCTCCTTTCTCACTCTGCTGGGCGTGGTGATTGCCACCACCACCCTGATCGTGGTGATGTCCGTCATCAACGGCATGAACCTCTATATCGCCGAGCACATTGCCAACCTAGGCGTCAACACGTTTATCCTCAGCCAGTACAAATGGGCGCAGGGATATGAGGCTTATCTGAAAGCGCGCCGCCTTAACCGCCCCATCCGGATGGAAGACTACAAGTTCCTGAAGGAACAGCTCGTGGGCTACAAGACCATGGGTGCAACGGCCGAGTATGGAGGCCGTACCGCGCACTATCAAAACCAGGAGATCTACGACACCTCGGTTGTTGGCGTAACGCCCAGCATGATTGATATCGGCCAGCAGAAAGTGGACTACGGGCGGTACATCTCGGAATCTGATTTCACTCACAGCGCGCCGGTCTGCTTTATCGGGACGGACCTGGTGAACAAATTCTTCCCCAACGTTGACCCGCTCGGCAAAGAGGTCCGCGTGAGCAACCAGTCGTTCCGCGTAATCGGAGTTGCGGAAAAAATCGGGACCACCTTCGGGCAAAGCCAGGACAACTTTGTCATGATCCCGCTCACGACTTTCCAGCAGTACTTTTTCAACCGGCCGGAACTCAACATCAGTATTCAGGCCTGGTCGGCGGCCCAGATGATTCCCCTCGAAGATGAAGTTCGGATGCTGATGCGCGTCCGGCGCCACGTACAATACAACCAGGACGACACGTTTGGCATTAACGCCTCTGAAACCATCATGAGCCTGTGGCAGCGCCTGACCGGGACTATCTTTGCCGTCACCATCGGCGTGGTAGCGGTCTTCATGGTGGTGGGCGGCATCGTGATTATGAACATCATGCTGGCCAGCGTTACTGACCGCACTCACGAAATCGGCATCCGCAAATCGCTGGGGGCTCGCCGCCGCGACATTCTGACGCAGTTCATCATTGAGTCCGCTGTCATGGCGGGCACGGGCGGAGTGGTAGGGATTCTGCTCGCACTCCTCATCAACATCCCGGTGCAGAAGTTTGTTACCTCCTCGGTACCACCCAGCGCCATCGTCGTTGGGGTGGGGCTGTCGGTACTGGTGGGACTTTTCTTCGGTATTTACCCGGCCAACAAGGCCGCCCGGCTTGATCCCATTGAGGCGTTGCGGGCGGAATAGACTAAGGCATGGCAAAACAGCTTCGGAACATTCGGGAGAACCTGCTGCTGGCGCTCGACACGTTGCGCACGCACAAG
Organism: Acidobacteriota bacterium; assembly: GCA_021787735.1. Lineage (GTDB taxonomy): Bacteria > Acidobacteriota > Terriglobia > UBA7540 > UBA7540 > SCRD01. The sequence continues at coordinate 3,904 of JAJYLL010000041.1, read as the reverse complement.
TTCCGGTCGTTTCTCACCGTGCTGGGCGTCCTGATTGGCACCACTACCGTGATCGGTGTGGCATCCATCATCACCGGGCTGAACAACCGCCTTGTCGACACGATGGAGCAGTACGGCTCACGCTCGATCTACATCTTTAAATTTGAGCCCGGCATCCGGTTCAACTTGACGCGCGAAGAGCGGATGCGCAAACCCTTGCAGTACCAAGACGCCGTCGCCATACGCCAGTACTGCCCCGACGTCGAGGAAGTTGCGGTTGACATGTTCTACAACGGCCCAGCCCCGGGCGCCAAGTACAAAGGGCAGGAGATGCTGGACGCAGGCATACAGGGCGCCACGGCCGAGGACTTCTCTATCAATGGCGCAACTTTTGTTGACGGCCGCCCCTACACGGAACTTGAGGATACTCACCGGCTCAACGTGGCGGTGATCGGTTCTGATATCACCAAGCGATTTTTCCAGGGCGAGGACCCCATCGGCAAAGACATCATCGTGGGCGGCAATACTTTTCGGATTATCGGCGCGCTTGGCAAAAGGCTCTCGTTCCTTGGGGATAACAGCGACGATCGAACGGTCTACATCCCCTACTGGACGTTCCGCAAAATTTACCCCGATGCCAAAGAGAACCTGATCGTAGCCATGGCCACGCCCAATCGCATGAATGAGGCGATGGACGAAATCACCGCCGTCATGCGGAGAATGCGCAAAGTCAAGCCCGACCAGGAAAACAATTTCGGCATGGCGACGGCCGATTCCGTCATCAAGCAGTTCAATCAAATCACCGGGATGGTGGCCCTGGTGATGGTGGTCCTCTCCTCCATCGGCCTGCTGGTGGGCGGCATCGGGGTGATGAACATCATGCTGGTGTCGGTCACGGAGCGCACCCGCGAAATCGGCGTGCGTAAGGCCATCGGAGCGCGCCGGCAGGACATCGTCTGGCAGTTCCTGCTGGAAGCGATGACGCTGACAGGAGCGGGCGGCGTCATGGGCATCATTCTAGGCTATGTCCTGAACTTTTCCATCCGCACCCTCTTCCCCAGCGTCCCGTCGTCAGTGCCGCTCTGGTCTGTATTTCTCGGCTTCCTGGTTTCGATCAGTATTGGATTGTTTTTCGGAATGTGGCCTGCCATGAAGGCTTCGCGCCTGGACCCCATCGTCGCCCTTCACCACGAATAAGCTGCGGCCCATTGCGGGTTCGTAGCGGCGAGTTTACCTCGCCAGATGGACACGGCCGTCGTTTTACGTCCGCCACTACAGCTTCGCGCAGCCACAGTTTCGCGGCGTTATCGCGAGGCATGTTGCGGGTCCTTCCGGTCAAAAAACGCCTTCAGGGTTTTGGTGTAAGGGTCGCGCGCGATGCCGCGCTCGGTGATGATGGCCGTCAAGTAGCGGTGCGGCGTCACATCAAAGGCAGGATGGCGGGCGCTGATATTTTCCGGCGCGGTCTGGATTCCCCGCCAGTGTGTCACCTCTTCCGGCGAGCGCTCCTCAATGGGAATTTGGTCTCCCGAAGCGAGTTCCAGGTCAATGGTCGAAAGCGGGGCCGCCACGTAAAACGGAATCTTGTTTTCACGAGCCAGCACGGCCACCGAATAGGTGCCGATCTTGTTGGCCACATCGCCGTTCGCGGCAATGCGGTCCGCGCCCACAATCACCGCCTGGATTTGCGACTGCTTCATAAAATGTCCGGCCATGTTGTCGGTGATCAGCGTAACCGGGATGCCGTCCTTGGCCAGTTCCCACGCCGTCAGCCGCGCGCCCTGCAGGAAAGGCCGGGTTTCGTCGGCAAACACGCTGATCTTTTTCCCTTCCGCCACAGCCGCACGGATCACGCCCAGCGCCGTCCCAAAGCCGCCCGTGGCCAGCGCGCCGGCGTTGCAATGCGTCAGGACGGTGGAAGAATCCGAAAGCAGCGCGGCGCCGTGCCGGCCCATCGCCTCATTGATGGCGATGTCTTCCGTCAGCACCCGCTGGCCTTCCTGCTCCAGCAGCGTTTTTGCCCGGCCAATCTTTTGGGCGTCCGAGCCGGGAGCCGCCAGCGCTTTTTCAAACACGTCCCGCATTCGCTTGACCGCCCAGAACAGGTTGACGGCCGTCGGCCGCGTATGCGAAATCGTGTCGGCAATGGTTTCAAAGTCGCTGCGCAGTTCGGCAACGCTCTGCGCGCGCGAATTTTTCACTCCCAGCGCCACGCCCATGGCCGCCGCCACGCCGATGGCCGGCGCGCCGCGAATCACCATGGAACGGATCGCCTCCGCAACTTCCGGGTAGGTCCGGTAAGTCCGGTAAATCTCTTCGCCGGGCAGCAGCGTCTGGTCAATCATCCGCACGCCGTCGCCGGTCCACTCAATTGTTTTGAACATTGCGTCTCACCCAGTTTGAATTTCCGCATTTCAGCAAAACTCAGAATTATAACAGTTCTCGGTGCGCATGATCAGTTGCACGCAATGAATTTGAAGCGCAAAGCCCGGTCTCCGGCCTTGCAGCTTTTCCGTGGCATGGGCGTCCCGCCCATGAGCACAGACTGGACGGCGGTGCCGCGTTTGGTTGGGGCAAAACCCGAAACGGTCAATGGCAAACGCTTGGTTTCAAAGTCTCCGTTTCCTCTGTCTTCGCAAGAACTCTAACGCAGGGCGTGGAGACTCTCTGCGCTCTCTGCGTTAAGAGCTTTTCATCTGCTACTATGGACCGAAGGGCGGCACGCACAGGGGCATAGGGCGCAAAAGCCATAACCAGGTCTGAAGGGGGCATCGATGGCGGAAGAGAAGGTCAACAAGAGCGACGAACAGTGGCGCAAGGAACTGACGCCGCAGCAATACTACGTTACCCGCCAGAAAGGCACCGAGCCGCCCTTCACCGGCGAATACACCGATCTGCACGACCAGGGAGTTTACCGGTGCATCTGCTGCGGCACGGAACTGTTCAGTTCCGACAGCAAGTTTGATTCGCACTGCGGCTGGCCCAGCTACACCGCCCCCTTGAATGAAGAGAACGTCCGCGAAGAATCCGATTCAAGCCACGGCATGCGGCGCGTGGAAGTCCTTTGCAGCAAGTGCGACGCGCATCTGGGCCACGTGTTCCCGGACGGCCCCGGACCCACAGGATTGCGCTACTGCATCAATTCGGTGGCGCTCAAATTTCAAAAGAGGCCGTAGCGGGAACCGGGGCCCGAGGCTCTCCCCAGGGCTAAAGCTGAAACTCGCGCTTTACCTTTTCTGACTTCTCCAGGACCCCTTTGGCCAGGTCCTTCTTGTATTCCGCCAGCTTCCCTGCCAGCGTGGCGTCCGCAGTCCCCATGATCTGCACCGCCAGGATGGCTGCATTGACGGCGCCGGACTTGCCGATGGCAACAGTAGCAACCGGAATGCCGGCGGGCATCTGCACCGTTGAAAGCAGCGAATCCATACCCTGAAGCGAGGTGGTAGGCATGGGAACGCCGATCACCGGCAAGGTTGTTTCAGCGGCCACCACACCCGCCAGGTGCGCCGCGCCGCCCGCTCCCACGATGATCGCCTTCAGCCCCCGCTCTCTTGCCGTGCGGGCGTATTCCGCCGTGCGCGCCGGCGAGCGGTGCGCCGAGGTAATATCAATCTCAAACGGCACGCCAAATTTATCGAGCGTCGCCGCAGCGTCCTTCATTACAGGAAGATCGGTGTCGCTCCCCATGATGATGCCGACAAGTGCCTTTCCCTTCTCTGCCATTCGCTTCTCCTTGATGCATTGTTGTTTCCGGCGTGCCGCGCAGCGGGTACGCCAGGCCGGTTCTACGCTGGCGGCGGATTGCCCGCCTGGTTATCCGGGTGGTGGTTTTCAAGCGTGATTTTAAGCCGCCGCAACCCTTTTGCCCCAATGTCGCGCCGGTAGTGCATTCCGTCAAACTGGATTTTAGCAACGGCAGCATAAG